>NZ_CAJPHM010000015.1:0-201440 GCF_905339955.1 Burkholderia sp. BCC1996
CGTGGACAGCGACGAAATCGAGCTGTTAGCCGACGAGAGGCCGGTCGACGTGGAGGTCGACAGCGAAGCGACCGAGCTATCGGTCGAGCTGAGGCCCGTCGACAGCGAGCTGATGCCCGTCGAGGTCGACGTGGACAACGAGCTGATCGAGCTGTTTGCCGACGACAGGCCAGTCGACGTCGAAGTCGAGAGCGAAGCCACCGAGCTATCGGTCGAGCTCAGGCCGGTCGACAACGAGCTGATACCCGTCGAAGTCGAGGTGGACAGCGACGAAATCGAGCTGTTAGCCGACGAGAGACCGGTCGACGTGGAGGTCGACAGCGAAGCCACCGAGCTATCGGTCGAGCTCAGGCCCGTCGACAGCGAGCTGATACCCGTCGAAGTCGACGTGGACAACGAGCTGATCGAGCTGTTAGCCGACGAGAGGCCAGTCGACGTGGAGGTCGACAGCGAAGCGACCGAGCTATCGGTCGAGCTGAGGCCCGTGGACAACGAAGTGATGCCGGTCGACAGCGACGAGATTGCGCTGCTGGACGACGACACTGTCGTCGACAGCGAATCCACGATGGAATTGGTCGCGAAGAGTTGGGAGCCGTTGATCGCGTCCGTGCTGGTCGGCGTGATCTGACCTGCTGCGACGTTGGTGATCTGACGCGTGGTGCCCGTGGCCGCGTCGCCGACGCTCACCACGCTGCTCGGACTGCCGCCCGCGAACGTGGCGGTCACGCCGCCGACGGTACCCGTTGGCGTCGCGTGGGGCGTGTCGGTGACGGAGCCGCTGCCGAGTGCGACGTCGCCGGTGTTGTTGGCGATGGCATTCGGGCCGATCGCGACCGAGTCGGTGCCGAGCGCCTGGCTGTCGGCTGCCGTCGACTTCGCGTGGAAGTACTTGATGCCCTCGCTGTTGATGCTGTCGATCGCCGAGCCGACGCTGCTGGCGGTCGACGTCGTGCCATTCGCGTTGTACGTCGTGTACGCCGGAGCGGAAACCGTTCCGGTCGTCGGATCGTACTTCGCACCGCCGCCGAGGGCGGAGGCCGTGCTGGTGCCGAGATTGTCGGTCTTGGTCGTGACCGTGCTGAGGCCGGTGGACAGTGAGTTGATGCCGGTCGAGGTCGAGGTGGAGAGCGACGAAATCGAGCTGTTTGCCGACGAGAGGCCGGTCGACGTGGAGGTCGACAGCGACGCGACCGAGCTGTTGGTCGAGCTCAGGCCGGTGGACAGCGAGCTGATCGAGCTGTTAGCCGACGAGAGGCCGGTCGACGTGGACGACGACAGCGAAGCCACCGAGCTGTTGGTCGAACTGAGGCCGGTCGAGAGCGAGCTGATCGAGCTGTTGGCCGATGAGAGACCGGTCGACGTGGACGTCGAGAGCGAAGCAACCGAACTGTTGGTCGAGCTCAGGCCGGTGGACAGCGAGTTGATCCCCGTCGAGGTCGAAGTGGACAGCGAGCTGATCGAGCTGTTAGCCGACGACAGGCCGGTCGACGTGGACGACGACAGCGAAGCCACCGAGCTGTTGGTCGAACTGAGGCCGGTCGAGAGCGAGCTGATCGAGCTGTTGGTCGAGCTCAGGCCCGTGGAAAGCGAGTTGATGCCCGTCGAGGTCGAAGTGGACAGCGAGCCGATCGAGCTATTAGCCGACGACAGGCCCGTCGACGTGGACGACGACAGCGAAGCGACCGAGCTGTTGGTCGAACTCAGGCCGGTCGACAGCGAGCCGATCGAGCTGTTTGCCGACGAGAGGCCGGTCGACGTGGAGGTCGACAGGGACGCGACTGAGCTGTTGGTCGAGCTGAGGCCCGTGGACAGCGAGTTGATGCCGGTCGAAGTCGAAGTGGACAGCGAGCCGATCGAGCTGTTTGCCGACGAGAGGCCGGTTGACGTGGAGGTCGACAGGGACGCGACTGAGCTGTTGGTCGAGCTCAGGCCGGTGGAAAGCGAGTTGATGCCGGTCGAAGTCGAAGTGGACAGCGAGCCGATCGAGCTGTTTGCCGACGACAGGCCGGTCGATGTGGACGACGACAGCGAAGCGACCGAGCTGTTGGTCGAGCTCAGGCCAGTGGACAGCGAGTTGATGCCGGTCGACGTGGAAGTCGACAACGACGCGACCGAGCTGTTGGTCGAGCTCAGGCCGGTGGACAGCGAACTGATCGAGCTGTTAGCCGACGACAGACCGGTCGACGTGGACGACGAAAGCGACGTAACCGAGCTGTTGGTCGAGCTCAGGCCAGTGGACAGCGAGTTGATGCCGGTCGAAGTCGAGGTGGACAGCGAGCTGATCGAACTGTTAGCCGACGACAGGCCGGTCGACGTGGACGACGAAAGCGACGTAACCGAGCTATTGGTCGAGCTCAGGCCCGTGGACAGCGAGTTGATGCCCGTCGAGGTCGAGGTGGACAGCGAACTGATCGAGCTGGTTGCCGACGACAGACCGGTCGACGTGGACGACGACAGCGAAGCGACCGAGCTGTTGGTCGAGCTGAGGCCCGTGGACAGCGAATTGATGCCCGTCGAAGTCGAGGTGGACAGCGAGCTGATCGAGCTGTTAGCCGACGACAGACCCGTCGACGTGGAAGATGACAGCGAAGCGACCGAGCTGTTGGTCGAGCTGAGGCCGGTCGAGAGCGAGCTGATCGAGCTGTTGGCCGATGAGAGGCCGGTCGACGTGGACGACGAAAGCGACGTAACCGAGCTGTTGGTCGAGCTCAGGCCAGTGGACAGCGAGTTGATGCCCGTCGAGGTCGAGGTGGACAGCGAACTGATCGAGCTATTAGCCGACGACAGGCCGGTCGACGTGGACGACGAAAGCGACGTAACCGAGCTATTGGTCGAGCTCAGGCCCGTGGACAGCGAGTTGATGCCGGTCGAAGTCGAGGTGGACAGCGAGCTGATCGAGCTGTTAGCCGACGACAGGCCGGTCGACGTGGACGACGAAAGCGACGTAACCGAGCTATTGGTCGAGCTGAGACCCGTCGACAGCGAGTTGATGCCCGTCGAGGTCGAGGTGGACAGCGAGCTGATCGAGCTGTTAGCCGACGACAGACCGGTCGACGTGGAAGTCGACAGCGACGCGACCGAGCTGTTGGTTGAGCTCAGGCCCGTGGACAGCGAGTTGATGCCCGTCGAGGTCGAGGTGGACAACGAGCCGATCGAACTGTTAGCCGACGACAGACCGGTCGACGTGGACGACGACAGCGACGTAACCGAGCTGTTGGTCGAGCTCAGGCCCGTGGACAGCGAATTGATGCCCGTCGAGGTCGAAGTGGAAAGCGAGCCGATCGAGCTGTTAGCCGACGAGAGTCCGGTCGACGTGGAGGTCGACAGCGACGCGACCGAGCTGTTGGTCGAGCTCAGGCCGGTGGACAGCGAGTTGATGCCCGTCGAAGTCGAGGTGGACAGCGAGCTGATCGAGCTGTTAGCCGACGAGAGTCCCGTCGACGCCGACGTCGACAGGCTGCTGATCGCGCTCGTCGTCGTGCTCATTCCGGTGCTGAGCTGGGCCACCGTGACCGCGTCCTGCGGTGCCGAGCCGTCGGCGACGTTCGTGATGCGACGCAGGGCCGTCGCGCTGCCGACCGACACTTCCGATGTCGGCGCGGCGCTGCCCGTCAGATAACCCGTTCCCGTCGGCGCTGCCGCGCCGGTCACGCTGCCGGCACCGATCGCGACGCTGGATGCGTAGTTGGCCGTGCCGCCGAGCGCGATCGCATTGGCGCCCGTTGCCGTTGCGCCATTGCCGATGGCGGATGCGCCGGAGCCGGCAGCGGTGGCGCCCGAACCGAGCGCGGTGCCATTGGTACCAGTCGACGTGACGGTCGCATTCGCGCCGATCGCAATGCCCGACGTCGTCGCGGCGTTGACGTTCGAGAACCGGCCGATCGCGATTGCGTTGGTGCCCGCAGCGATGGCGCCGCCCGTGCCCGAGCTGTTGCCGCCGCCGAGCGCGATTGAGCTGGTGCCCGATGCCGTCGCGTCGTTGCCGACCGCAGTGGCGCCGGTATTGAGCGCGGTCGAGCCGGAGCCGATGCCGATCGCGCTTGACCCGGTGGCTACGGAACGCTGGCCGAACGCCTGTGAATAGCTGCCCGATGCGGTCGCGTTCGCGCCGATCGCGATCGACGTTGCGCCGCTGGCCGTGGTCGTACTGCCCGAGTTGCCGCCGATGGCGATCGCCTGGGCGCCCGAGGCTATGACCGAGCCGCCTGCGCCGCCTGCGGAGTACTGTGCGTGCGCGACGTTGCCGACGGTCGCCCCCGCGACGAGCGCAACGGTTGCCACGGCCTTCACGACGGCCGACTTGTTCGGCTTGCCCCGTGCCGAATCGTGTTCGGATGCCGCGACCCAGGCGCCAAGAGCTTCGTTCCAGATCGAGCGGTACGTGCGGTTCATGTCCTACTACCTCCAAATAAGCACGCCACACACCGGTCTCTTTCGTTAGAGGAATCTGCCGTGCGCTCGCGCGAATCTTAAAATTGATGGGCGGAGTTTATTTGAGGCGATATTTTGAGATTGACAAACAGTGATAAATCGAAGGTTTTGGAAGTTAAAAGATGGTTAATAGATCGTGTTTTGAGATGTTGGCGTGTAAGAAAGTTGAAAATGACTGGAGGGTGGAGTGAAGATCACGTTCGGATGCGGTGATGGATGAAAAAAGCCATAAAAATCAAGGTAGTGACGTGGTTTTGTGTGTGGTGTCGCACATTGGTTAACCAAAAAAGTAAGACAAATGAAACGACAAACGTTTGCGGCAAACGTTTGCCTTTCTGGGTTGTAATGTTTGGCGGGACGCTGGCTCGTATGCATTCGAGGCTCTTGTTAATTTATTAATGCGAGATTTGATGTGGATTTTTAATTGTATTTATTGATTTTCTGATAAATCAAAAAAACATGAGCCACGGATTGTCTGATTATGCTGGTTTGCGCATCTCATCGGCCGCGCGCGCCCGTGGGGCGGGCCTTCCCCGGCCGCCGGTTTCACAAAGTTGTAAAAAAGTGCTACAGGTGCATTGGTACGGCGATTGGGATTCCAGTTCGGAATCTGTTCAATTGACGTACTTCATATGACGGGTTGGGGCAGGGGAGACGAGGTGCCAGATCGCCCGCGCCGGCCAGTTTTGCAACCGGAGTCGTTGCGATGATGTGGCGGGGCGTCCACGATGACGGCTGAAGACGCGAACGATGGGGAGCAACGGGGAGCCGCGAGCAGGAAACCCGGATCTGCTTCACGGTGACTCGACCGTGCTGGCAAGGGCGCATTCCGCGGGAGAGAAAGACGATACGCAAGCGCGTCGGATGAGCACCGTCAGGCTGGTGGGTGTCCGTTGGCTGGCGTGATGCCGCGCCCAAATCGCCGGATGCGAGCCGGGGTGTGGTTCGTTCTCGCCCGGAAGGGTGAACCGCGATGAGGATGGCAGCCGCGGCAACGCGCCCCGGTTTTGCCACCCGGTCCGGGCGGCGCAGTACATCGTCCCGGACAATGCGCCGGCGGCCGGCCTGCACCGCCGGCAACCCGCCGCCGCAGCCTTATTTCCGCATGAATCGCAGCGCGAGGCGCGCCATGCGCGGCACGAACATCGGGCGCAGCAGCCGTTTGTCGTACCCGGCCATGCGCCGGTCGTTCTCGCTGACACACAGTTCGATCAGTTCGCGCGGATTCAGCGCATCGCCGATGTCGGCGGTGCTCGTCGCCGGAAAGTTCGCGTCGTGCGCGACGCCGTCCGCATCGATCCCGCGCGCGATGCCGATACGTTCCCGGATCAGGAATGCCCACACGGCCGCCACCCGCGCGAAGAACCACGGCCGGCGCCACCACGGCAAACTCCGCCAGTACCACGCATACCAGTTCACGAAGAACAGGATGTGCCGGCCTTCTTCCTGGATCACGGGCTCGAAGGTGTCGACGAGTTCGGGCGGGAAATAGCCGGAGCGCTGCGCGGAGCGGAACAGGCCGAACGCGAAGAAGCTGTCGATGCATTCGCTGAAGCCGGTCACCATCCACGACCACTCGGGGTCCTTCGGAGCCGGATAGGGCGGTTCGGGGGCGAGCTTGATGCCGTATGCCTGGACCAGCTTCGACAGCACGACCTTGTGCCGAGCTTCCTCGGCGCCGTCCATCTCGAGCGCCCGGCGCAGCAGCGGATCGCCGACGGTTGCGGCGAAGGTGGCGACGCGGATCGACGCGCGACCTTCGGTCTGCACGGCGATGTCCCAGATCGGCAGCGACGTGAGCCGCTTGAGTTCGTCGGGCTTGAGCGGCGGCCAGTCGATGACGGCCGGTTTGTACGGGTTGTGCGTATCGAGCAGCATGCGGCAGAACATTTGCCTGTGCGCATCGGAACCGATCCTGACCGGACCTTGACGTTCGAAAGTCCAGTTGCGCATGGCGTGATCTGCCGCTGCATGGTCTTCCTGCAGCGTGTCGGACATGGCTGTTGTTATGCGATTACGAGACGAAAGATTCTTGCATAGCTTTCGTAATCGCGCATTTTCGAGCAGCCCTGCGCTGCCGGGTGCCGCGCTCAGGCCTGTGTATCGACCCAGAGGCGTCCCCAGCGGGACGCATACGCGAGCGCGTGTTCCTCTTCGAAGAAGAAATCGATTGCGTCGAACGATACGGCGCGCGGCGACGGGCCGCCGCTTGCCTTCTCGATCGTCAGGTTCGCGGCGAACAGCCCGTTCGGCAGCCGGGCGGCGGCGGGGGCGACTTCGTAGCCCTTGTAACGGATCGTGCGGTTCATGGCGTGCGCATGGAAGGTTCGGGCTTTCAGCGTACGAAAACCCGCGGCCCGCGTGAACCAATCTTTCGGCCAATGCAAATCACGTGGCGGGCCGGATCGTTATCGGGGTGGGGCGCCGACATGACGCAGGCGGCAGCGCTGCGATGCGCGCCGGACGGCCGGATGCGCGCAGCCCGCGCGCGGCGAACGTCGTCGGCCGGGCGCGGGCTGCGGGGAGGCGGGGATTACTGGTTGGCGATCTTCAGCACGGGCGCGAGCGCGTCGACCGATGCGGCGTGCGTGGCCGCGCGATGCGATGCGAACGCGAGCGCGAATTCGGCTGCCTGCGAGCCGACGGTCTCGAGCTGTGCGACGACCTTCGGATCCGAGCAGCTGTCGGCGCTGTCGAAGCGCGTTTCGAGCGTGTTTACGGTGGCGCCGAACGGGGTCGGCCAGCCGCGCAGCGCGTGGACGATCGAGCGCAGCGACGTCAGCACGGTGCCGGCGGCCTGCCAGCCGTAGGCCGTGACGATCAGGCCGACCGCGCGACCGTCGAGGTACGGGCGCTCGTCGGCGCGCAGTTCCTCGAGCGTGTCGAGCGCGTTCTTCACGAGGCCGGACACGCCGCCGTGATAGCCGGGCGTCGCGATGATGATCGCGTCGGCTTCGCGCACGGTGTCGATCAGTTCTCGCTGCGCGTCGGTCAGCGTCTTGTGTTCGGGGGCGTAGTGCGGCAGCGTATGCAGGAACGGGCCGTCGAACAGGCGCGTGCGTGCGCCGGCGGCTTGCGCGCCGCGCAGCGCGAACGACAGTGCGCGCTCGGTCGACGACGCGGCCCGGGTGGTGCCGCCGATGCCGACCACGAACGGGCGGCGGTGTTGATCGAATGCAGTCAAAGGGCGCTCCTTGGGGATGGCTTGCCCGGCTAAGCACAGGCTTAAAACCAGATGGTAACGACCCCGCCGCCACTCTGAAAACGACTTTTCGTTCTATCGATATGCCAGGCACGCGGGGCGCGCGTGCGCGCGGCGACGCAGATGGATAGCAGAAATGCTTGGTTGGGACGGCGAGCCGCGCTCGATAAGATGGGCCCGTCTCCTCCATGATGTCTCTACTGACATGGGTTGGCCCCGCCGCGCGGATGCAGGCGGGGCTTTTTTTCGTCCGGCGCCGGAAAGGGGGCGCGATGCGCGGGGTTACTCGAACACCGGCCGGAAGAAGCTGCGCTCGTAGCTGACGATGCAGCGCGTTTCCTCTGCATACCGGAACGCGGCCTGGCACGCGGGATCGGCCTTCGAGCGTTCGCGATAGCGCTCGTACTCGGCGAGACTCGGGAACGAGAACATCGCGAGCGCGATGTTGCTGGCGCCCTCGGAAGGCAGGAAGTAGCCGTGGTGCGTGCCGCCGAATTGCTCGACGAGCGGAATCCACATCTTGCCGTAGGTTTCGAACTGCTCGAGTTTGTACGGATCGATGACGTAGCGAAGGAAGCAGGTGACCATGGGTGCTCGCGGTGCGGTGGAGGATCAGCGAGTCTGGAGCGCGTCGCCGGGTGTGTCAACGACGATGCGGGGCGCTCGCGCGGGGCATCGCGAGTCCGGAATCGCGCGGCATGGTGTCGGCGACGAAGTGCGCGTCACGTATTGCTTGCAGGCACAACGATCGGTATGTGCGACCACGGGTCCGAAGGCGCCGAACGCATGAATATGCACACCGTCGCACCATCGCTTCGCTTCGATTTCTCGTCTTTTTTACGACATTTTTTCTTGCGACGCCTCGCGGCGCGCTCCTAGACTTCGGTCATCCTGACCACGGAGCGCTGCCATGTCGATATCCCGGAACACGATCGCCGAACGTTCACCCGCCGCGCCGCCTGCCGTGCGCGCCGACCGGGTCATCGTGCGGCGCTTCGATCCGGCAGTCGACAGCTACACGCAGCTCACCGCGCTGCTGCATCGTGCGTTCGCGCGACTCGGCGCGATGGGGCTCAACTGTACGTGTGTCGACCAGGCCGAGGAGGTCACGCGTCGCCGCGCGGAAGCGGGTGAATGTCATGTCGCGGTGTCTGGTGGTCGCGTCGTCGGCACGATGACGCGACCACCAGACACCGATCCGGCGTCGCCGTGTTCGCTGTACCGTCGCGACGGCGTCGCGAGCGTGCGCCAGGTGGCCGTCGATCCCGGCTGGCAAGGCGGCGGGATCGGTGCGACGTTGCTCGCGTTTGCCGGGCAGTGGGCCGCGTTGCGCGGTTATTCGCTGCTCGCGCTCGATACGCCGCATCCCGCGTCGCATCTGCTGGCGTTCTACCGCGCCCAGGGCTTCGACGTCGTCGATATCGTGCGCTTCGCCGGCAAGCGCTATGACAGCGCGATCCTGTGCAGGCGTCCCGTTGCATGCGTCGCGCGTCGCATGCCGCCGGCATCGCGGCGGGGCGTGCGGCCTGTCGTGATGGCGCAATCATGGGCGCTTCGCACGATCGCGGCGATCCGGGCCGACTGGCGTGCGCGTCGCGGTACGCGCTCGCCGGCGATGGGGGCGGCCGGCGCGGCCAGCTGCCGCTCGTCGCCGTGGCGTCCGCGTCCGCACGGCCGCGTCGCGGCGCGAACGGTGCAAACGGTGCGCGCGGCACCGGCCTGATTCGGTGTACCGGCGTGCCGGCGTGGTCCTACTCGTCGCGAGCAGGCGTGTCGCCGCCGCCGCGTGCGAGGCGCCATGCGATCGTGCCGAGCACGCCGACCGCGACGACCAGCGCACCCCACAGCACGTAACGGCGGGCCGCATCCGTATCGGCTGCGGGCCCGGGCGGGACCGCCGACGCCGGCAGCGCCGCACCGACGCGCGCGGGCCGCACCTCCGGCGCCATTCCGACCAGCAGCGCATCGCGGCTGACGGCCGACGACGGCAGCGACGCATTGCCGACACCGAGCGTGAACGGCGGCGTGCCGCGCGCGACGAAGGTCAGGGCGGCCGGATGCCAGCCGACCGCGACGGCCGGCTGGCCGCCGCCGAGCCCGCCGTTGCGCATGTCGACGACGATTCGCCACGCGCGATCGGGATTCGACGCAAACGCCAGCGGCGGGTTGCGCTGCTCGCCGCCCTTGCCCTGCAGCCGGAACAGCACGGCGCCGGCGACCTCGCGCCACGGCGCCTGCGCGTCGGGGCGACTCTGCAGCGTTGCGCGCGCAACCGTATTCGGTTGCGGCAGGTCGATGCGCACGCGGTCGACCGGATAGGCGCCATCGGTATCGAACAGATACTCGCCGGGCGCGCCGCCGGCCCGCACGTGTACGGCTTCGCGCCATTGACGCGGCACGGCAGCGGAGTCCGTCGTGCGCGCATCGTGCGGTTGCGTTTCGATCTCGATCGATCCGATCGCGGGCGCGCCGTCGAGCCAGTCGAGCCGCAGGTAGCGCGGTCCCACGCCCTCGAGCGCGATGCGTTCCTGCACCAGCAGGTCGCCGCCGCGGCCGACCTTCAGCAGTTGCGTGCTGCCGAGCGAGCGCCAGCTGCGCAGGTCGTCGCTCGCTTCGACGGCGACACGGCCCTGGTAGCTGTCGTCGCTCACATGCACGAGCAGCGCGTCGACCTCGCCGTCCGCATGCGACAGGTCGACGAGATCGGCCGCATGCTTCGCGCGAGCCGGCGCGGTGACGGCCGCGCGCAGCGAGCCGTCCGGCGCGACCGACACGCCGAGCGGCGCCTGACCGTCGTCGGCGCGCGCGGGCGGCAGCGGGAACCAGTGCACCGGCGTGCGCGCCGGCGGCACGGCGGCGGCCGCAGGCGCATCGAGCGAATACGGCACGGGCTCGCCGGCGCCGTTGAACACGCGCACGTCGCCGAGATCGTCGCGCCGGCTGGCCGCATAGACGGCCTGCGGCACGGTGAGCTGGTAATACGCGGCGCTGCCGTCGAGATCGAGCGAGAAGCGTCGGGCGACGCGTTCCGCGCCGGGTGCGCCGTCGGCCGTCGCGAACGACGTCAGCAGGCTCAGGCCGAGCAGGGCTGCGAGTCGTTTCATGGTTGGGTGTCGCCCGGTTGGGCCGCGGCCTTCGGCGGCAGCGGCGAGAAATAGCCGATCAACAGCAGCAGGATGCCGATGCCGATGAACGACACGATGCGTTCGATGCCGGTGACGTGCGACAGGTCGAACAGGAACAGCTTGATCACCGTGAGCGCGAGGAGCGCGGCGCCGACGAACCACAGCGGACGCAAGCCGCGGCGCGTGGCCCAGATCATCGTCGCGAGCGCGCAGAGCGTCCAGTACACGGAGACCGACGCCTGAACGAGCGTCGATTCCGCCATCGCGTCGAATGCGTACGGCACGCCGGTCCAGTGATGCAGCGTGCGCAGCAGGATCGCGTTCAGCCACAGGAAGGCCGTTGCGCCGGCCACGCCGAGCAGTTCGACGCGATAGTTGTCGAACGGCCAGCCGAGCGTGCGCGCACGCACGAACCACGACGCGGCGAGCGCATAGACCACCACCAGCACGAGGTCGAGCGGATTGAGCAGAGGAATGCGCGCCCAGCTGCCGCCGTCCTGCGTGAAGTTCGCGTAGAAGGTCCAGGCCCACATCACGACGATCAGCGGCAGCGACGCCAGCGCGCACACGCGCGCGATGCCGTTGCGGCGCGTCAGCCACATGCCGGCGAACGCGAACAGGCTCCAGCCGACCATGAACACCTGCTGGATGCCGAACGAGGACAGCACGGTGTCGATGTCGTAGGCCAGGTGGAAACGCTGATGCAGCGTGCGCAGCAGCAGCGCGTTGAACCACAGGAACACGGTTGCGAGCGCGGCGAGGTCGGCCGCCAGCGGGTGCCAGGTGACCCCGAGCGTCTTCAGGCGGCGCAGCCAGGTGGCGAACGCGACGAAGATCAGCAGTTGCGCGACGTCGAGCGGATTGAGCAGCGGCAGCCAGAACAGCGGCGACGCATCGCCGTCGCTCGTCACGCTGGCGATGCTCCACAGCCACAGCAGCGCGGCGAGCGGCGCGGCCCCCCATACCTGATACGCGCGCGGGAACGCGGCGACCGGCCAGCGCAGGCGCGAGCCGGGGCCCGACACCAGCAGAAGCAGCGCGCCGAAACCGTAGGCCCACGCGCTCCAGCTCCACGCGCCTTCGGGGACGAACGCACGCAGGCGCCAGAAGCCCTCGAGCGAGAACAGCCCGCACAACGTCCAGAACATCAGCGTGTGCAGCGGCGCGATCACGGGAACGGGGATGGCCGCCACGGCCGACGTGCCCGTCGCGCCCGTCACGCTCGCCGCCGGACCGGCGGCCGCCGTGCCGCGCGACTGCCGCAGCAGCAGCGCATAGCATGCGATGACGGCGATCGGCCACGCGAACGCGCCCATGCCCGACAGCGGCGCCTCGTGCGAATCGAACGCGCGCAACGCGAGCAGCGCGAGCACCGGCGTCAGCGCGAGTGCCGGCCATTCGGCGATCGGCCACGCGAGCTTGCGCCGCGCGACGTGCGCGAGCCACGCGGTGCCGGCGGCGAACAGCGCGGTCGCGTCGACGACGAACCGGTCCGCATGCAGGTCGACGTGACGGCCCGCGTAGACGAGGATCTCGTGCAGTCCGCCGCTCAGCCACCACAGCAGCCCCCACGCCGCGGCGGCGGCACCGACGTCCGGCATCCACGCGTGCCACGCGCGCGCTTCGTCGCGTCCGTGCAGCCACCAGCCCGTGAACAGCCCGGCGAGCGCGATCAGCAGCATTGCGATGTATGCGCTGTTGAGCACCGGCAGCGTGTTCGTGTCGGCCGGGCCGAGCAGGCTCGTGAAGAATGCGCCGGCCGCGGCGATCTGCATCAGCAGGCCGAAGCCGAACGGCGCAAGGCGCTTCTCGCGCACGCCGACCCACACGATCGCCGCGCCTTCGATCGCCCACGCGGCACTGGTCGTCGGGCCCGAGAACGCGAGCGGCACCGCGAGCGTCGCGAAGATCACCGCGAGCGCGAGCATCGCTTCGAACAGCAGCGCGAGACGATCGCGGCGCCGCGCGAGCCAGGCGGCGATCGCGACGTAGAACGCCGACAGCGCGACCGCGCTCCATGCGAGCCCGAACGGCAGGTCCTTCACGAGCGACGCCTGCAGCGCGGTCGCGACGATCGGCGTGCCGAACACGAGCGTGCCGTCGACATAGTGGCGCAGCGCCAGCTCGCGTTTCACCGCGTACAGCAGCGCGATGCCGACATACATCAGGAAGAACAGGATCAGGAACGGCTCGGTGGTCGCGAACAGCGCGGGGCGGTACGCCGTCACGCCCCACGCCGAGCCGATCGTGAACGTGAACACGAAGCCGAGCAGGTTCAGCGGACGCCAGGCCTTGAACCACGCGATCGCGAAGATGCCTGCGTTCAGCAGTGCGTAGTAGCTGAACAGCGCGACATGGCTACCGTGGCCGGTCGACAGCAGCACCGGCGCGAGAAAGCCGCCCGCGCTGCCCATGAACGCGAGCGGCAGCGCGTTCTGCTTCACCGCGAGGAACGCGCTCAGCGCGCACACCGCGACCATCAGCGGGAACGCCGCGCCGACCGGCAGCAGCGTGTAGAGCTTGGTCGCGGCGAAGATCGTCAGGTACAGGATGCCGATGCCGCCACCCTGCAGCACGAGACCGTACGCCGCGCGGCGCGCACGCACGCGCCAGCCGATCGCGAGCAGCGCGGCCGCGGCGAGCGCCGTGCCGGCCAGGCGGAATTCGATCGGCAGCATGTCGTTGTCGGCCGCGTACTTGAGCAGGAACGCGACGCCGAAGAACAGCACGATGATGCCGACGCGCACGACCGTGTTGCCGCCGAGCAGCCAGTCGCGCGCGGCGCGGAGCGTGCGTTCGGCGATACCGGGTTCGCGGGGTTTGGGCGGGGCCGGCGGGGCGGGCGGCGTGGTCGTTGCGGGCGCACGCGTCGGTGCGCCGGCGGCGGCCGGTGCGGCGCTCGTCCGCATGGCGACTGCCGGCGCGGGAGCGGGCGCGGACGTCGACGACGGCACGCCGGCGCTCGCGACCGCAGGCTGCACGGATGGTCGAGGCGGGATCGCGGCGGGCGCAGGCGTGATGGCGGAGGGAGGCGTCGACGGCACCTGCGCGGCGCTGCCGGTCGTCGCGGCACCGGCCTTCGCGCCGGCGAGCTGGCCGCGCAGCACGTCGAGCTCGCGCGTGAGCACGTCGACCGTCGCTTCGAGGCGCGCGACGCGATCGGCGAGCGGCACGGGAGCGGGTTGCGGCGTCGCGGAAATCGCGAACGCGTCGGGGGTCGTACCGCCGTGCGTGCGCTTGCGTTGCTGCAGCGCGTAGCCGATGCAGAACCCGGCCGCCGCACCGAGCAGCGTGCCGTTGGCGGCGGAGAAATCCCCGAACAATGCGGCGATACCGCCCACGATGAAACCGATTGCGGCAAAAGCCCAATTCATCGCCTTGCTCCCTCTCTCATTTCGTTATCGTCCTTCGATCGTCGCGCGGCGCGATCGAGGCTGTTTCCGTATGGCCGGCAGGCGAACCGGCATGCGCGGACTGCCGGCGCAGCACCATGCGCAAGGCGCGCGGCGACGTCGCGATCGGCGTGTTTGCCGGAATGTATCACAATGGCCATGGGGGATTTTCTGGGTTGCGGGCGGGTCGCGAAGCATGGCTGTCGCGCGTTCGCGGCGCCTGTTTTCGTACGACCATTCTTTTTGCCGGCGCCGGGCAGGCGAGACGGTCCGATCGGACGTGGAATTGTCGTAAAGCGACGCGCGGTTTTTGCGGGTTGTCGCAAAACGCCGCCGCTCGCGCGTCGCGCTGCTGCGCACAAGTCACGCCCGCGATGCCCGCCGTTGCTGGCTGTGCGCGTATTGCGTCGCCGCAATCGGGGGCCGCCGAGCGCCGCGCCCCGCCGGGCGGGCCTGCGGGGTGTGTCGTATTTGCGCAAGCGTTTGTCGTAATTCGTCGGCAGGTCGGGGTTTTTTCTGGCAACTATGTAGGCACGTTGAGTCACACGCGTGAGTCCCCGCTACACGAGGAGAAGGTTTCGATGGATGCCCCCAAGGTCGTAGTCGAAGGTCTGTGCAAGGTATTTGGAAGCAACCCGCAGCAGGCGCTCGACATGCTCGCCGCCGGCGCAACGAAAGACGATGTGCTCAAGCGTACCGGTCAGGTCGTCGGTGTGCACAACGTTTCGTTCGACGTGCAGGAAGGCGAAATATTCGTGCTGATGGGCCTGTCCGGCTCCGGCAAATCCACGCTGATCCGCCTCGTGAACCGGCTGGTCGATCCGAGCGCCGGCAAGGTGCTGATCGACGGGCTCGACGTCGCGTCGGCACGCCGCTCGGCGCTGACCGCGCTGCGCCGCAAGGACATGAGCATGGTGTTCCAGTCGTTCGCGCTGATGCCGCATCGCACCGTGGTGTCGAATGCCGCGTTCGGCCTCGAGGTCGCGGGCGTCGGCAAGAAGGAACGCGAACGCCGTGCGATGGAGGTGCTCGAGCAGGTCGGCCTCGCACCGTTCGCGCACAAGCTGCCGTCCGAGCTGTCGGGCGGCATGCAGCAGCGCGTCGGCCTGGCCCGCGCGCTGGCCGTGAACCCGTCGCTGATGATCATGGACGAGGCGTTCTCCGCGCTCGATCCGCTCAAGCGCCGCGAAATGCAGGACGTGCTGCTGCAACTGCAGAAGGAGCAGCGCCGCACGATCATGTTCGTGTCGCACGATCTGGAAGAGGCGCTGCGCATCGGCAACCGCATCGCGATCATGGAAGGCGGCCGGCTCGTGCAGGTCGGCACGCCGCAGGACATCATCGCGAACCCGGCCGACGACTACGTGCGCGCGTTCTTCGACGGCATCGACACGAGCCGCTATCTGACCGCGGGCGACCTGATGCAGACGGGCGCCGTGCCGACCATGTCGAAGTGCGACGCCGCGAACGTCGCGGCGACGCTGAACGGCAGTGCCGAATATGCGTTCGTGCTCGACGCCGCACGCAAGATCCGCGGCTTCGTCACGCGCGAGGCGATCGGTCAGGACACGCCGTCGGTGCGGCCGATCGAAAGCATCCGGCGCGATGCGTCGCTCGAACATGTCGTCGCGCGCGTCGTCGCGAGCCCGAATGCACTGCCCGTCGTCGACGACGACGGCTGCTACTGCGGCTCGGTCGACCGCGCTCTTATCCTGAAGGCCATCACGCGTTCGCGAGGCTCCCATGTCTGAAATGATTCCGCTCGGTACCTGGGTCGACCAGTCCGTTCACTACCTGCTCGATCATGACGCGGCGACGTTCGATGCGATCGGCCGCGCGATCGAGGGGCTCGCCGCCTTCGTCGAGCACAGCCTGCAGGCGATCCCGATGTGGCTGATGATGGCGATCTTCATCGGCGTCGGCTTGTGGCGCGTGGGCTGGCGCTTCGCGCTGTTCACCACCGCGTCGCTGCTGCTGATCTTCGCGACGGGCTTCTGGGATCAGACGGTCATCACGCTCGGCCTCACGCTGTCGTCGACGATCATCAGCCTCGTGCTCGGCATTCCGCTCGGCATCTGGGCCGCGAAGAGCAAGTGGGTCGCCGCGATCGTGCGTCCGATCCTCGACCTGATGCAGACGATGCCCGCGTTCGTCTACCTGATTCCGGCCGCGATGCTGTTCGGTCTCGGCCGCGTGCCGGGGATCCTGTCGACGGTGATCTTCGCGATGCCGCCGGCCGTGCGCCTGACGAGCCTCGGCATCCGTCACGTGAACCGCGAGATCGTCGAAGCCGGCCAGGCATTCGGCTGCACGCCGTGGCAGCTGCTGTACAAGGTGCAGTTCCCGAACGCGCTGCCGTCGATCATGCAGGGCGTGAACCAGACCATCATGATGGCGCTGTCGATGGTGATCATCGCGTCGATGGTCGGCGCGGGCGGCCTCGGCAACGACGTGCTCGCAAGTATCCAGCGCCTCGACATCGGCCTCGGCTTCGAAAGCGGTCTGTCGGTCGTGCTGCTCGCGATCATTCTCGACCGCATCACCGAGAGCTTCGGCCGCGCGCCGGGCACCGCGAAAGCACCGCTGTTCTCGGGCCTGAAGCAGCTGTTCCGCGCGAAGGCCGCGCCCGCGCAAGCGTAAGCAACCGGCGGCCGGTTCGACTTCCGGCCGCCTCTTCCGATTCGATACCGGCTTCCGTGGCGTTTGCCACGGGGCTGGCTGCGTGCAACCTGCTCAACCGTTCGCCAGGAGCTCGATGTGACGTCCGCCGCCGCTGCCGCCGTGCCCGCCGCTCGCGTTTCACCGGTTTCGTCCCTTGCCCATTTCGGCTTCCTGACGCTGCCGCACTTCTCGATGATCGCGTTCTCGAGCGCGGTCGAAGTGCTTCGGATGGCGAACTACGTCGGGCGTGCCGATCACTACCAGTGGTCGATCTATTCGCTCGACGGCGCCCCCGTGCGGGCCAGCAACGGCATCGCGGTGCGGCCGACCCAGGCGCTCGACTACACGAACCTGCCCGACGTGATGATCGTGTGCGGCGGGATTCACATCCGCGAGGTGGTCGACGACGGCGCGCGCGACACGCTCGCGGCGCTCGCCGAACGCGGGCTGCCGCTGGGCGGCATCTGCACCGGTGCGTATGCGCTGATGTCTGGTGGCCTGCTCGACGGCTATCGCTGCACCGTGCACTGGGAGAACCTGTCCGCGCTGCATGCGGAGTTTCCGCAGGTGGGGTTCGCCGACGAACTGTTCGTCGTCGATCGCGACCGGCTCACCTGCACCGGCGGCACCGCGCCGCTCGACCTGATGCTGAATCTCGTCGGCATGCGTTTCGGCCAGCAGCTCGCCGCGCAGGTGTCCGAGCAGTTCATCCTCGAACGCATCCGCAGCTCGACCGATACGCAGCCGATTCCCGTCGATGCGCGCGTCGGCTTCTCGCGCGCGGAACTGATCGAGGTCGTGCGGCTGATGGAAGCGAACATCGAGGAGCCGCTGTCGCTCGAGGAACTCGCGCGGCTCGTGCGGCTGTCGCAGCGTCACCTGCAGCGGATGTTCAAGGTGTACCTGAACGTGTCGCCCACTCACTATTACCTGACGCTGCGGCTGAAACGCGCGCGCGACCTGCTGCGCACGACGGATGCGTCGATCGCGCGCGTGACGACGACGTGCGGATTCCATTCGCCGTGTCACTTCAGCAAGGCGTATCGCGCGCAGTTCGGTCACGCGCCGAGCTACGAGCGACGGTTGCCGGGGCGCTGACGCAACCCGCGCGAACCATTCGGTCCGCGACGCCGCCGGGATCGCGGCGCGCGGCTTCAACCATCGATCCCGCCCCCATGAAAAACGACGTCACTTTGAGGAGAAGACAGATGAAGCGCCAATTGATCGCAGCGGTATGCGGGATCGGGATGGCCGCGCCGATGTCGGCGGTTTATGCGGCTGACGCGCCCGTGTGCAAGAACGTGCGCTTCGCGGACGTCGGCTGGACCGACATCGCGGCCACCACCGGCCTTGCTGCGACGATGCTGCAGGGGCTCGGCTACGCGCCGACCAAGACGATCGCGTCGGTGCCGATCACGTTTGCGGGCATCAAGAGCAAGCAGATCGACGTGTTCCTCGGCTACTGGTCGCCGACGATGGACCCGATCATCCAGCCGTTCACGAAGGCCGGCACGATCAAGGTGCTCGCCACGCCCAACCTGACCGGCGCGAAATATACGCTCGCGGTGCCCGACTACGTGTACCAGGGCGGCCTGAAGTCGTTCGCCGACATCCAGAAGTACGCCGACAAGCTCAATGGCAAGATCTACGGGATCGAACCGGGCAACGACGGCAACCTGCTGATCAAGAAGATGATCGACGGCAACCAGTTCGGCCTCGGCAAGTTCAAGATGGTCGAGTCGAGCGAGGCCGGGATGCTGGTCGAGGTGAACCGCGCGATCCGCGACAAGCAGTGGATCGTGTTCCTCGGGTGGGAACCGCATCCGATGAACGTGCAGATGAAGATCGACTACCTGAGCGGCGGCGACGACGTGTTCGGCCCGAACTACGGCGAGGCGAAGGTGCTGACGGCCACGCCGCCGGACTACGCGCAGCGTTGCCCGAACGTCGCGAAGTTCGTGTCGAACCTGCAGTTCACGACGTCGATCGAGAACCACGTGATGTTGCCGATCATGAACAAGGAAGACCCGAACAAGGCCGCCGCCGAGTGGCTGAAGGCGAACCCGCAGGCGCTCGACAAGTGGCTGGCCGGCGTGACGACGCTCGACGGCAAGCCGGGCCTGCCGGCGGTGAAGGCGTATCTCGGCGTGCACTGAGCGTCGACGTGACCGGCGCGCTCGCCGAAGGCGGCGCGCCGGCGTGATGAAACGCGGCCCTCCCGTATCGTGCGGGCGGGCCGCGTTGCTTTCGGGCTGCGCGTCGATCGGCGCGCAGCCGGGCCGCGAACACCCGTCACGATTCCTTCGTCGCCGCCGGCACGTCGAACACGCGATCGAACGCCCACTGGAACACGAACGCGTAGCAGAAGAAGAACGCGAACAGCCCGATGTCGACGACGAACGCGTCGAACCACGAGATGTCGAGCCACCACGACACGACCGGCACGAGGATGAAGATCAGCCCGCCCTCGAAGCCGGTCGCATGCAGGATCCGTCGCGCGAGCGTGCGCGCAGGCTGCCGGCGCGACGCTTCCCAGCGCTCGAACAGCGCGTTGAAGATCATGTTCCACAGCAGCGCGATCGCCGACATCGTCGCGGACAGCGCGCCCGAATAGACCAGACCCTGCTTGAAGAACGCCGCGATCGCGGGCGCGATGCAGGAAATGGCGATCGCTTCGTAGAGCAGCGCCTGCGTGATCCTGCGCGGTAGGCCTTGCACGTTGGTTCTCCGGTTCGACGGTCGTCGGTTCGTCGATGGTTGGGCGGTGGGTTGGCCGCTGCTGCGTGCAGCGGCCGCCGTGCCGCGACGTCCCGGAAGGCTACCCGCGTTGCGCGCGTGCCTCAATTCACCTAATCTCACGCGGATTGAATCGAATTCAACCCGGCCGGATCCGGCCCGCGAGGCGTCGTGTTCTCGAAAATTCCCCTGACCGCATTGCGTGTATTCGAGTCGTGCGCGCGGCTCGGCACGTTCAAGGCGGCCGCCGACGAACTGTCCGTGACGCCGGCGGCCGTGTCGCATCAGATCAAGTCGCTCGAAAGCCGGCTCGGCGTGCTGCTGTTCGAGCGCGGCGCGAGCGGCGTGCGGTTGACGGACGAGGGCGAGCAACTGTTTCGCGCGTGTCACGACGCGCTGCTCGGCATGAGCCGCGGGCTCGATGCGCTGCGGCCCGCGACGGCCGATGCGCGCACGCTGGTGCTGACCACCACGCCCGCGTTCGCCGCGATGTGGCTGATTCCGCGGCTCGGCCGGTTCCGGCGCGTCGATCCGCAGTTGCACATCAAGGTGGAAACCGGCAACGCGCTCGTCGATCTCGAACGCGACGCGCGGGTCGATCTCGCGATCCGCGCGACGTCGCGCACGTTTCCCGCGCTGCACGAGATCGCGCTGATCGACGAGTATTTCGGCGCGTATGCGGCGCGCGGCCTCGACGTCGGGCGCGCGAACGAGCGTATCGAGCTGATCGAGACCACCTGGGATACGCCGCTTCCCGTGTCGGTCGACTGGGCGTCGTGGTGCCGTGCGGCCGGCCGCGAAGCATGGCTCGAGCGCGCGGTGTTCCGTCATTACGACGACGAGCATTACGCGCTGCAGGCCGTGCTGCATGGGCAGGGTGTCGGGCTGCTCAGTTCGGTGCTGGCCGCCGAGCACGTCGAACGCGACGCGCTGACGCCGATCGATGCATCGGTGCGGCTCGCCGGCGCGCGTTTCGTCGCGCTGTGCCGGCCCGGGCGAGAGCGCGAGCCGCGGGTCCGGCGGTTTCTCGACTGGCTTGAAGCGGAAATCGTGCAGACGCGCGACGCGGTCGCGCGGATCGCGCCGCCGACGTAAAGCAACGCGCGGGTGCTTGCCGTCGGCGCGCGCTGCGTGCGCGTCGTTCGTTATCCGAAGCGCACGCAATACACCGGTGGCAAATGCGCGGAGACCTGCCGCCAGTTTTCGCCGCCGTCCGCGGAGGTCCATAACCCGCCCGTCGTCGACGCCATCGCGAGACGCGTGCCGGTGTCGTCCACCGCGAGCCCGTGCCGATACACGAGATCGTAGGCCGGCGCAGGCGGCAACCCGTTCGACAGGCTCTCGAAGCTGCGGCCGCCGTCGCGCGTGCGCGTGACGACGAAGCGGCCGTTCACCGGAATCCGGCACGCATCCTTCACGGCGGGGACGAACCACGCAGTGTCGGGGTCTGCCGGATGCACGGCGACCGCGAAGCCGAAGCTCGACGGCTGCGCTTCGATCCGCTGCCAGTGCGAGGCACCGTCGGTCGAGCGGAAGATCGCGCAGTGATGCTGGGTCCACAGTACGTCGGGGTTGGCCGCGCACT
Organism: Burkholderia sp. BCC1996; assembly: GCF_905339955.1. Classification (NCBI taxonomy): domain Bacteria; kingdom Pseudomonadati; phylum Pseudomonadota; class Betaproteobacteria; order Burkholderiales; family Burkholderiaceae; genus Burkholderia; species Burkholderia sp. BCC1996. Next base: position 21,133 of record NZ_CAJPHM010000015.1, read on the forward strand.
GGACGACGCGATGCGGGTCCTGCACGTTGGGTTCGCCGCGCCGCTCGGGCGGCATGTAGTCGGCCTCCATGCCGTCGGCGCTGACCCGCCAGGTCGCGCCGCCGTCGAAGGTCTGCCAGACGCCGCCGCACGAGATGCCGATCGTCACGTGCCGGCTGTCGCGCGGATCGACCATCACCGAATGGATGCCCGGCGCATCGTAGCCGCCGCCGAACCACTCGGGGCGCTCCGGGCGATCCCACAGCGGGCGGTTGAGCGCCCACGAATCGCCGCCGTCATCGGAGCGGAAGAGGCCGCCCGGTATCGTGCCGGCCCACAATGCGCCCGGTTCGTCCGCGCCGCCGGTTTCGAGCGACCAGATCTGCTGAAGGGTCCACGGCGGGCGGGGCGGGGCGGGCGCTTCGTCGTGCGCGTCGCCGGTGCCGGCATGGGCGCTGACGTCGGCGCGCGGTTCGTCGGCGGGCTGCGGCGGATAGACGGGGACCGCACATTCTTCCCATGTGGCGGCACCGGCACGCCTGCGGTGCAGCTTGACCCCGAAATGGCCGAGATTGAGCGCCGCATACAGCGTGCCGTCGCGCGGGTCGGCCAGTGCCATGCTGACCGGTTCGCCGACGAAGTGCGGCTCGCCGAGCGCCCAGCCGCCGTTGCCGTCGGCGTGCAGCACGAACAGGCCCTTGCGGGTCGCGACGAGCAGTCGATCGTTCATGTCGGATGTCTCCTGTGGGCGCGGCCGCGCGCTCGTTTGGATGGCGATGCGTCCCTTTATCCGCCGGACAGCGCCTGCACGACGTACACGCGGCTGCCGTTGCCGAGCGGATCGGACAGATGTTGCCGGTCGCGTACCGGCTGGCCGTCGATGAACACCGACAGGTGCTTTCGCAGCGCGCCCTGGTCGTCGACGATATAGCCGCGCAGCCGCGGCTGTTCGCCGAAGACGGTTTCGAGCGCTTCGCCGAGCGTCCGTGCGTCGATGTCGCGCTCGGGCGTGTCGATATGGCGCTGGATCGACGCCGCGAAGAAGAGGTGTGCCATGGCGGTGGCTGGCAGGAGCCGTGCGGGGGGACGGTCTGTAGTGTAGGCGATCGATCGGGCCGGCAGCGACATTGCCGTACGGCCGGCGGCGCGGCGACGTTGCTGCGCCGCGCAATGGCCGGGGCGCCCGATCCCGTCGATGCGCTATGCGTACTTGTCGCCGACCGTACTGCGGATCGGATAGGTGTCGTAGACGATGATCATGCGCTCGATGCGCGCGTCGTCGTCGAATTCGAAGACGTCGACACACTCGAATTGCACCGCGGTGCCGTCCTTCAGTCCCCAGTCGTAGACGAAATAGCCGGTGGCCCGACGTGCGCCCGTGGCGCTGACGCAGATGTCGATCGGCGTGATCCGGCTTTGTCCGGAAGCCGCCGCGACTTTCTCGAAGAAGGGCAGTGGCGACATCCAGCCGAGGAACGGCGAAAATATCTGCGCATCCGGCGTGAACAATGCGCAGATCGCGGCGACGTCGCCGCTCTCGAGCGCTTTGAGGTAGGTATCGACCTGCCGCGTGTATAGTGCGTCGGACGACGAGACCATGGTATTTCTCCGCTGATTGTTGACGAGCCAGCCACGACAGCCGTCGCGAACCGGTTCAACCACGATAGCGATGCAGCGATGACCGAACAAACGAATAATCCGCAACCCGGGTATGCGGCCCGCGCATATCCGCTCGCGGATCTCACCCGTGCGCTGCCGCCGCTGACGGCATTCCAGGCGTTCGTCGCCGCCGCCGAACTCGGCAGCTTCAACCGCGCGGCCGAGCATCTGTGCCGGACCCAGGGTGCGGTGAGCCGTCAGGTGCAGCAACTGGAAGCGCATTACCGGTGTGCGTTGTTCGTTCGTCATGCGTCGGGATTGACGTTGACCGCGGAAGGCGGCGCATTGCTGACGGTAGCCGTCGACGTACTCTCGCAACTGGCGCAACACGCGCGCGCGCATGCGCATGCCGCGTCGACCCTCACATTGCGCTTGCCCTCCACGTTCGCGATTCGCTGGCTGTTGCCGCGGCTGTCGGCGCTCAATCATGCGTTGCCGCGCACGGAGTTGCGCATTCACACGTCGGCGGACGACACGCCGGATTTCACCGACGCCGGTTTCGATGCGATCGTCGTGCGCGGCAGCGGAAGCTGGGCGGGCATGGTGGCCGTGCCGCTGTTCGACGAATGCCTCACGCCGATGTGTACGCGCGAGACGGGCGCGGCGTTGAAGTCGATCGCCGATCTCGCGCGGGCGACACTGCTGCATCCCGCCAGCAATCGCGACGAATGGCGATGCTGGCTGGACGCCGTCGGCGCAACGCAGGTCGACCCGGGAACCGGGCTCGTGTTCGATACGCTCGAGCTGACATTGACGGCCGCGTCGGACGGGCACGGCGTCGCGATCGGCGATCCGCGCATGGCGGCGGATCGGCTGGAAGCCGGCGCGCTGATCGCGCCGTTTCCGGAGGTGGTGCGCAACGGTCTGGGCTATTACCTCGTGTACCCGGTGCAGCGCGCCGCTCAACCCGCGATTCAAGCGCTCACCGAGGTGCTGACGCGGCTTGCGCGCGAGGATTGACCGCAACGCGCGTGCGCCGGGCGGGTTGCTAAACCGGAATCGACCGCCCCCGCACCCTGATTCCGAGCCGCACGACGCCGATCACCGCATTCGACAGCCACATCAGCAAGCGCGGCATGCCGCGTCGGCGGATATCGAGCAGCAGCACGATCCGCACTTCGTCACTGTCGTTCCACACTTCGTGCACGAAGGTGTCGTCCCACAGCAGGAAGCAGCCTTCGTCGAGCCGGTAGTCGCGGCCGTCGACCTTCAGCACGGCGGCCGGCGTGCCATCCGCGCGCTTCGGCATCGACAGCACCAGATAGCCGCGCAGGATGCCGCGGAACGGCCCGCGATGCGGCGGGATGTGCTTGCCGGGCGCGAGGAACGACAGCGATGCGGACAGCACGTCCGGCGACGCCGCGACGATCGATTCGACGGTCGGGCAGCGCGACAGGTTGCGCGGGAACGGCTGGCCGTAAGCCTGCATGATGAACATCCGCCAGTCGCGCGCATCGTTGGCCGAGATGTCGTGCTGCTCGCGCATGATCTCGTGGAAGCGCGGGATGCGCGGCAGATCGCGCGCGACGGCCAGCGCTTCCGCGCGAATGGCCGGCCACGCACGAACGAATCGCTCGGCGTCGGGAAACGCGGCCGTATCGAGCACGGCGCCGCCGTCGAGATGGCGGTCGTACAGCGTGCGAAGCAGGCCGGCTGCATAGTCGTAAGCGACGGACATGATCGAAGGGGCGATCCACAAGGTGTCGTCAGTCTGCCCCACGCGCGGTGGGGCCTGCGTTACGTCAGGTTACGCCGGCTGACGAAAGAATGACAGATCGATGAAGGTCCGGTGCGAGCGCTCCGGCATTCCGGGAATAAACGTACGCCCCGCGTCGTCATACGGGTGTAGCACCTCGTTTCGTTGACTTCCGAAGGAGTGGAGCATGAATACGCATTGGCTGGTGGCCGCCACGGTGGCGGCGATGTCCGTCGCGAGTGTCGCGACGCCTGCGTCGGCACAGGCACTGACGCGCGCGCAGGTCAGGCAGCAACTGATCGACGCCGAAACCAACGGGCTGCGCTTCGTGACCGATACGTCGTATCCGGACGTAAGCCCGCTGTTCCAGCAGCAGGCCGGGCAGCTGCCTCGGCATCAGGCCGAAACCGCGGTCGGCGGCGATCCGGCGGGGACGTCCGATGCGGGCAGGCCGGCGGCGCAACCGACCCGTCCGCGCCCGGCCGCATGCGTCGGCCCCGAGAGCTTTTGCACGCCGTATTTCGGAAGCTGACGCAGCGGACCGCCGCGGCGGGTTCGATATTCACGAAGGTTGATCGGCACGCAACATTGAAGGAGTTGATGATGAAAACTTATATCGCACTACTGATGATGATCGGCGCAATCTCCGGTCAGTCCGCATTCGCGCAATCGAATGCGCCGCTCACGCGTGCCCAGGTTCGCGAGGAGCTGATTCGTCTGGAAGCGGCCGGGTACGATCCGTCGAAGGGGGACGACGGCGAATATCCGGCGGACATTCAGGCCGCGCAGGCGAAGCTCGCCGAGCAGGATCGCGCGAGGATGGCGGCTTCGGCCGCCGCGCCTGCGCCGGCCTCCGTCATGCCGGCGCAGGCCGGCAACTAGGAGCCGACATGTACGTGTGTGTCTTCAGGCCGTCGTGTTCGCGGTATGGCGATACGCATGCCGTTCGCGGCACGCGGCCCGGTCGAACGGCACGGACGGCCAGGCCGTCGATCGCGCGCCGCTTCGCGCGGCGCCGCGATCGTCTCGTTGCCCGATTCCGTTGGGCGCGCAGGTGGATCGCGGGATGAGCGGCGATGCGGGCGAGATGCGATCCGCGATCGCCGGACTGCTGTCCGCGATGGCGCGCAAGGATGCCGGCGGCGGGATTACCAGGGCATCATCCGCTGCATGACCTGGTCGCGCAGGATGAAACGATGCGCGACCGCGGCCGCGACGTGAAGGCAGATGCCGCCGAACAGCACCCACGCGAGGATGCCGTGCACGTCGCCCATCGCATGCCCGAATCCCGATCCGGCCGCCGACAGCGCGGGCAGCGGCACGATGCCGAGCAGCGTCACGGCCCAGGCACGCGATGACGCATTGATCCAGCCGAGCAACGGCACCACGATCAGCAGCGCGTAGAGCCCGAAGTGCGTTGCGCCGGACACGGCGCGCATCGCGGGCGACAGTTGGTCGGCGGGCGGACGATGCGTCACGCGCCAGAGCACGCGGCAAGCCATCGCGGCGAGCAGCGCGGTGCCCACGATCAGGTGCGCGGCGATCAGGCCGACCGGTTGCGTATCGCGATGCACGTCGGGCATCGTCCAGCCGATCGCATACTGCGCGACGACGAGCGCCACGATCAGCCAGTGGAGAAGGCGTGCGACTGCGTCGTATCGGGCGGAGGTAGACATGAAAGCTCCTGGCAAGCGGGTGGGGACCGTATCTTCCGGAGGATTCTACGGCCGAATCCTTAACAAAACGTTAAGCGTTCGGCTGCGCATCGGATTCGCCCCGTGACGCATGTGCGCTCTCGACCCGGGCGGCGTCGGCCGACGGCAACACGATCGCGACGCCGGGGCCGTATCCGCCGATGCCGTGCCCGAACCGCACGCGGCCACCGAACCATCGCGCGATGCGCCCGACGATCGACAGCCCGGGCCCGCTACCGGGCTGGTGGTGCGCCGGATCGTCGGTTGCGAGCGCCACCAGGGGATGTGTCGTGCCGGTTGCGCTGTTTGCGCCGAGCGTACCCGAAGCGTCTTTCACGGCGATGACATTCCGCATCCGGACCGTCATCGCGACCGCGATCCTGTCGGCCCGTAAGGTGGCCCACGCGGCGTTCAGGGCCGCGGACGTTCGCGGCTAGTGCGCGTGACCGGAATCGATCGCCGCACGGTAGTCGTGTCATCTGATTGCGCGTACCGTCGGTTGGTCGTCCTTGATATCCGGCTCAACGGGAATCGACACGGCGGCGTGTCCGGGTGAGCGCGCGTTCGCGCGTGCCGGCCGGCGCGTCGCGGTCATTGGGCCACCACTGGGGAGAAGCATGATCTTGCTGCATCTGCTGCACGCGCTGGCCGGCGCAATGTCGATCGCATGCGGACTGGGCGTGTTGCTCGGCATTGCCTACACGGTCACGGCCAGCGTGCTGGTCGGCCGGTTCTTTTCCCGCGCGCGGGCGGTGCCGTGCGATTATCCGGGCGTGACCGTCGCGAAGCCGCTGCACGGCGACGAATGGAATCTCGTACAGCATCTCGAAAGCTTCTTCGTGCAGGATTATCCGGGGCCGGTACAGCATCTGTTCGGCGTGCACGATGCGGGCGACGCGGCGCTTGCGGCCGTCGAAACGTTGCGCAGGCGCCATCCGGACGCGAACATCAAGGTCGTCGCCGACGCGCGACTGTACGGGCCGAACCGCAAGATCGCGAATCTCGTCAACATGCTCGAACACGCGGAACATTCAGTGCTGTGTCTTGCCGACAGCGACGTGCTGGTCGAGCGCGAATATCTGCGTGCCGTCGTCGGCGCGCTGCAGCAGCCGGAAGTCGGCATCGTGACGAGCGTGTATCGCGGCATCGCGTCGCCGGGCTTCTGGCCCGGTGTCGCCGTCGCGATGACGAACTACCATTTCCTGCCAGGCGTCATCACCGGGCTTTTCATCGGGCGTGCCCGTCCGTGCTTTGGCCAGACGATTGCGATCACGCGCGCGACGCTCGAACGCATCGGCGGGCTCGCGCGTTTCGCGCATCACCTGGCCGAGGATCACGCGCTCGGCGAAGCGGTGCGGCAGGTCGGCGCGCAGGTCGTCGTCCCGCCGTTGGTCGTCGGGCACGCCTGTGTCGAAGAGACGTTCGCCACGCTGTACGCGCACGAATTGCGCTGGAGCTGCACGATCCGCGCGGCGGACCGGCTCGGTCATGCCGGGTCGGTGTTGATGCACCCGTTTCCGCTGGCGGTGCTGGCTGTGCTGTTTTCCGGCGGCACGCTCGCCGCCTGGGGGCTGGCGTTCGCGGCGCTCGTCGCGCGGGCGTTGCTGATGTCGAAGACGAGCCGCGCCACCGGCGCGGGTCTGCGCGGCGCGCTCTGGTTGCCGTTCGTCGATTTCCTGCAGTTCGTGGTGTTCGTGTCGAGCTTCTTCTCGTCGCACGTCGTCTGGCGCGGCACGCGCTTTCGCGTCGACCGCGAGGGCTTGCTGTCGCCCGCGGGGAAATCATGACGCACGACACGCATGCCGACCTCGAAGGCGCGGACCGGTGGTCCGCGCGTCGCGACGCGCGCCTGCGGCAAGCGGGGCGCGCGGCGGCGCTGGCCGGGCTGGTGCTCGCGGTGTGGCTGGTCTGGCGCGAGCATCCGCTGGAGATCCTGCACCGGCTGAGGATCGCCGGCGCCGGGTTGCTGGTCGCCGCGCTGGCCCACATCCTGCCGATGCTCGCGAATGCGTGGGACTGGCGGATGCTGATCCGCGGCCCGCGCCGGCCGTCGTTCGCGACGATGCTCCAGCTCGTGTGGATCCGCGAATCGATCAACGGATTGTTGCCGGTCGCGCGAATCGGCGGCGAGATCGTGTCGTTCGGCCTGCTGCGGCAGGTGGGCGTACGCCCGGCGACCGCCGTGGCGAGCCTCGTCGCCGACATGCAGCTGACGCTGATCAGCCAGCTCGTGTTCGCGCTGGTCGCGATCGGCTACGTGCTCGAACACGTATCGTCCGATGCCGCGCAGGTGGCCGCGCGCCTCGCCATCGGCATGGCGGCGCTGGTGCCGGTGCTGCTGCTGTTCGCACTGGTTCAGCACGCGCGGCCGTTCGAGCGCGCGATGCGCGTGGTCAACCGCGTCACGAGCGGCAAGGTGGTGGCGCTGGTCGGCGAATCGGCACGCACCGATCAGTCGATCCTTGTGATCTGGCGCAAGACGGGTATCGTCGTCCGCTATCTGGTGATCTGGCAGACGCTGCAGTTCGCCGGCTATGCACTGGAAATCTGGCTCGCGCTGCGTTTCCTCGGCGCCGATCCGACGTTCGCCCAGGCGCTCGCGATCGAAGCGCTGATCCAGCTGCTGAGCAGCATCGCGTTCCTGATGCCGGGCGGGCTGGGCGTGCAGGAGGGCGGGTTCGTGCTGATCGGCGGGCTGCTCGGGTTCGACGCGCCGACCTGTCTGGCGCTCGCCGGCGCGCGACGAGTGCGCGATCTGCTGTTCTATCTGCCCGGATTGCTCGCGTGGCAGCATGCGGCCGGCGCGGCGCGCTCGCCATCCGGCGCGAAGCGCGCATCGATGCACGTCGGGGAGTCCGCCGGGCCGCGCTGATGCAGCCCGACGTTGCCGGCCTGCCGGGCAGGCGGCAGCGACGCCTGGGCGGTCGCTTGCCTGCCGGGCGGCGCGGCCGTCAACGCCGTTCGTCGGCGAGATGGCTGCGGATGACGTCCGCGAACGACGTGTCGCCCTTCAGCCCGAGCGCTTCCGCGCGCGTCGTGTCCCAGCGGCCCGGCCAGCTGCCGACGATCTTTTCGACGCGTTCGTCCGGTGCATGGCGGATCAGCTTCACGACCTCGTCGCCCGCGACTTCGCGCAGCGCCGCGATCATCTCGTCGACCGACACCGACAGGCCGGGCAGGTTGATCACGCGCTTGTTGCCGAGCTTGTCGCTGTCGAGCTCGCAACCGGCGACGAGCGCGTCGATCGCGCCGCGCGGCGACAGCAGCCACAGCCGCGTCGACCCCGGCACCGGGCACACGCTTTCCTCGCCGTTCAGCGGCTCGCGAATGATGCCGCTCGCGAACGACGACGCAGCCGCGTTCGGGCGGCCCGGCCGCACGCTGATGGTCGGCAGCCGCAGCACGCGGCCGTCGACGAAGCCGCGGCGCGCGTAGTCGCACAGCAGCAGCTCGGCGATCGCCTTTTCCGCGCCGTACGACGATTGCGGATTCAGCGCGGTATCGTCCCGCACGACGTCGGGCAGCACGCCGCCGTAGACGGCCACCGAACTCGTGAACACGACGCGCGGACGATGGCCGCGCGCGCGGCACACTTCGAGCAGCGTGCGCGATGCGTCGAGGTTGATCCGCATGCCGAGATCGAAATCGGCTTCGGCCTGCCCGCTAACGATCGCCGCGAGGTGGAAGATCGCGCCTGTCTGCGTGTCGATCGCGCTTTCGAGCACCGCGCGATCGGCGATGTCGCCGACGATCGACGTCACGCGCGCGTCGCCGAAATCGCTGCCCTCGACGACGTCGAGCAGCACCAGCTCGTCGATCCTGCTGCTCCGGCCGTCGGGGCCGGTCAGCTCGCCGCGTTCGAGCAGCTTGCGCGCGAGACGCTGGCCGAGAAAGCCGGCGCCGCCGGTGATCAGTACTTTCATGTTCTTTGCCCTCTGAGGAATGCGGAAATTACAGGTACGGCCTGAGCCAGCCGAGGCCCTCGGACGTGCCGGCCTTCGGGCGATACTCGCAGCCGATCCAGCCGTCGTAGCCGAGCGCGTCGATCAGCGCGAACAGATACGGGTAATTGAGTTCGCCGATGTCCGGCTCGTGACGCTCGGGCACGCCGGCGATCTGGATGTGGCCGATGCCCGCGAAATCGCGCTTGAGCTTCATCGCCAGGTCGCCCTCGACGATCTGGCAGTGATAGCAGTCGAACTGCACCTTCAGGTTCGGCGCGCCGACTTCCGCGCGGATGTCGTGCGCATCGTCCTGGCGGCTCAGGAAATAGCCGGGCATGTCGCGCTGGTTGATCGGCTCGATCAGGATCGTGATGCCGTGCGCGGAGGCCGCCTGCGCCGCATGCCGCAGGTTCGCCACGTAGGTGTCGCGATGGCGCGCGCGGTCTGCGCCCGGCGCGACCATCCCGGCCATCACGTGCAGCTTCTTGTTGCCGAGCACGCGCGCATAGTCGAGCGCCTGGTCGATGCCGCGCCGGAACTCGTCCTCGCGGCCCGGCAGCGATGCGATCCCGCGTTCGCCGGCGGCCCAGTCGCCGGGCGGCGCGTTGAACAGCGCCTGCTCGAGGTCGTGCGCGTCGAGGCGCGCGCGGATGTCCTCGGCGGCGAAGTCGTACGGGAACAGGTACTCGACGGCCTTGAAGCCGTCGTGCGAGGCAGCGGCGAAGCGTTCGAGGAACGCGTGCTCGGTGTACATCATCGAGAGGTTGGCGGCGAAGCGGGGCATGGCAGCGGTCCGGTGAATGAATGGGGCGGGGCGCCCGGCGCCCCGCGTCGAATGAAGGGTCAGCGGTTCACGAGTTTCGCGGGCGTGAGCCACACGGCGATCGCGCCGATCACGAGCATGCCGGCCAGCACGTACATGCCGGACGACGTGCTGTGCGTGACGTCCTTCAGGTAGCCGATCACGTACGGGCTCGCGAACCCGGCGAGGTTGCCGACCGAGTTGATGATCGCGATCCCGGCGGCCGCGGCGGAGCCGGCGAGGAACGCGGTCGGCAGCGACCAGAACAGCGGTGCGCAGGTCAGCACGCCGCCCGCCGCGAGCGACAGGAACACGATCGACACCGCCGTATTGTGCGAGTACGACGCGGCGACCGCAAACCCGACCGCGCCCATCAGCGCCGGCACGATCAGGTGCCAGCGGCGTTCGCGGCGCTTGTCCGCGCTGTGGCCGAACAGGTTCATCACGACGATCGCGACGACGAACGGGATCGCCGACAGCAGGCCGATCTGGAGCGTATCGGTGATGCCGGTCGACTTGACGAGGGTCGGCATCCAGAACGTGAGGCCGTACTGGCCGGTGACGAACGCGAAGTAGATCAACGACATCCACCACATGCGCGGGTCGGCGAACACGGCCTTCAGCGAATGGCCGTGCTGCTGCTGTTCCTGCGGCTGCGCGGCGATTTCGTCCTCGAGCAGCTGCTTCTCGCGCGCGTCGAGCCACTTCGCGCTGCGGATGCCGTTGTCGAGATACAGGATCGTCGCGATACCGACGAGCAGCGCCGGCACGGCTTCGATCACGAACATCCATTGCCAGCCGTGAAAGCCCGAGCCGCCGTGGAAGCGCTCCATGATCCAGCCGGACAGCGGGTTGCCGAAGATGCCCGACACCGGAATCGCGGACATGAACACCGCGATGATCTTCGCGCGCCGATGCGACGGGAACCAGTACGTGAGGTAGAGGATCACGCCCGGATAGAAGCCGGCTTCCGCGAGACCGAGCAGGAAGCGCAGCACGTAGAACTGCGTCGGCGTCTTCACGAACGCGAACACCGCCGACAGCAGGCCCCACGTGATCATGATCCGCGCGATCCAGATGCGCGCGCCGATGCGGTGCATCAGCAGGTTGCTCGGCAGCTCGAACAGGAAGTAGCCGAGGAAGAAGATGCCGGCGCCGAGGCCGAACACGGTTTCGCTGAACGCGAGGTCCTGCGACATCTGCAGCTTTGCGAAGCCGACGTTCACGCGGTCGAGATACGCGACCACGTAGCAGAGCATCAGGAACGGCACGATGCGCCAGAACACTTTCCTGTAGGTGCGGTCGAGCTCGCCCGATTGGGCGGGCGCGGCGGGCGAGCGGCTTGCGGCCGCGTCGAGAGCAGTCATCGTCGTCTCCAGAGATGTCGTGTGCCGGCGGCGCGTAGGCCGCCGGATCGTGTGTGTGTGCTGACGGAAGGGCCCGCGCACACGGCGGGCATGGGAATCGTTACGGAGTCCTGCGTGATTCGAATGCGCGATGCGTTGCGTTACCAGCGCGCGCCGAACGCCTGGCGCAGTTCGTCGAGCGCGGCGTCGGACAGCGGCTTGGGCTTCGGGTCCGTCATCAGCCACAGCCGCGCGGTTTCCTCGAGTTCCTCGAGCGCATACGATGCGTGTGACACCGACGGACCCCACATCACCGGGCCGAGGCGGTCGAGCAGCACGCCGCGCACCTGGTCGGCGAGCGCCGCGACTTCGGCCGCGACGGCCGGGTCGCCGGGGCGGCGATAGCGGATCAGCGGAATGTGGCCGACCTTCATCACGTAGTACGGCGTGAGCGGCGGCAGCACATCGGTGTCGCGCCACACGCCCGCGAGCGTCAGCGCGACGAGGTGCGTCGAATGCGTATGGACGATGCCGTGCGCTTGCGCGTTGCGCGCGTAGATCCCGCGATGCAGCGCAAGCGTCTTCGACGGCCTGCCGCCCGATACCGGCTGGCCTTCGAGGCCGACCTTCGCGATGTCGTTCGGGTCGAGGCGGCCGAGGCACGCGTCGGTCGGCGTGATCAACCAGCCGTCGTCCAGGCGCGCGCTGATGTTGCCGGCGCTGCCGACCGCGTGGCCGCGCGCATACAGGCTCGCGCCGACGACGCAGATCTCTTCGCGCAGTGTCGCTTCGTGACTCATCATGCGGCTCCGTCGAGTGCGCGCAGCGCCTTGTCGAAAAAGTCCACCGTGCCGAAGTTGCCGGACTTCAGCGCGAGGCCGAGCGGCTGCGCGTCGACGGTGGCCGTCGCCGGCACGCCCGGATCGATCTGCGCGCCGATCTGCAGCGATTTCACGTCGAGCGCCTGCACGACCGCGCCGGACGTCTCGCCGCCGGCGACGACGAACTTGCGCACGCCGAGGTCGCGCAGGCCGCGGGCGATCGCCGCGAGCGTGCTTTCGACGAGATGGCCGGCCGCTTCGACGCCGAGCGCGTGCTGGACGGCCTTCACTTCATCGGGCGTCGCGGTCGCGTAGATCAGCACGGGCTGCGGCAGGTGCGAGCGTGCGAACGCGAGTGCCGCGTCGACGACGGGTTCGCCGCGCGAGGCCGCGAGCGGATCGATCCGGAAGCTCGGCCGGCTTTCGCGCCACGCGGCGACCTGTGCGTTGGTCGCCTTCGATGCGCTGCCGGCGAGCACCGCCGACGATCCGTCGATCTGCGGCAGCGAGGCCGCGTTGTCGCGCTCGGGCAGTTGGTCCACGCGGCGGAAATTCGCGGGCAGGCCGAGCGCGACGCCCGAGCCGCCGGTCACGAGCGGCAGGCCCGCGCACGCTTCGCCGAGCACGTAGAGGTCGTGATCCGACAGCGCGTCCGCGATCGCGAAGCGCGCGCCTTCCGCGCGCAGCTGCTCGATCCGCTCGCGCACGGCGGCCGCACCCAGCGCGATCGTGTCGTAGCGGATCAGGCCGACTTGCGACTTCGTCTGCCGCTGCAGCACGCGTACGAGATTCGCGTCCTTCATCGGCGTGAGCGGGTGGTTCTCCATCCCCGATTCGTTCAGCAGCACGTCGCCGACGAACAGGTGGCCGCGATAGATCGTGCGGCCGTTCTCCGGGAACGCCGGGCAGGCGATCGTGAAGTCGCCGCCGGCCGCATCGAGCAGCGCGTCGGCCACTGGCCCGATGTTGCCCGCGTCGGTCGAATCGAACGTCGAGCAGTACTTGAAGAAGAACTGGCGGCACCCTTGCGCGCGCAACCATTCGTAGGCGGCAAGCGACTGCGCGACGGCGTCGGCGGCGGCAATCGTGCGCGACTTCAGCGCGACGACGATCGCGTCGGCATCGACTGCGGTGCCGCCGGCGGGCACGCCGATCGTCTGTACGGTACGCATGCCGCTCTTGACGAGCATGTTCGCGAGATCGGTCGCGCCGGTGAAATCGTCGGCGATGCAGCCGAGCAGGGGGCGGGAAGCGGAAGCGGTCATGGCGGGAACGTCGTTCGAATCAGCGGGCGGGCGGCAGCGTGATGCCGGGGAAAGTCTTGATCACGGCGGAATCGTCCTCGCCGCCGTGGCCGGCGCTCGATGCGCTCATGAACATCTGGTGCGCGGTGGCCGACAGCGGCAGCGGGAACTTGCTGCGGCGCGCGGTATCGAGCACGAGGCCGAGATCCTTCACGAAGATGTCGACGGCCGACAGCGGCGTGTAGTCGCCATTCAGGATGTGCGGCACGCGGTTCTCGAACATCCACGAGTTGCCGGCGCTGTGCGTGATCACGTCGTACAGCGCGTCGGCATCGACGCCTTCGCGCAGGCCCAGCGCCATCGCCTCGGCGGCCGCCGCGATATGCACGCCGGCCAGCAGCTGGTTGATGATCTTCACCTTCGAGCCGATGCCGTGCGCGTCGCCGAGGCGATACACCTTGCCGGCGATCGCGGCGAGCACGTCGTCGCAAGCTGCATACGCGGCGGCGGGGCCCGACGTCATCATCGTCATCTCGCCGGAGGCCGCGCGTGCGGCGCCGCCGGACACCGGCGCATCGAGCATCTGCAGGCCTGCGGCCTCGATGCGCGTGCCGAGCGCGACCGCGAAGTCGGGCGCGACGGTCGCGCTCGCGATCACGACGCCGCCCGGCTTCATCGCCGCGACCGCGCCGTGCTCGCCGAACAGCACCGTTTCGGTCTGCGCGGCATTGACGACGAGCGTGACGACGACGTCGCACTGCGCGCCGAGTTCGGCCGGGTTCGCGCAGGCCACGCCGCCTTCGGCCGCGAATGCCTGCAGCACGGTGTCGCGCACGTCGCAGGCGTGCACGCGGAACCCCGCGCGCAGCAGCGAGCGGGCGACGCCGAGGCCCATCGCGCCGAGGCCGATGACTCCAACATTTCGTGACATGGTCAACCTTGATCGATTCGGAAAAGGTTCGGGACAACGACGGCGCCGGTTCGGCCCGGGCCGCCGCATTCGTTCATCAACAGATGCCGGCTTCCGCGAGGCGGCGCGCGGCGTTGTACATGTGCGTGCGCGCCGCGTTGCGCGCTGCCATCGGGTCGCGTGCGCGGATCGCGTCGGCGATCGCCGCGTGCTCCTCGCGCACCTGCCGCGAGAAATCCTCGCGCGTCGCTTCGTTGCGCCGCGTGACCTTCACGCCGGCCTCGAGGTACTGGTTCAGGAACTGCAGCGTCTTCAGGAAATACGGGTTGCCGGTAACGGCCGCGATCGTGCGGTGGAACGCGACGTCTTCCGCGACGCCGTCGCGCCCTTCGGCCACCGCGTCGTCGATCTTGCGCAGCGCGTCGTCGATGTCGGCCATGTCGTCGGCGGTGTGATGCAGCGCGGCTTCGGCCGCGACTTCAGCCTCGATCGCGCGGCGCACCGCAAGCAGGTGCGGCAGCGAGCTCGCCTCGACGGCTTCCGCGTAGTCGATCCGCAGCGGCCGGATCGCGCCGTGCTGGTTCATGTACACGCCGCTGCCCTGGCGCGGCTCGACCACGCCTTCGTTCTTCAGGCGCGAGATCGCCTCGCGGATCACGGTGCGGCTCACGCCGAATTCCTGCGCGAGAACGGCTTCCGTCGGCAGCTTGCCGGTGGCCGAGAAACTGCCGGCTTCGATCTGCTTCAGCAGTTGCTGTGCGACGTGGTCGCTCATCGCACGGGCGGGAATTTTCTCGAACATGGCGCTCTGGTTTGTAATGTGATGTGGTCATCATACAAATTTGAAGGTGCGTCAGCATCCGGAATAACCCTCGATCAATGGGTTGCAACGTCGGTCAAATGGATTGGAACCGGTTCCAGATGGCGGGGAAATGTGGCGATCGTGCCGGGTTCGATGTGCGGTTGGCGGGCGAAGGGTGAACGGCGAACGGCGAACGGCGGGGCCGAGGCGAAGGGCGAAGAACGAAGAACGAAGAACGAAGAACGAAGAACGAAGAACGAAGAACGAAGAACGAAGAACGAAGCCGCGCGCCGGCGGCGCGCGCGATCGTCAATCAGTCGGCGATGTCTTCCACGGGATCGGGATCGGTCGCCGCCGACATACCGCCTTCCGCGACTTCCCCGCCGCGCTCGCGATACGTCGCCGGCGGCACGCCGAACTGCTTGCGGAACTCGCGGCCGAGATGCGACGCGTCGGCGAACCCGCAGCTCGACGCGATATCGGCGACGGTGCGGTCGGAACTGGTCAGCAGCCACGCGGCCGTGCGCAGCCGCACCTGCTTCGCGAACGCCTGCGGGCTCTTGCCCGTCTCGGCCTTGAACAGCCGCTCGAGCTGGCGGGTCGACATGTCCAGCTTGCACGCGAGCTCCTCGAGCGGCAGCGCGCGCCCGACATGCTGTTCCATCAGGAGAATCGCGCGCTTGACCTTCGGATGCGTGGCCGGCTCGAGGCCCGGCGGATGCGGCTGCGGCGCATTGCCTTTCTGCATCTCGCCGACCAGCAGGATGCGCAGCGCCTTCTGCACGGTCGCATGGTCGAAATGGCGCAGCAGGATCGCGGCGGCGACGTCGATCGACGCACGGCCGCCCGAGCAGGTGATCCGGCGCCGGTCGATCACGAACAGGCGGTCGGCAATCAGCAGGTCGGGATCGGCGTTCGGGAAGCGCTCGATGAAATCCCAGTAGTGGAACCAGCTCACGCAGGTGCGGTAGCCGTCGAGCACGTTCGCGCGCATCAGCGTGAACACGCCCGTGCAGATGCCGACGACCGTCGCGCCGTCCGCCGCCGCGCGGCGCACGAACTCGAGCGTTTCGGGGCCGGCTTGCGGCCCCGAATGCAGCAGCCCGCCGACCACGACCACGTAGTCGAACGGCTCGGCGCTCTCGAAGGTTTCCCACGGCGTGATCTGGATCCCGCAGCTCGCGCGCACCGGCGCCAGCGTTTCGCCGATCACGCTCCACGCGCAGCGCACCGGCTTGCTGTAGTCGCCGTCGTCGGCCGACAGCCGCAGCATGTCGACGAAACCCGAGAAGGCCGTGAGCGTGAAGTTCGGCAGCAGCACGATGCCGAAGCGGATGCGCCGCGGCGCAGGTTCGGCGAGGGGGAAAGCGGGTACGTCGGGTGTCATCGCGGTCAATCTCGTCACGCCGGGAAGGCGGGTCTCACTTGTTGCACTCTGCTTGCGGGCGCGCCGGCCGACTTGTGGTTTTGCGTCGCCGATCATCGTCAAAACGCACTTTCCGGCCGTCCTGCGCGGGGCTTGGCGGCGGTATCCCACGCCGATGCCGTTTTTGTTCTATCGGCCAATTTTACGCTTTGATGTACTGATGCCAACGACATTTCACGTACGCCCACCCAGAGGAAGCCAGATGAACGTCAGCGCGTTCGACCTGTTCAAGATCGGCATCGGCCCGTCCAGTTCGCATACGGTCGGCCCGATGATCGCCGCGTGCCGCTTCGCGTCGCACATCGAGGACGCGAACCTGCTCGGCTTCGTGCGCCGCGTGCGGGTCGAACTATACGGCTCGCTCGGTGCAACGGGCAAGGGCCACGGCACCGACAAGGCGGTGCTGCTCGGCCTCGAGGGCCACCTGCCGGACACGATCGATCCGGACCTGATCGAGCCGCGGCTCGCGGCGATCCGCGCGGAGAAGTCGCTGGCGCTGCTCGGCAAGCAGACGATCCGCTTCGACGAGAAGGAGAACATCGGCTTCTACCGCAAGCTGATGAGCGGCACGAGCATCGTGCATCCGAACGGGATGCGCTTCCAGGCGTTCGACGAGCACGGCCAGCTGCTCGTCGAGAAAGAGTATTACTCGGTCGGCGGCGGCTTCGTCGTGAACCGCGACGGCGATCGCGTGAACGGCGTACGCGCGGCGGTCGAGGTGCCGTATCCGTTCCGCACCGGCGACGACCTGATGCGCCAGTGCCGCGAACACGGGCTGTCGATCGCCGAACTGATGCTGCGCAACGAATGCGCGCTGCGCCCCGAGGACGAAGTGCGCGCCGGGCTGCTCGCGATCTGGCGCACGATGGCCGCATGCGTCGAGCGCGGCTGCAAGGTCGAGGGCGAGCTGCCGGGCCCGATGCGCGTGAAGCGCCGCGCGGCCGAACTGAACGGCCGCCTGCGCGCGCGTTCGGAGGAGTCGCTGCGCGATCCGCTGTCGATGCTCGACTGGGTCAACCTGTATGCGATGGCCGTCAACGAGGAGAACGCGGCGGGCGGCCGGGTCGTCACCGCGCCGACCAACGGCGCGGCCGGCGTGATTCCCGCGGTGCTGCACTACTACGTGAAATTCGTGCCGGGCTCAAACGAAGCCGGCATTGTCGAATTCCTGCTGACGGCCGCGGCGATCGGGATCATCTACAAGGAAACGGCGTCGATCTCCGGCGCGGAAGTCGGCTGCCAGGGCGAAGTGGGTGTCGCGTGCTCGATGGCCGCCGCCGCGCTGGCCGCGGTGATGGGCGGCACGCCCGACCAGGTCGAGAACGCGGCCGAGATCGGCATGGAGCACAACCTCGGCATGACCTGCGATCCGGTCGGCGGGCTCGTGCAGATTCCGTGCATCGAACGCAACGCGATGGGCGCGATCAAGGCGCTGAACGCGTCGCGCATGGCGCTCAAGGGTAACGGCCAGCACTACGTCTCGCTTGATTCGGTGATCAAGACGATGCGCGAGACGGGGGCCGACATGAAGACGAAATACAAGGAAACGTCGCGCGGCGGTCTTGCCGTGAACGTCATCGAATGCTAACGAAGGATCACTAACATGAGCCGCTACTCGATATTCAGCCTGTTCCGCAACGGCCTCTCGTATCACGAGAACTGGGAAAAGCAGTGGAAGAGCCCGGAACCGAAGAAGGAATACGACGTCGTGATCGTCGGCGGCGGCGGCCACGGCCTCGCGACCGCGTACTACCTCGCGAAGGAGCACGGCATCACGAACGTCGCGATCCTCGAGAAGGGCTGGATCGGCGGCGGCAACACCGCGCGCAACACGACGATCGTGCGCTCGAACTACCTGTGGGACGAATCGGCCGCGCTGTACGAGAAGGCGATGAAGCTGTGGGAAGGGCTGTCGCAGGATCTCAACTACAACGTGATGTTCAGCCAGCGCGGCGTGATGAACCTCGCGCACACGCTGCAGGACGTGCGTGACACCGAGCGTCGCGTGAACGCGAACCGCCTGAACGGCGTCGACGCCGAATTCCTGACGCCCGCGCAGATCAAGGAAATCGAGCCGACCATCAACCTGAACAGCCGCTACCCGGTGCTCGGCGCCTCGATCCAGCGCCGTGCGGGCGTCGCGCGTCACGACGCGGTGGCCTGGGGCTTCGCGCGCGGCGCCGACCGCGCCGGCGTCGACATCATCCAGAACTGCCAGGTGACGGGCATTCGCCGCGAAGGCGGCGCGGTGGTCGGCGTCGATACGGTGAAGGGCTTCATCAAGGCGAAGAAGGTCGCGGTGGTCGCAGCCGGCAACACGACGACGCTCGCCGACATGGCCGGCGTGCGCCTGCCGATCGAAAGCCACCCGCTGCAGGCACTCGTGTCCGAGCCGATCAAGCCGGTGGTGAACTCGGTGATCATGTCGAACGCGGTGCACGCGTACATCAGCCAGTCCGACAAGGGCGACCTCGTGATCGGCGCGGGTATCGACCAGTACACGGGTTTCGGCCAGCGCGGCAGCTTCCACATCATCGAAAGCACGCTGCAGGCGATCATCGAGATGTTCCCGGTGTTCTCGCGCGTGCGGATGAACCGCCAGTGGGGCGGCATCGTCGACGTGTCGCCGGACGCCTGCCCGATCATCACCAAGACCGACGTGAAGGGCCTCTATTTCAACTGCGGCTGGGGTACCGGCGGCTTCAAGGCGACGCCGGGCTCCGGCTGGGTGTTCGCGCACACGATCGCCCGCGACGAACCGCATCCG
This sequence comes from Burkholderia sp. BCC1996, assembly GCF_905339955.1. Taxonomy (NCBI): domain Bacteria; kingdom Pseudomonadati; phylum Pseudomonadota; class Betaproteobacteria; order Burkholderiales; family Burkholderiaceae; genus Burkholderia; species Burkholderia sp. BCC1996. The sequence goes on from NZ_CAJPHM010000015.1 coordinate 40,223, forward strand.
CTGAACGCCCCGTTCGCGCTCGACCGCTTCTACACGGGCCACCTGATCGACGAACACGGCGCTGCCGCCGTTGCGCACTAAACCCGACGACCATTGGAGAAAGAAACATGTTGCTGATCGAATGTCCGTGGTGCGGGCCGCGCGCCGAATCCGAGTTCACGTGCGGCGGTGAAGCCGACATCGTGCGCCCGGTCGCGAACGAGACCATGACCGACCGCGAATGGGGCGAATACGTGTTCATGCGCGAGAACAAGCGCGGCCTGCACAAGGAGCAATGGCTGCACACGCAGGGCTGCCGCCGCTGGTTCAAGGTGACGCGCGACACGGTCACCTACGATATCAAGGGCTACGAAAAGTTCGGTGGCGCAGCTGCCGGCAACGCACACGAAGAGGGCACGAGCAAATGAGCCAGAAAGACCGCCTCGGCACCGGTGGCCGCATCAATCGCGCGATTCCGCTGACGTTCACGTTCAACGGCCGCACGTACCAGGGCTTCCAGGGCGACACGCTCGCGTCCGCGCTGCTCGCGAACGGCGTGCACTTCGTCGCGCGCAGCTTCAAGTACCACCGTCCGCGCGGGATCGTGACGGCGGACGTCGCGGAACCGAATGCCGTCGTGCAGCTCGAAACCGGCCCGTACACGGTGCCGAACGCGCGCGCGACCGAGATCGAGCTGTACCAGGGCCTCGTCGCGACGAGCGTGAACGCCGAGCCGTCGCTCGAGAACGACAAGTACGCGATCAACCAGAAGTTCTCGCGCTTCATGCCGGCGGGCTTCTACTACAAGACCTTCATGTGGCCGCGCAACATGTGGCCGAAGTACGAAGAGAAGATCCGTGAGGCCGCTGGCCTCGGCAAGGCGCCCGAAGTGCTCGACGCCGATCGCTACGACAAATGCTACGCGCACTGCGACGTGCTCGTGGTCGGCGGTGGCCCGTCGGGCCTCGCCGCCGCGCATGCGGCAGCGATCGCCGGCGCACGCGTGATCCTCGTCGACGACCAGCGCGAACTCGGCGGCAGCCTGCTGTCGTGCCGCGCGGAAATCGACGCGAAGCCCGCGCTGCAGTGGGTCGAGAAGATCGAGGCCGAGCTGCGCAAGCTGCCCGACGTGACGATCCTGTCGCGCAGCACGGCGTTCGGCTACCAGGACCACAACCTCGTGACGGTCACGCAGCGCCTGACCGATCACCAGCCGGTGTCGATGCGCAAGGGCACGCGCGAGCTGCTGTGGAAGGTCCGCGCGAAGCGCGTGATCCTCGCGACCGGCGCGCACGAGCGTCCGATCGTGTTCGGCAACAACGACCTGCCGGGCGTGATGCTCGCCGGCGCGGTGTCCACCTACGTGCATCGCTACGGCGTGCTGCCGGGCCGCAACGTGGTCGTGTTCACGAACAACGACCGTGCGTACCAGACCGCGCTCGACCTGAAGGCATGCGGCGCGAAGGTGACCGTCGTCGATTCGCGTGCGTCGTCGAACGGCGCGCTGCCCGCGGCCGCGAAGCGGCAGGGCGTGACGGTGATGAGCGGTGCGGTCGTGACGGCCGCTTCGGGCAAGTGGCGCGTATCGTCGGTCGACGTCGCGTCCTACTCGAACGGCCAGACCGGCGGCAAGCTGCAGTCGCTGCCGTGCGACCTCGTCGCGATGTCGGGCGGCTTCAGCCCGGTGCTGCACCTGTTCGCGCAGTCGGGCGGCAAGGCGTGCTGGAGCGACGAGAAGGCGTGCTTCCTGCCGGGCAAGCCCGTGCAGGCCGAAGCGAGCGTCGGTGCAGCCGCGGGCGAGTTCGGTCTCGCCCGTGCGCTGCGGCTCGCGGTCGACGCGGGCGCCGAAGCGGCGAAGGCCGCGGGCTTCACGGCCGCGCAGCGCCCCGTCGCACCGCAGGTCGCGGAAACCGTCGAAGGTGCGCTGCAGCCGTTGTGGCTCGTCGGCAGCCGCGAGGCCGCCGCACGCGGGCCGAAGCAGTTCGTCGACTTCCAGAACGACGTGGCGGCCGCCGACATCCTGCTGGCCGCGCGTGAAGGCTTCGAGTCGGTCGAGCACGTGAAGCGCTACACCGCGATGGGCTTCGGCACCGACCAGGGCAAGCTCGGCAACATCAACGGGATGGCGATCCTCGCGCAGGCGCTCGGCAAGACGATTCCGGAAACGGGCACGACGACGTTCCGCCCGAACTACACGCCCGTGTCGTTCGGTACGTTCGCGGGCCGCGAGACGGGCGACTTCCTCGACCCGATCCGCAAGACGGCCGTGCACGAATGGCACGTCGAGCACGGTGCGATGTTCGAGGACGTCGGCAACTGGAAGCGGCCGTGGTACTTCCCGAAGAAGGGCGAGGACCTGCATGCGGCCGTGAAGCGCGAATGCCTCGCGGTGCGCAACGGCGTCGGCATCCTCGACGCGTCGACGCTCGGCAAGATCGACATCCAGGGTCCGGACGCGGTGAAGCTGCTGAACTGGATGTACACGAACCCGTGGAACAAGCTCGAGATCGGCAAGTGCCGCTACGGGCTGATGCTCGACGAAAACGGGATGGTGTTCGACGACGGCGTGACGGTGCGCCTCGCCGACCAGCATTTCATGATGACGACGACCACCGGCGGCGCGGCGCGCGTGCTCACGTGGCTCGAGCGCTGGCTGCAGACCGAATGGCCCGACATGAAGGTGCGGCTCGCGTCCGTCACCGATCACTGGGCGACGTTCGCGGTGGTCGGCCCGAAGAGCCGTAAGGTCGTGCAGAAGGTCTGCCAGGACATCGACTTCGGCAACGACGCGTTCCCGTTCATGAGCTACCGGAACGGCACCGTCGCGGGCGCGAAGGCGCGCGTGATGCGGATCAGCTTCTCGGGCGAGCTCGCCTATGAAGTGAACGTGCCGGCCAACGCGGGCCGCGCGGTGTGGGAAGCGCTGATGGCAGCCGGTGCCGAGTTCGACATCACGCCGTACGGCACGGAAACGATGCACGTGCTGCGCGCGGAGAAGGGCTACATCATCGTCGGCCAGGACACCGACGGCTCGATCACGCCGTACGACCTCGGGATGGGCGGGCTCGTCGCGAAGTCGAAGGACTTCCTCGGCAAGCGTTCGCTGTCGCGCTCCGATACGTCGAAGGAAGGCCGCAAGCAGTTCGTCGGCCTGCTGACCGAGGACGAACAGTTCGTGCTGCCGGAAGGCGCGCAGATCATCGCGAAGGACACGCAGGTGTCGGCGGTCGATCCGACGCCGATGATCGGCCACGTGACGTCGAGTTATTACAGCCCGATCCTTAAGCGCTCGATTGCGCTGGCGGTGGTGAAGGGCGGCCTGAACAAGATGGGCGAGAGCGTCGTGATTCCGCTGGCCAACGGCAAGCGCATCACCGCGAAGATCTCGAGCCCGGTTTTCTACGATACCGAAGGGGTGCGCCAGCATGTGGAATGAAACGAGAAACCAGACGCCGGTGGCGGGCGCGGGCGTGACGCTTGAATCGCCGTTCGTCGGCGCGGCCGATGTGCTGAAGCTGCACCAGGCGCGCGCATCGAAGAAGTTCACGCTGCGCGAGCGGCCGTTCCTCGATCTCGTGAACGTGCGCGGCGAGCTGAGCGACCCGGCATTCGTCAGCGCGTTCGAGCGCGTGGTCGGCTGCCGGCCGCCGGCGGTGCCGAACACGGTGGCGCGCGGCGCCGAGTACGACGTGCTGTGGCTCGGTCCGGACGAGTGGCTCGTGCGCTCGAACGGGCCCGTGCAGGCGGGCGTGCTCGAGGCGCAGCTCGCGGAGGCCGTGCAGGGTTCGTATGCGGCGGCCGTCGACGTCGGCAGCGGCTACACGGTCGTCGAGGTCAGCGGCGAACGCGTGCGCGACGTGATCGCGCGCGGCTGCCCGCTCGACCTGCACCCGCGTGTGCTGAAGCCGGGCCAGTGCGCGCAGTCGCACTACTTCAAGTCGCCGATCACGCTGATCCCGACCGGCGACGATACGTTCGAGATCGTCCTGCGCCGCAGCTTCGCCGACTATTTCGTGCGCATCATGCTCGACGCCGCGGCGCCGCTCGCATCATGAAGCCGTTCGACGAACCGTTCGTGGCGATCGACGCGCCGCGCCTGCGCGGGCGTGGCTGGAGCGTGTTCGTCGACGAACTGAAGGTGCCCGCGCGGATCGGCATCCACGCGCACGAGCACGAGGCGCCGCAGCCGATCGTGATCGATGCGCGGCTCGGGTATCGCTGCGAGCCGAGCGAGCAGGGCGAGTGGATCGACTACGACGGCTACTGCGCGCGCGTCGCGTCGTTCCTGTCGCACAAGCCGCATACGCGGCTGCTCGAAACGCTCGTCGCCGATCTCGCGGTGCTGTCGTTCCGCGAATGGCCCGCGCTGGAGTCGCTGACGGTGTCGATGTACAAGCCGAAGATCCGGCCAGGGACGAAGCGCGTGGGCGTGTCGCTCGACTGGACGCGCGGGGATTACCTGCGGTGGACGGGGGCGGCGGGGCAGCTTTGAGCGGGGCGGGCTGGTCGGCGGGTTCCGGTCAGCAAGAGACGGCGGCGCGGAGGCGTCGCCGTTTTGTTTTTAATTCCTGAAATAGCAGAACAATGGCCGGTTGCGGGCCATCGCCGTCTTTATTCCTGAAATGTCGGAACAATGCGCGATCCGGTCGTTCCGTTCGGCTGATGGCACGGGGCTCCCCGGCCATCGCCGCGACACCGTTCCGGCATGTCGCGGCGACGGCCTCACGCGACTCCGTCACGCCGCCGCGCCGCTCAACGCCGGATAGTCGACATACCCGCGCGCATCGCCGCCGAAGAACGTGGCGCGCTGCGCGTCGTTCAATGGCGCGCCCGTCTTCACGCGCGTCACGAAATCCGGATTCGCGAGCACCATCTGCCCGTACGCTTCGAGATCGGCGAGACCCGCTGCTACGTCGGCGCCGATCGAATCGCGCGCGCGGCCCGGGCGATTGAGAATCAGCGTGCCGCGCCAGCGCGCGCGCAGATCCGCGAGCAGCGACTCGTCACCCTGGTGCATCACGTGCAGATACGCGAGGCCGAGCGCGTCGAGCTGCGTCGCGAGGTAGCGGTACAGGTCGGCGCTGTCCGGACCTTCGTCGATGCCCCACAGCGTGGTGCCGGGCGACAGGCGGATCGCGGTGCGGTCCGCGCCGATCTCGTCGGCGATCGCCGCGGCGACTTCGATCGCGAACCGGGCGCGATGCTCGATCGATCCGCCGTATGCGTCGGTCCGCGTATTGGCGTTCGGCGCGAAGAACTGCTGGACCAGATACCCGTTCGCACCGTGGATCTCGACGCCGTCGGCGCCGGCTTCGATCGCGCGCCGCGCGGCGAAGCGGAAGTCGTTCACGGTGTCGCGCACCTCGGCAGTCGTCAGCGCGCGCGGCACCGGAATCTCCTGCATGCCCGTCGCGGTGAACATCGGCACGCCCGGTGCAATCGCCGACGGCGCGACGCCCGGCCGGTGATGCGGCGTGTTGTCGGGGTGCGACATGCGGCCCACGTGCATCAACTGGATGAACAGCCGGCCGCCGCGTGCGTGCACGTCGTCGCTGATCGTCTTCCAGCCGGCGACGTGTGCGTCGGTATAAATGCCCGGCGTCGTCAGGTAGCCCTGGCCGTCGTCCGACGGCTGCGTGCCCTCGGTAACGATCAGCCCGAGGCCGGCGCGCTGCGCGTAATACTCGGCGGCCAATATGCCGGGCGTGCCGTCGAATGCGGCGCGGCTGCGCGTCATCGGCGCCATCACGAGTCGGTTGTCGAGCGTGTACCGGCCGACGCGGACCGGGGCGAACAGTTGCGGCGTATCTTCTTCATCGGCACGTGCCGAAACGAACAGGGGTTTCATCTCGTTTTCCTCATCGAAGTTCGGAATGCGTCATCGGGGCGATGCCGCATCGGGCGCTCACCGCGCACGTTGCGCCGGCCTCGCGCCCACGTCTGCATCATCCATTGCTTCCTTTTCGAGATAAACCGGGTATCGTGGAGAACATTGATCCATTGGTGGAGCATTCCGCATGGAACTGCTGAACGACATGGCGCTGTTCGTGGAGGTCGTGAAGGCGCGCGGCTTCCGCAGCGCCGCCGACACGCTGGGCATGCCGAACTCGACGCTGTCGCGGCGGATCGCCGCGCTGGAAAAGGCCATCGGCCTGCGCTTGCTGCATCGCACGACGCGCCGGATCGAACTCACGGAGGCCGGACAGCTGTATTTCGCGCGCTGCAAGCGGATCGTCGACGAGGCGCGGCTCGCGCACGAGCAGCTCGGCGAGCTGCTGGCCGAACCGTCGGGCGTGCTGCGCGCGTCGTTTCCGGTCGATTTCGCGGTGATCTACCTGACGCCGCTGATCGTCGAATTCGCGGCACGGTATCCGAAGCTGACGTTCGATTTTGAACTGACGTCGCGGCGCGTCGATCTCGTCAGCGAGCCGTTCGACGTCGCGATCCGCATCGGCGAATCCGCGGACTCGCAACTCGTCGCACGGCGGCTCGCGACGTTCCGCAACTGCCTGTATGCGTCGCCGCGTTATCTCGACCGCGCGGGCGAGCCGCTCGAACCGGCCGACCTGACGCGGCACCAGTGCATGAGCGTGCAACGCGTTGCCGCATGGACGCTGCTCTGCGGCGAGCGCACGGTCGAGGTGCCGGTGGGCAGTCGGTTTGTCGTGAACAGCGTCGGCATGAACCGGCAGCTGGCCGTGCACGGCGCGGGAATCATCCAGTTGCCGGAGGAAGTGGTGGCCGATGATGTGGCGGCCGGCCGGCTGCGCCGCGTGCTGCCCGACTGGGAGGGCACGCCGGTGCCCGTCTACGCGATGACGGAAACGCGATTGCTGCCCGCGAAGACGCAGGTTTTCATCGAATTCTTGCGCGCGCATTTCGCGCGGGAGTGATGCGGGAGCGTGTGCTGCGGTGTGTCGAGCTGCTTCAGGAGACGCTCGTACGGTGTGCCGTGCGCTTACTTCCCGTTACGCTTCGCTGCCGGCGCCGCGGCGGACGGATCGCTGACCGGCACCATGCGTGCCTTCCCGTCGCTCGCGGTATTCGTACCGTCGTCGGGATCGAGCACGAAGCGGAACGTGTCGACCCGCTGCATCACCTTCGCCGCATACGCGTTGGAGCCGCCATAACTCCTCAGCCCGGCTTGCACGTTGCCGCCGGCCGCCCGCACATAGCCCGACAGGATTTTGGAGCCCGCTTCGACGTTCGCATTCGGCTCGGTGAGGTCCTTCACGTCGCGCAGCATGCCGCGGTGTGCGGCCGGCACGACCTGCATCAGCCCGGTCGCGCCATGCTGGCCTCGCGCTTTTTCCTGAAAGCGCGATTCGATCGAGATAATCGCGTAAACGAGTGCCGGAGGCAGTGAATATTTCGTCGCAGTGACGCTCACGATGTCGGCGAGCTTCGCGGCGCGCTCTTTTGCGACGCCGAATTTCTTCGTCAGGTAGGAGGTGATGCGGCGGTTTGCTTCGTTCGGCTGATCGTTCACAAGCGGGGCGGAGGCCTCGGCCGGCGCGGATGCGGCCGCTTCGGGCGCGGAGGCAGGCAGCGTTGGCGCTTGCTGCGCGGAGGCCTGTTGCGCAATGCCGAGCGAAAGCACGATCAGCCAGAGAAACCGTCGTCGCATGGTGGAGTGCGGGGAAATGAGAGGCGCATAGTATATCGGCCAATCGTCGTGCGCGTTCGAGCGCAGGCTCGAATGAAAGCACGATGTAGGTTTGTATCGATGCGCGCGGCGCGCAGACAGGATCGTTGCACGAACACGCATCGGAGTCCGGATGAAGCGCGTCCGTTTTTTCCGCGCCCCCTTTTTCGCCCGCGACGCAACGACTGCGGGTGCGCAATCCGCCTGCCGCGTGCTACGCCCGCCGCGCGCCCGCCGCCCGCGCGACCGCCCCGATCGCATCGCTGACCAGCACCGCGAGCAGCCCGACGATCACGCCGCCCTGCAGCACGAACGCGGTGTTCGACGTCTGCAGGCCCGCGATGATCACGTCGCCGAGCCCGCGCGCGGCAACCGTCGAGCCGATCGTCGCGGTGCCGAGATTGATCACGACCGCGAGCCGGATGCCGTTTACGATCACCGGAAACGCGAGCGGCAGCTCGACCGACACCAGCTGCTGCCAGCCGCTCATCCCCATCCCGCGCGCGGCGTCGACGACGTCGCGCGGCACGTCCTCGAGCCCCGCGATCGTGCTCTCGAAAACCGGCAGGAGCCCGTACAGCACGAGCGCGATCAGCACGGGTTTCAACCCGAAGCCGACGGCCGGTACCGCGAGCGCGAGCACCGCGACGGGCGGAAAGGTCTGGCCGATGTCGACGACGCTGCGCGCGACCGGCAGGAAATCCGCGCCGGCCGGCCGCGTGACCGCGATCCCGGCCGCGACCGCGATCAGCGTGCCGAGCAGGCTCGACAGCGCGACGGTGCCGAGATGCGCGAGCGTGAGATCGAGCAGGCTCGCGCGATCGTAGATGACCGGCGCGCCGTTGTCCGCGAACGGCGCGAACACGCCCTGCAGCCACGCGGGGCGCAACAGCAGCACGAGCAGCAGCGCGAGCGCGGCCGCGCGCGCGACATGCGCGGGCAGCCGCCGCGGCCGGGACGAGTGCGAACGCGCGGGCCGCGTCGTCATGCGGGCTTCCTCGCGTGCGCGCGGATCGCGTCGAGCGTGATGCGGCGCACGTCGGGCCCGTTACCGCCTTCGACCGGCAATGCGTCCGCTCCGCGCCACAGCAGTTCGGACACCGCGTCGCGCAGCGTGCGCGTCGCGGCGATCGGTTCGCCGTCGGCGTGACCGGGCTCGGCCACCGCGTCGATCGGCGTCAGCGCGAGCAGGCGCAGCGGCCGGTCGACGCCGGCGACGAGCTGCTCGACGACACCCGCCGCCGGCTTGCCGAGAATCTCGGCCGGCGACGCGACCTGCAGCAGCCGTCCGCCGTCCATCACTGCGATCGTGTCGCCGAGCTTCAGCGCTTCCTCGATATCGTGCGTGACGATCACGACCGTGATGCCGAGGCGGCGCTGCAATGCGTACAGATCGTCCTGCGCCTTGTTGCGGATGATCGGATCGAGGGCGCCGAACGGCTCGTCCATCAGCAGCATCGCGGGCTCGGCCGCGAGCGCGCGCGCGACGCCGACGCGCTGCTGCTGGCCGCCCGACAGTTCGTGCGGCAGCTTGTCCGCGAATTCGGACGGCGCGAGATGAAACAGGTCGAGCAGTTCGCGCACGCGCGCGTCGATGCGCTCGGCCGGCCAGCCGAGCAGGCGCGGCACGGTCGCGATATTGCGCGCGACGCTCCAGTGCGGGAACAGGCCGTGCCCCTGGATCACGTAGCCGATGCGCCGCCGCAGCTGCTCGGGCGGCACGCTCGCGGTGTCGACGCCGTCGATGCGGATCGTGCCGCCGGTCGGCGCGATCAGCCGGTTGATCATCCGCAGCAGCGTCGACTTGCCGCTGCCCGATGCGCCGACGAGCGCGGTGATCGTGCCTTGCTTCATCGTCATCGATACGTCGTCGACGGCGACGACGTCGCCGAAGCGTTTGCCGATGCGTTCGATCTCGATCATGCGGTACGTCCCTTCGCGAGCGTGGTCGCGGCTTCGAACACGACGGCGGCCGCCAGCGCGAGCGCGATCGTCGGGATCGCGCCGAGCAGCACGAGATCGGCGGCCGATTGCCCGATTCCCTGGAAGATGAAGATGCCGAACCCGCCGCCGCCGATCAGCGCGGCGACCGCGGTCAGGCCGATGTTCTGCACCAGCACGATGCGCACGCCGCTCAGGATCACCGGCAACGCGAGCACGAGATCGACGCGCAGCAGCCGCTGCGCGCGCGTCATGCCCATCGCGCGTGCTGCTTCGGTCACGTGCGGCGGCACCTGCTCGAGCCCGACCACGACGCTCGACGCGATCGGCAGCAGCGAGTAGAGAAACAGCGCGAGCACGGCCGGCGCGACGCCGATCCCGCGGATGCCGAGCGCGGCCGCGAGCGGCACGTGCGCGGCGAGCAGGCCGAGCGGCGCCATCATCAGCCCGTACATCGCGATGCTCGGGATCGTCTGCACGATATTGAGCACCGGCATCACGACGGTGCGTACCGGCGCGACCCGCGCGCACGCGATGCCGAGCGGCAGGCCCGCGACGAGCGCGGCCGCGACCGAGCCGCCCGCGAGCGCGACGTGCCGGATCGCCTCGCGCCAGAAGTCGTCGCTGCGCACCGCGTATTCGCGCATCACCGACAGGCCGTCCCACCAGCCGCTCGCGAGCGGCAGCGATATCGCTGCCATGGCGACGGCGAGCGCGACGAGGCGCCGCCACGGGCCGAAGGCGAGCCGCGCGAGTGCGTCGGCGACGAGCACGGCCCACGCGAACAGCAGCAGCCACACGCCCGCCGCGGGAGATACGCGTGCGAGCGCGTCGTCGGGGGCGACGGCGTGCGTCGCGGCCGCACCGACCGCGTAGGCCAGCGTCGCGAGCCACGTGCAGCCAGCCGCGAGCCGCCAGGCGGGACGGCTCGCCGTCATCGCCCATAACGCGCCGACGAGCCACAGCGCGGCGAGCGCGGCACCCTGCACGGCGGGCAGCGCGGCGAATGCCGACAGCCCCGTGCCGGCCGCGATGCGGTTCGGCCGCAGCACCATGAACGGCATGCCGAACACCGCCACGATCGTCAGGACACCGATCAGGATACCGACCTTGTCGAGCGTGATGCGCCGCGCGGACGCCACCGCGCGACCCGTCACTTAACGAAGCCTTTCGACTTCAGGTAGCTTTTGGCCACGCCGGCCGCCGGTTCGCCGTTGATCTGGATGCGCGCGTTCAGCGTCTGCAGCGTCTTCAGGTCGAGGCTCGCGAACACGGGTTTCAGGAAGTCGGCGATTTGCGGATGCGCGTTCAGCACGGCTTCGCGAATCACCGGCGTCGGCGCATAGACGGGCTGCACGTGCTTGTCGTCGTCGAGCACGACGAGGCCGCTCGACGAGATGCCGCCGTCGGTGCCGTACACCATCGCCGCGTTTACGCCGTCGGTCTGGTTCGCGGCGGCCTTGATCGTCGCGGCCGTGTCGCCGCCCGACAGCACGACGAGCTGATCGGGTTTCAGCTTGAAGCCGTATGCCTTTTCGAACGACGGCAGCGCGGATGCGCTGTTCACGAACTCGGCCGATGCCGCGAGCTTCAGCTTGCCGCCGCCCGCGATCCACTTGCCGAAGTCGGAGAAGGTCTTCAGGTGCTGCGCTTGCGCGACCGGCGCGAGCACGGCGACGCCCCACGTGTTGTTCGCGGGCGCCGGCGTCAGCCAGACGAGATGGTTCGCCGCGTAGTCGAGCTTCTTCGCGGTGTCGTAGCCCTGGCTCGCGTTCTTCCACAGGGGATCGTCGGCCTTGTTGAAGAAGAACGCCGCGTTGCCCGTGTATTCGGGGTAGATGTCGATCTCGCCGCTCGTGAGCGCCTTGCGCACGATCGGGGTCGTGCCGAGCGCGATCTTTTCGGTGACGGGGATGCCGTGGGCCTTCAGCACCTGTGCGATGACGTTGCCGAGCAGGTTGCCTTCGGTGTCGATTTTCGATGACACCACGACGGGCGTGTCGGCGTGCGCGCCGGGTGCGACGACTGCGGCGGCGAACGCGAGGCCCAGGATGCGGGCGGGCAGGGCGAGCTTCATCGGGGCCTTTCTCCAGAACGGGGACGTACGCCGAAAGTTACTTGACTGAGTCGGCTTTGGCAAACCGCGTGCGGCGGCACGTCCACAGCACGCGTGGGGGTAACCCGCATGCGTCGCACGCCGTTGTTACACTGGAGCGCATTCCCGCCTGCGGACACTTGCTGACATGAAACCCGAGCTACTGGTCCTTATCGCGCTGCGCGACGACGCGCACCGCCAGATCGCCGCGTCGTACGACGTCCACCATGCACCGACCGCCGAGGAACGCGAGCGCGCGATCGCCGAACACGGCCGCACGATTCGCGCGGTGTTGACCAACGGCAGCACGGGCCTGACAGCCGCTGAAATCGATCGTCTGCCGCAGCTCACGTTCGTCAGCGCGCTCGGCGCCGGCTACGAGCACATCGACGTCGCGCATGCGAAGGCGCGCGGCATCACCGTGGTGACGGGCGCGGGCACCAACGACGATTGCGTTGCCGATCATGCGTTCGCGCTGCTGCTGGCGGCGGTGCGCAACGTCGTGCAACTCGATGCGAAGACCCGCGCGGGCGTATGGCGCGACGCGCTGCCGATGCCGCCGAACGTGTCGGGCAAGAAGCTCGGTATCGTCGGGCTCGGCAAGATCGGCGAGAAGTGCGCGCGGCGCGCGGCCGGCTTCGACATCGAGATCGGTTATCACAACCGTTCCGGGAAGGATGTTCCGTATCGCTATTTCGAGCGCGTCGAGGCGCTCGCGCAATGGGCCGATTTCCTGATCGTCGCGACGCCGGGCGGCGCGGGCACGCGTCACCTCATCGACCGCGCGGTGCTCGATGCGCTCGGCCCCGGCGGGTTTCTCGTCAACGTGTCGCGCGGCAGTGTTGTCGATACCGCTGCTTTGGCGGATGCGCTGCGCGAACGGCGCATCGCGGGCGCGGGGCTCGACGTCTACGAAGGCGAGCCGGAGCCGCCGCGCGCGCTGACGGCGCTCGACAATATCGTGCTGACGCCGCACATGGGCGGCTGGTCGCCGGAGGCGCTCGATCGCTCGGTCCAGCAGTTTCTCGACAATGCGGCGCGACATTTCGCCGGGGAACCGGTGCTGACGCCGCTGTGAGTGTGGTCCGTGCGGTGCGCGGGCATGTATCCGCAACCCGCACGCGAAAATCGGAAAAATTCGCATCAAGGCCGGCCATTCGGCGCCGGAACATCGATTCCGCTGCAATGACATCGCATTCCATGCCGTCCGGCTGCTGCCGGACGTGTGCCGTTCATGGAGACGATCGATGACTATCGCTGCCGTACCCTTCGTGCCGAGGCGCGGCGGGATCGGCCGCCAACCCCGCGAACATACCGGCGACGATCAACTCGTCGAGCGCGCGAACCTGTGGCCGGATGTCGTGCCCAGGCGTCTTGTGGCGGGCTAAGCCGCGTTGCCGATGAAGAACGGCGCCACGCAACGGTGCAGCATCGCCGCGTGGCGCCCAGGGTACGTTTCGTCTGGATTCGGGCGCGTGCGATCGTTCACGATCGCACGCGCATGCTTCGGACCGCCGCGCCCGTTTTGCGCGCGCCGGATCAGGACGACACCAGCGGCACCGTCACCGACGTCCCTGCCGGGTCGAGCGCGAGCCCCGTGCCCGGTGCCGGCCGCAGCGTCGCCTCGTTGTCGCTCGACAGCACGACGAGGCCGAGCTTGTGACCCGCTTCGAGCGTGTAGTCGCGCGGCATGAACGTCAGTTTCAGGTCATACGGCATGCCCGGCAGCACCGGCGCCGAGATCCAGTCCGACACGCGGTTGCGCGGATCGGTCCATGCCCGCGAGACGATCGTCGCCGTGCCGTCCGGCGCGCGGTCGACCAGCAGCGCCGTCACGTTCGCGACGCCGGTGAAGGTCAGCCGCACGCGGGCGGTCGCGGAGCCGGACAGGCGCGTCGCGGTCGTGAACGGAGTCGTCTCGAAGCGGCTGCGATGCTCGCCGGTCGGCGCGTTCGCCAGCGTGAGCGCGGGAATCGACGCATCGTCGGTGAAGCGCGCGAGCGGGCCGCCGCTCGGCAGCCGCGACAGCGTGCCGGTGCCCGTGCCGTCGCCGCCCGCGAAATACGCGACCGGCGTGGCGCGCCGCGCGGCCCAGTCGGTTTCCTTCAGCAGCGTGCCGTCGGCCTGCGCGACCACCGCGCGCGGATCGCGTTCGACGCCGTTGTCGACGCCGATCAGGTAACGCGTGAACCAGCGGTTCACCTCGGCGGTCCACGCATCGGCCATCGCCGGCACGCGGGTCGGGTCGGTGTGTTTCAGGCGATGCAGCCACAGCTGCGTCGGCACGCCCTGACGCCGCATCGCGAGATACCACGATGTCGACTGGTCGACGCGCACGTTGTCGTCGGTCAACCCTTGCGCGACGAGTGCCGGCGCGACGGCGCGCTCGGTCGGGATGTCGCGCGCGGCCCAGAACGGCGAATAGTCGCCCGTCTTGCGGTCTTCCTGCTGCAGCGCTTCGTCGATCAGGTGCGTGCAGCGCTCCGGATGCGCATTCGTCAGCAGCGCCTTGATGTAGACGTCGACGTCCTCGCCCTGATAGCCCTCCGGCGCGCGCACGAGGCCGCCCGAGCGATAGTAGCCGTACATGTTGGACAATCCGGCGATCGGCACGATCGCATCGAGCCCGCGCGTGCGCAGGCTCGCGACCATCTTCGGCAGCGTGCCGTCGTACGACACGCCGTACATGCCGACGTGGCCCGTCGACCAGCTCGCGACGACTGCCTTGCCGCTCGCATCCTTCGCGGTCGCATCGCGGCCGAGCCAGCGGATCACCGACGCCATCGCGACGGATTCGTCGCGCGTGAGGATCGTCGGGCAGCCGTCGGAGCCGGCGGTGCCGAGCGAGTCCGCATAGACGATCGTGAAGCCGCGCGGCACGAAGTAGCCTTCGATCCATGAACGGCCGGCGGCGGCCGCTTCGAGCTGCTGCAGCATGCGCACTTGCGGCGCGGCGGCCATGATCCGCGCGGACGCGCCGCCGGGGGCGGCGGCCGTCGCAACGGGATGCGGCGAGCCGTCGAGTTCGACGTCGACGTCGTGGTTCGGGCTGTCGGCAAGCCCCGCGTAGTACGGGCTCGCGAGCACGATGACCGGCGTGCGCGCGCCGTTGGCGGTTTCGGACGGGCGCACGATGCGCACGTGAATGCGATCGCGCGTACCGTCGCCGTCGGAGTCGACCGGCGTGTCGATCCACGCGTTTTCCTCGATCGTGCCGCCCGACAGCGACGGCTGGACCTGGCCGTTGCTGATCACCGGTTTGTAGCGTCCGCCGCTCGCCGGGTTCGCGTACGGGACGCCGGACGGCGACACGCGCGCCGCGAGCGATTGAGCGCCGGACGCCACCGATGCAGCGGCCTCGTCCTGTTGATTTTGCGCGAGCGCGGAGACGCCTGCCACGCTGCCGCCGTCGTCACCGCCGCACGCGGCGAGCGTCGCGGCCGCGACGAGCGCGGGTAGCCATGGGCTGCGCGATCCTCTGATATGAAATTGCATTGCCGACCTCGTTTTTTTGATTGTGTGGATACGACCGTTCCGCGATACGCCCCCTGCGGGCCGGGCCGATTACTGCATGCGACGAAGAGGAAACTGCACCATCGGGACAACGCCGGGCGCGATCCCGGACGGAAAGCGGCGGCATCGCATTGCCATTCATCAAGGACTGCGAATCAAATGCGCGCATGCCGCGCGTGTCCTTCCAGATGAAACGGAACGACATCATTCGATGAGACGGGGATGTTGCGAGCTGCGGTGCTGCGCTGCGAAAAAACACGACGCGACGCGCGTGCGGCGATGGAATGAAACGGATCGGCGGTTTCGGCCGCGCCGCGCATCGTGATGGCTTGCCGGTTCGCGTTTGCTTTCCGGAAGCTTGCGCAAAAGTTATCTCAGCGAAAACGGCGTGTCAAACTTTTTTAACCGTAGGTAAAAAAGTTTCGAAGCGCATGCCGATGCGGAACGCGTAGGGCGATGACATCGCGCATGTCCGGCGACGCGCTTGCCGTTGCTTCGCGTCCTGTCGCCCCATGCAAAAACGGGCGGTGGCGAATCGTATTCGTCACCGCCCGCTCGCCGGATGCTCCCGGTCTTCCTTCCATTGATGAACGCCTGCGCGCGCCGTCACCCGTCGTCGGCCTTCGCCTGCAGATCCTTCAACCCTTGAATCACGACCAGCAGCGCGCGCCCGTGCTCGTCGGAGCCGTCCCACGCGTCGACGATCGCATCGCGCAGCAGGTCGTTGTAGCGGCGGCGCGCCGGGCCGGTATCGACGCCGTAGAAACTGCATAGCTTGTTGAATGGCGCGCTGCGCCGCAGCCGATGCCCGTTCGACAGCCGCAGGCGCGACACGGTCGGCTGGCTGACCCCGGAAAGTCGCGCGATTTCGCTGGACGAGCGCGTGTCCGCCATCAGACGGCGTAACAGGTCTTGTACAGGAAAATCGTGATCCGGGGCTTCCATGCGATGCATTATACCTATACAGTTACGGTTGTTGAATGGGCTTGCTGTCACCAGCGAGGCTGTATCCCGAGAAAGTTGATGACACTGAAACACCTCCCTCCCACGTTCTGCTGGACGAAGATCGGTACCGAGTCCGGCGAGGAACTGCCGACCGTCGTGCTCCGCAAGGAATGGGAGCGGCGGCTCGGAGGCGGGCGTTTTCTGTGGGGCATCAACCAGCCGCTCGGCAGCAGCGCGCAAGTCGCCGCGCATCGCACGGGCTCGCTGCTCGCGCTGTTCTCGCCGGTTGCGTCGCGTCCGCGGCCCGGCGAGCGCAAGCGCGAGGACGCGCTGCTGTGGAATGCCTGGGTCGACGCCAGCGGCCAGGTGCGGCCGCTGCCGCCGCACACGTTCATTGCAAGCCGCGCGACGCTGCCGTCGGGCCGGCGTCGCGAACAGCACTACGCGCTCGTCTGCGCATCGTCCACCGCGCTGACGGTTGGCACGCAACTGCGCGTGTGCCCCGATCACCTGCGCAGCGTGAGCACGGGCAAGCCGCTCGGCGTCGCGCAGGGCGCGGCCGTGGTCGACTGCATCGGGCGCGCGAAGGAACAAACCGGCAAGAGCTATCCGCTCGCGCTGTCGGTCGAACTCGAGGCACCGTATTTCGTGCGGCTCGCACAGCCGTGCGTGCTGAAGGCGCGCGATCTCGCCGAAGTGAACAAGGCGACGCGCGCCGGCGATTTCGACCGCTTCGTCGAACTGGTCGCGCGCTTGCGCGGCCGTTCGCCGACGGATGCCGTGCGCGGCGTCACGCGCGACCTGTTCGACGTGCCGCCGATCGAAACGGCGGCTGCCTACGTCGCGCCCACGCATGTCGCGCGGCTGCGCAGCCGGCCCGCGGCCGAGCATCCGGGCGAGCTCACCGGCGATCTGTTCGATCTGTCGCCCGGCGAAGCGGCCGCGTTCGGCGGTCTCGCGCATCCGCGCATCGGGCGCGCATGACGTTCGCGCCGCCGGCGCGCGGCGCGTGACGCGTGACGCCAGGCAGGGCAGCTGAATGCGCGTGCAACGACGCGCACGCGTATGGCCGCCATCTCGGCGCGCGCAAGAATTTGTTGCAATCTCGCCGTAGCGGAGCGGCGGGTGCGGAGCGACAATCGCCACGAAGCGTGCCGCGCGGTGGCCGTGCATCGACAGGCTGCTTGCCGTCGTTCACGCCGCCGACATGCGCACCACGCACACTGGGCGTCGGCTTGCTTCACACAGCAACCCTGAGGGAGAAGTGTCGATGTCGACCCACACCTGTTCGCGGGAAGCCCGGGCCGCGCAACGCTTCGTCGAGGCGACGCGCAACGTCGACCAGGCGTTTCGCGCCGTGCGCGGCGAAAGCGACGACGACATCTCGTCGGCCGACTATGCACTTGCGATGTCGCGCCTCGATCGCGCGCTCGACGAACTGGCGCGTGCGCAGGAATTCTTCGATCGCGTGGTGGGCGCCGACGCCGCGCACGGCAACTGAACAACTGAACTGAATTCGCGGCTTCTGCTTTCGCTTCGGCCGCGGTCGTCTGCCGTTTGTCGTTCTGATCGTTTCGCCGCGTCATTCGACGTTCGTCGGCGTGCCGACGTACCAGCTCGCCGGACGACAACGTCCGGCATGTCAGTCGCTCATCCTCCGCCAACCTGCCATTGCACGCGTCGCATCATGCGGTCGGGCGGCGCGCACCCGGTTTCATCAGACGAACATCAAACCTTCCGCCCTTCGACCGGATAGCCGGGATCCGTGTATCCGTGTGTCGACGCATGTCCGGGCGGCACCAGCGAATCGACGAAGCGTTCGTCGTCGGGGCCGAGTTCGAGCGTCAACGCATCGATGTAGCTGTCCCAGTGCGCTTCGGTGCGCGGCCCGGCGATCGTCGAGCTGACGATGCGGTTCTTCATCACCCACGCGAGTGCGAACGCGACCGACGTCGTGCCGCGCGCGGCCGCGTGTTCGGCCACCTGCCGCGCGATGTGCAGCGACTCGGGCCGCCATTCCGTCTGCTGGATGCGCCGGTCGCCACGGCCCGCGCGCGAATCGGCGGGCGGCTGCGCGCCGGGCGCGTATTTGCCGGTCAGCACGCCGCGCGCGAGCGGGCTGTACGGCACGACGCCGATGCCGTAATGCGCGGCCGCCGGCAACTGTTCGACCTCGGCCGTGCGATCGACGAGGTTGTACAGCGGTTCGCTCGCCACCGGGCGATCGATGCCGAGCTGGTCGGCGAGGCGCACGATCTCGGCGATGCGCCAGCCCTTGAAGTTCGACAGCCCGACGTAGCGCACCTTGCCTTGCCGGATCAGGTCTGCCACCGCGCGCATCCCTTCATCGAGCGGCGCATCGGTCAGCGCGCGGTGGAAATAGAGGATATCGATGTAATCGGTGCCGAGCCGCTTCAGGCTCGCGTCGACCGATTCGTAGATCCATTTGCGCGACTGGCCCTGACGGTTCGGCCCCGCGTCCGGACCGGCCGGAAAGCCGAACTTCGTCGCGACGACCCAGCTGTCGCGATGTCGCGCGATCGCACGGCCGACGATTTGTTCCGAGCGTCCGGCGTGATAGACGTCGGCCGTGTCGATGAAGTTGATGCCCTGATCGAACGCCTTGTCGATGATGCGCGTCGACGTCGCTTCGTCGGTCTCGCCGCCGAACATCATCGCGCCGAGACACAGCGGCGACACTTTCAGCGCGCTGCGCCCGAGATAGCGGTAATCCATGGTGAAGCTCCATGCGGGCGAGCGCCCGCGTCGATTGAAGTCGGTTGAATGAGCGTGCGGTCCGGATGTGGCGCTCACACGCCTGCTTCGTCGAACACGCGCTTCGCGATCGGTAGCGCCGAACTGGCGGTCGGCCAGCCCGAATAGAACGCGAGATGCGTGATCGCCTCGATCAGCTCGTCGCGCGTGATGCCGTTGTCGAGCGCCTTCTTCAGATGGAACGGCAGTTCGTTCACACGATACAGCGCGACGAGGCTCGCGACCGTGATCAGGCTGCGATCGCGCGGCGACAGGCCGGGGCGCTGCCACACGTCGCCGAACAACACGTTGTCGGTGTAGTCGGCGAGAGCCGGCGCGATTGCGCCGAAGGCCTGGCGCGCGGCGGAAGTCGGTTCGGACATCGAGGGCTCCGGAGGACGTGGAAGACATCGACGATGGTAGCCACCGACGCGCCTATCGATAATCCCCAGGAATGCGCATGCACTTATCGAACCGGTTCATGAATGGCCGGGATGGCGCAGCGCGTCGACGATCAGCGCGACAGCCCGCGACGATTGCCGCCGGCTCGCGTAGTACAGGTGGTGGCCGGGAAAGGTGGGACACCAGTCGTCGAGCACGCTGACGAGCCTGCCGGCACCGACGTGCGGCGCGGCGAGTTCGGCCGGCACGTACGCAAGGCCGTAGCCTGCGAGCGCCGCGTCGAGCATTTCATAGGTGCCGTTGAACGTGACCTGGCCGTCGACGCGCACCTGCAGCGTGTCGTCGCCGCGCGCGAGTTCCCACGCGTACAGCGCGCCGTGCGTCGGCAGCCGCAGGTTGATGCAGTCGTGCGCGACGAGATCCTGCGGCGTCGCGGGGTGCTCGCGTTGCGCGAAATACGCGGGCGCGCCGACGATCGCCATTTTCAGGTCGGGCGAGATGCGCACCGCGATCATGTCCTTCGCGACCTGGTCTCCCAGCCGCACGCCGATGTCGAAGCGTTCCGCGACGATGTCGGACAGCCCGTAGTCGGTTACGAACTCGACCTTGAGGTCGCGGTAGTCGCGCAGGATCGGCGACAGCTTCGGCCACAGCAGCGTGCGGATCACGTAGTCGGTCGCGTTGATGCGCACGGTGCCGGCCGGTTTGTCGCGCAGTTCCGCGAGCGCCGACAGTTCGGCCTCGATTTCGTCGAAGCGCGGCGCGAGGTTGAGCAGCAGGCGTTCGCCGGCTTCGGTCGGCGCCACGCTGCGCGTCGTGCGCGTGAGCAGCCGCACACCGAGACGCGTCTCGAGCGAGCGGATCGTATGGCTGAGTGCGGATTGCGACACGCCGAGCCGGGCGGCCGCGCGCGTGAAGCTGCGCTCGCGCGCGACGGCGATGAAGGCGAGCAGGTCCGCGAAGTTGTCGCGCGGCATGGAGGAAGTCGGGTGGTCGATGCCTGCGCATCCTACCATCGGGTCCGTCGCGTGCTGCGACGACCCACGGGCGCGGCAGCGCGATGCGCGTCGGGCTGTCCGCGTCACGCCGGCCGGACGGCGCGCGACGCGGGTGGGCGGATCCTACGCGTAGCCGCCGTGCTGGAACGACGTCGCGAAGAACTGCATCTGGTAGCGGATCGCGTGCGCCCAGTAGTCCCACGTGTGACCGCCCGGACGCTCCGCATAGTCGTGCGGCACGCCGAGTGCGACGAGTCGTTGATGCAGCGTGCGGTTCGAGCTGACGAACGAGTCGTCGCGACCGCAGTCGATCGTCAGGTCGAGATGCGCACGGACGAACGCGCGCGCGCTTTCGACGATCGCGTTGCGGTTCCAGAACGACGGATGGCGGACGGGATCGCCGAACACGTGGTCGATGCCGGGCTCGTCCTCGCAGCAGCGCGGATCGACCGCGCCGCTGATGCTGCCGACCGCGCCGAACGTGTCGGGCCGGTCGAGCGCGATGCGCAGCGCGCCGAAGCCGCCCATGCTGAGCCCGGTGATCGCGCGTGCGCCCTTGGTCGCGATGGTTCTGAAGTGCATGTCGACATACGACACGACTTCGTCGCCGACGAAGGTTTCGTAGCGGCTGCCCGAGTCGAACGGGCTGTCGATGTACCAGCTTTCGTGTCCGCCGTCGGGCATCACCAGGATCACGTGATGGCGATCGGCCAGCGCGGCGATCCGCGTGTTCGCGGTCCAGTCGGTGTGGTCGCCGCCGGAGCCGTGCAGCAGGTAGACGACCGGAAAGCGCTCGACGGCGCGTTCAGGCCCGTGGCGCAGGCGCGCATAGTCGTCCGGCAGCACGACGGTCGCCTTCAGCGTCTCGTTCATCGCCGCGCTCGGGATCGCGACGACCCGCGTCTGAAAGGCGAGGGCCGGGCCCGCGACGGCGAGCAGCAGCAGTAGCCAGAACGTGCGTATCAGGTTCATGGAGCCTCGCATGTGTCGTTTCCGTTCGGCAGTCGGGCATCGGGAAAACCCTGTTTGGCGACTCTAGCAACCGTGCCTTTCAGCCAAATTTCGGCGAATCCTACGAGTTGTCAGGTGGCCGGCGCGCAGTCCGGCGGCCGCGCGCGTCAGCCGAGGCAGCGCGCCAGCGCCTCCCGGAACGCGGCGGGCCGCTCGGCCGGTATCAGGTGCCCGCAGCCGGCGATCGTCTCGAAGCCGGCGCAGCGCGCGAGCGCCCAGTCCGGCACGTGCCAGCCCGCGCGCGAGCGGTCGCCGGCGACGAGCCACACCGGATGGCGCTCGAAAACTTCGGAGAGCAGCTGCAGATAGCCGGGTTCGCCCGTCGTCGCGACGACCGAGCGTCCCATCGCGCGCAGCGTCGACGCCGGCTGATGCGCGAGCCAGCGGCGCGCATCGTCGAGCTGGCGCGGCGACGGTTCGTCGATCGCGCCGCGCAGCCAGCCGGATGGATCGCTGCGCAGGCCGTCGAGCATCGCGTCGGCTTGCGCGGGTGACATGCGGCCGACCGACGCCGACCAGAATGCGTCGTCGAGCGTGAAGTTGCCTTCGACGTTGACGATCCGGCGCACGCGCGCCGGATGGGCATGGGCGAACAGCATCGCGATCGCGCCGCCGACCGAGTGACCGACGAGATCGACCGGCTGCGCGCCGTAGTGCGTGTCGACAGCCTGCCGCAGATGCTCGACCTGCGCGGCGAGCGTGATCGCGTCGACCGGCGTGTCGCGATGGACGCCGTAGCCGAGCAGGTCGGGGGCGAGATGCGGGCCGGGCCATGCGGGCACGTCGAACGTGCCGATGAAACCGTGGACGAAGACGACGGGCGGGGTGGGCAGGCTCATTGGACGGTCGACGACGGAAAGGGCGGCAATTCGAGTCCGGCGAGCAGTTCGTCGAGTTCGAGCACGTGGGTGCGATCGTGGTCGAGCAGCTCGCGCACGAGTTCGTCGAGCGACATCCGGCGGATGCCGTCGCGCAACCCGCAGCGCGCGAGTTCCGGTGGCTGCAGCGCGGCGGCCGTCGCGCACAGCGCGGCGCGCCCGGCGTGGAACGTGGCAAGCGCGTCGTCGAGCGGCTGTGCCAGGTAGTCGCGCTGCGCGGCGAGCGCCGTCCCGTCGACGGAGGCGATCACCGGCAACTCGTGCGCGCGCACGACTTCGATGCGTTCGGCGAACACCGCGTCGAGGTCGCGCAGGTGGCATGCGTGCTCGACGAGCGAGAAGCCCGTGCCGGCCGGGCGGCGCGTTACGAGCGCGGCGGGAAGGTGCGCGGCATACGCGGCGATCCGCGCAGGCATCGCGGCCAGCTCGACGACGACGTCGGCGAACGGCAGCACCCGTGGAAATGCGCTGAATACCGCGCCGTAGCTGAACAGCGCGCCGCCGATCCGGCCGCGCGCCTGCACGACGTCATGCCCGTGGCGGCGCATCACGTCGGCGACCATCGCGCCGCAGAACTGCCGGGCCGTCGTATCGGCTTCGATTTCGGGGAATTTGTGCGCGATTTCGTGCTGGATCGCGCCGATCGCGGCGACGCCGACACGCGACAGCGCCGCGAATTCGACATAGCGCTCAGGCCGCGCGATCAGCGCTTCGAGTTGCGCGCCGAGCGGCGTCGCGCGAAAACGGTCGAAACGGGAATGCATGATGGAAAGCGTTTGTCGGCCCAGTAACGTGTCAAAACGATACGTTACTGGGCCGACGGCGTCAACCGGAGCGCTTCGGGCAACGCGCTGCATTACTCCTTGCCGGTGC
Source organism: Burkholderia sp. BCC1996 (assembly GCF_905339955.1). NCBI lineage: Bacteria > Pseudomonadati > Pseudomonadota > Betaproteobacteria > Burkholderiales > Burkholderiaceae > Burkholderia > Burkholderia sp. BCC1996. The sequence continues at coordinate 63,257 of NZ_CAJPHM010000015.1, forward strand.
CCCGGGCTGCCTGTTCGATCAGCTTCGCGACTTCAGCGGGATGCGAGATGTAGGCGACGTGGCTCGACTTGAGTTCGATCGTCTTGCTGCCGGCGCGTTGCGTCATGAAGCGTTCGAGCTCGGGGTTGATCGCGCGGTCGGCGGTGGCGACGACCGCCCAGCTCGGTTTCGTCCGCCATGCGGCGTGCGTGATCGGCACGCCGAACGACTGCGCGGCCGGCGTGACTTGCGAGATCGCCATGAATTTCGCTTGGGCGGCCGGCACGTCGGCCGCGAAGTCGGCATGGAACGACGCTTCGTCGAAATACAGATGGCCGTCTTCGGTGGCCTTGATCGCCTTTGTCGCGGGCGGCGTCTTCTTGGTCAGTTCGAGCGGGCTTTCGCCGGTGTCGGGCTGGAATGCTGCCACGTAGACGAGGCCCGCGACCTTGTCGTCGTTGCCGGCTTCGGTGATCACCGCGCCGCCGTAGCTATGGCCGACGAGGATGCTCGGGCCGTCCTGCGCGTCGACGACGCGCCGGGTCGCCTTCACGTCGTCCTCGAACGACGTTTCCGGCTGCTGCACGACGGAAACCTTGTAGCCGTCACGTGTCAGGATGTTCGAGACGGCTTGCCAGCCAGAGCCGTCGGCGAAGTAGCCATGAACCAGCACGACGTTCTTGACGGGGGCGGCGACGGCCGCATGCGAGCCGAGTGCGGCGGCGGTCAGGGCGAGTGCCGCGGCGATCTGGCGGACTTGGGAAAAGCGCTTCATTTTCATTCTCCAGAAGGAAGACAGGGTAGGAACCGTCGGATATCGACAGGCGTCTTGTTCCGTCGATGAAGTCATCCTACTAGTAGGTAGGATGACGTGCAAGAAGAAATCACGGCTGGAAAAGAGTATCTCAGGGAGGTAAACTATCCATGTTTTTCATCCGACTAGATGGTAGGCAAAATGACGGTATCGGGGGACAGTACGGCGGGCCGCATACTCGAAGCCGGGCGGCAACTGATCATGCGGCGCGGCTACAGCGGGTTCAGTTATGCCGACATCGCCGACGCGATCGACATCAGGAAGGCGAGCATTCACCACCACTTTCCGACGAAGGCGGATCTGGCGGTCGCCGTGCTGCAGCAGTCGCAGGCGAAATTCGATGCCGACATGGCGTTGCTCGACGCGAGCGGTGCCGACGCGCTGGTGCAGATGCGCGCATACATCGGCTACTGGGAACGCTGCATCGCGGACGACAGCGCGCCGTTCTGCGTCGCCGGCATGCTCGGCGCGGAGTTGCCGGCGCTGCCCGACGAAGTCGCGCGGGCGGTGAAGGCGCATTTCGACGACCTTGCGGCGTGGCTGGTGCGCGTGCTCGACACCGGGGTGAAAGACGGCGTCGTGCAGCCGGGCGTGTCGGTGCAGACCGAGGCCGCGACGTTCGTGTCGCTGGTCTATGGCGCGATGCTTGCCGCGCGGGCGTACGGCAATGCCGGGATGTTCAGGGACGTGACCGCTGGGGCGGTCGAGCGGCTCGCGGTGCCGCGCAACCGCGCGTGAGCCGTGCCGCGTCGGCGGGTAGCGAAGGCGCCCGGCGGTCATGTGGAGTCGCCAGACGCCACACGGCTTACGTGCGCTTCCCGGCCTCGGCTTGCGCGCTCAATGTCGCTTTCAGCGCCTGCAGTTCGGCCGTGAATGCCGGGCTGAAGTCCTCGGCTTCGAACAGCGGGCGGATTTCGATGTCGGAGTCGCCGCGCATCGGATTCGGGCAGCGCTTCACCCATTCGACCGCTTCTTCCATCGATTTCACCTGCCACAGCCAGAAGCCGGCGACGAGCTCCTTCGTTTCGGCGAACGGGCCGTCGATGACGGTGCGGTTCTTGCCGGCAAAGTGGACGCGCTTGCCGCGCATGCTCGGCTGCAAGCCGTCGGCGATCAGCAGGATGCCGGCCTTCGCCAGCTCCTCGTTGAAGCGGCCCATCGCAGCGAACATTTCAGGGTCGGGCATCCGGCCGGATTCGGAATCGGCGGTGGCCTTGACGATTACCAGGACGCGCATGGTCGTATCTCCTTGGGGGGGTGGTCGAATGATCGTCCGCCGGAAGGCGAACGGGCTTACGACATCAGGACGGCCGGCAAGCAGGGAAATCGACAACGGAGGTGAAAAAAAGCGCCGAAGGGCAGGCTGGAACGGCGGGTGGCGCGGTGCCGGGGCGCGATCGACCCGAGACTTTCCGGGCGGGCCGCCGCGCACGGCTGCGAGGCGGCCCGCCCGACGGGCAAGTCAGTGCGATCCGTCAGTTCCCCGCCGGCGGCGCCTTCGGGCCGTCGCCGAGTTGCGCGCGCAGCCGCGCTTCCTGCTCCTGCAGCTCGGGCGTGAATTCCGCGCCGAAATCCTCGGGCGAGAACACCTGGCGGATCTCGATGTCCGATTCGATCGGCATCGGGTTCGGACAGCGCTTGACCCATTCGACGGCTTCTTCCATCGAGTCGACCTGCCACAGCCAGTAGCCGGCGATCAGTTCCTTGGTTTCGGCGAACGGGCCGTCGATGACGGTCCGGTCTTTGCCGGAGAAGTGCACGCGCTTGCCGCGCGAACTCGGGTGCAGCCCTTCGCCGGCCAGCATCACGCCGGCCTTCACGAGTTCCTCGTTGTACCGGCCCATCGCGGCCAGCAGTTCGGTATCGGGCATTGCGCCCGATTCGGAAATGGCCGTTGCCTTGACGATTACCATGACGCGCATCGTTGTGACTCCTTGAACGGGAAAGGGAAGATCCGCGACCGGCCGGCCATGCGGACGGCAAATCGATCGGTTACGACACTACGACGCGCGACGATCGCGCGAATCGACATCGCGCGAAAAAAATCTCGATGCCCGATGACGCGGCGAGTCGCGCAAGCCGGTTGATTCCGGTACGGGTCGATCATGCCGCGGCGCGCTGGAGCCGCCGGTCAAAACTGGTATGCTGGTCTGCATTACGTTCATGCGGAGGGCGCCATGGCAACGAAGGAAGTCTCGAAGAAAAAGTACCTGAAGATTCTGAACAAACGCCTGCGGGCCGAGCCGGATGCGCCGGCCGGCGCGTCGTTCGTGTTCTTTCCGCTCGGCGCGAAGGCCAAGCATGCGACGGGCGTCGTGGCCGGCGAGCCGCGCAGCAAGCGCGAACTCGCGGTGATGGCCGCGGTCCAGAGCAAGGCGTCCGCCGAATTCGTCGTGACCGGCGCCTGACCGGCGACGGGCGACGGACTGCCGGCTGCCGCACGCGACAGCGCGTGCGCTATGCCGCGGCCGCGTCGCAATGCGCGATCACACCGGCGATCACGCGCGCAATGTCGTGCGTGATCGCCGGGCCGTGCATCGGCAGGATGATGTCGAGATCGAGCGCCTGGATGCGGCGCAGCGCGCTCGCCAGGTGCGCGAGCGACGGCAGGTAGTCCGAGCGCGTGATCGCGTCGAGGATCGCGGGTAGCGGATCGTCGGCATCCTCGCGGCCGAAGCGCATCAGGATGTCCGACGACAGCAGCGCCTTGTACGCCGGCAGGTACACCACGAGCGAATCCCACTGATGCACGTGTTTCGTGAAGACCGGCACGACGTCGATGCCCGACAGCGTCCTCGGTTCACCGTCCGTCAGCGGAACCGCATGCACGCCGAACACGTCGGCAAGCCCCCAGGTACACATCGGATGCCCGTACGCGACGAGCGCCGGGTTGGCCGCGAGGAAGTCGGGCAGCGCGCCCATTTCGTCGGCCTCGAAGTGCGGGACGATCACGCTGCTGACCATCGACGGCGCGATGCCGATGGTGTTGAGTGCCGCGCTCAGTTGGGTGAAATTGGAACGGGTGCCCGTTTCGACGCACAGCACGTCGCCGTGCGTCGATCGTACGAAGAACTGGCTGAAGCTCAGGTTCAGCGTTTCGACGTAGGACGTGGCGCGAAACAGGCCGTCGCGGACGACGTCGATTCGGGAGGCGCTCATCGGGGATCCTCGCGCAGGGAAGGGAGCCGGGCCGTCCGCGCGTCGCGGGTTGCGGTGCGGCAGACGGCAGCAGTCGATCTTCCGATCCAGTCTAGCAGCGCGGCCCCGGATCCGCGAACCGGGGCGACCCCTTGGCCGAGCCGCGTCAGTTTTTCAGCTTGTAGCCGGTGCGGAACATCCACGCGACGACTGCAAGCAGGATCGCGAGGAACAGCGAGGTCGCCGCGAGGCTGATTCCCACGTGCACGTCGGCCAGCCCGTAGAACGACCAGCGGAAGCCGCTGATCAAATAGACGATCGGGTTGAACAGCGTGACGATGCGCCACGCGGGCGGCAGCATGTCCACCGAATAGAAGCTGCCGCCGAGGAACGTGAGCGGCGTGATGATCAGGAGCGGCACGAGCTGCAGCTTCTCGAAGCTGTCGGCCCAGATGCCGATCACGAAGCCGAACAGGCTGAAGGTGATCGACGTCAGCACGAGGAACAGCACCATCCAGAACGGATGCAGGATGTGCAGCGGCACGAACAGGCCGGCCGTCGCGAGGATGATCAGCCCGAGCAGCAGCGACTTCGATGCGGCCGCACCCACATAGGCGATCACGATCTCCCAGTACGACACGGGCGCGGACAGGATCTCGTAGATCGTGCCCGTGAAGCGCGGGAAGTAGATGCCGAACGACGCGTTCGAGATGCTCTGCGACAGCAGCGACAGCATCACGAGGCCCGGCACGATGAACGACCCGTAGCCGATGCCGTTCACGTCGCTGATGCGCGAGCCGATCGCCGAGCCGAACACGACGAAGTACAGCGACGTCGAGATCACCGGCGCGATGATGCTCTGCATCAGCGTGCGGCGCGTGCGGGCCATTTCGGCGCGGTAGATCGCGCGGATGCCATGCAAATTCATGTTCGCCATGTGCGTTAGGCCCCTTGTGCGCCGTTGCGGCGGTTGTCGATCAGGCTGACGAAAATGTCCTCGAGCGAGCTCTGCGTCGTATGCAGGTCGCGAAAGCCGATGCCGGCCGAGCCGAGCGCGTTGATCAGAGTCGCGATGCTCGCGTCGTCGCGCTGCGAGTCGTAGGTGTAGACGAGCGCGTTGCCGTCGTCCGCGCGCTCGAGCCCGAACGCGGCGAGATCGGCCGGCACGGTCGCGAGCGGATGCTCGAGCTGCACGGTCAGCTGCTTCTTGCCGAGCTTGCGCATCAGCTCGCGCTTCTCTTCGACGAGCACGAGCTCGCCGCCGAGGATGATGCCGATCCGGTCGGCCATTTCCTCGGCTTCCTCGATGTAGTGCGTGGTCAGCAGGATCGTCACGCCGCTTTCGCGCAGCGAGTCGACCAGCTTCCACATGTCGCGGCGCAGCTCGACGTCGACGCCGGCCGTCGGCTCGTCGAGGAACAGGATGCGCGGCTCGTGCGACAGCGCCTTCGCGATCATCACGCGGCGCTTCATGCCGCCCGACAGCGTCATCAGCTTGTTGTCGCGCTTGTCCCACAGCGACAGCGCCTTCAGCGTCTTCTCGATGTACGCGGGATCGGGCGCCTTGCCGAACAGGCCGCGGCTGAACGATACCGTCGCCCAGACGGTTTCGAACGCGTCGGTGGTCAGCTCCTGCGGCACGAGGCCGATCATTTCGCGGGCGGCGCGGTACTGGTCGCGGATGTCGTGACCGCCGACCGTCACGCGGCCTTCGGTCGGCGTGACGATGCCGCAGATCGAGCCGATCAGCGTGGTCTTGCCCGCGCCGTTCGGGCCCAGCAGCGCGAAGATCTCGCCGGGGCGGATGTCGAGGGTCACGTGCTTCAGCGCCTGGAAGCCGGACGCGTATGTCTTGGAGAGGTCGGAGACGGAAAGGATCGGTTGCATGCTCACGGATGGCACGGCCGGTCGGTCCGACGCTGCGCGCCGCGCGTGCCCGGAGCCGCCGCAGCGAAGCGGCGGGGCGGGGGCGGCATGGCGAACGGGCGTCATGTCGAACGGCGTTGTGGTGCGGGATCGCAGGACCGCCATATTAGCAATCGGAAGATGGAAATGCATTTCGACGGCAAGGACATGCGATGCCGGTGCGCGATTTGCGTGAAATGCGCGCGTTTGGCTCAATAAAGCGATGCTTTATTGGAATCGAGTGAACAATGCGCACGGTTTTCGGGCAATCGGATGACGCTCGCGTGAGCGCTTGGCGGCCGGCACGACTGTGCTGCCCGGTCGACGCCGCGCCGTACCGGGACGGCGTGCGCCGCGCTCGCGATAATGCGTTCCTCTCACGTCCCAGGAGCGGTGCGCATGTCTTTGATCGATTTCAAGTCCGTCGCGGCGGCCCAGGCCGTCGCATGGCAATCCACGATCGTCGGCGAAGTCGGCCCGGCCCGGATCAAGGTGCTGCGCATGGACGCGCAGCCGTACGAAGCCGAAGTGCACGATTACAACGAGGGCCTGCTGGTGCTCGACGGCAGGCTGATGCTCGAGGTCGACGCGCGGACGGTCGTGGTCGAGGCCGGACAGATGTATCTCGCGGTCGCCGGCACGCGTCACGCGGTGCTGCCGGGCAGCCACGGCACGCTTGCGATCATCGACGTGTGAGCGTGCGCCCTCGTGCGTGCGGCCCGCCTGAGGCCCGCACGCCGGGGCCTCGCGCGGGTCGGCCGCCCTTATTCGAACGCGCGTTGTACAGCCCCGGTATTTGTCTGAGCAAATAAAATGAAGGCCGTTTGAAAAATTGTCAAACGCCCTGCTCGCACTAGGCGCGCGCGGTCCGGCGCGTTTGGAACTCTGCATCCATTTACTTGTGCGTATCGTCCGATCATAGTCTCGACCAACGACGCATCACGATAACGAATCAAGCGTACGTATGGAGACCACACCATGAGACGCCTTTCCGAGGGGCCGGCCGGACGGCCGTTTTGCTGCTTTTCGCCGGATGCGGGCGCGACGCGAGTCGCGTGCCTGCGTCATCACATCGCGTTGCCGCTGTAGCGACGCTCCACTTCCCGTTTCGATTGCTCCGACGGTGCCGTGCCGCATGACGGCGCCGCCGGAGAGCGCTTGCCTGCCGCGGCGGTCCTGATCACCTTTGCCCGACCGGCAACGCGGCGCGCATTGCGCGCATCGTCATGCGCCGCGCGCCGTCGCGGCGGCGCGATACCAACCGGCGGGCCACGCAGCCCGTCCGGACGAGACCTGTCGTACCTCAAAAGGAGGGGTTGATGTTTTGCATTCCTGAATGGCGGAAGGCGATCCTGTCGTGCGCCGTGCTGGCGCTGCCGTTCGTCGCCGGTTGCGGCGGCGGCGACGATCCGGGCCCGATCAACGTGCCGCAGTGCTCGGGCAGCGCATGCGGGCCGAGCGGCGCCGAGACGACGCCGCCCGTCGTGAAGAAGCTGTGTCCGGATTCGCTCGACTACACGACGACCTACACGGGCGGCGCCGGCAGCGGCGAATACGTGAAGGTGAAGTTCGACACGACGAAGCTGACGTATCAGATGCAGTTCATCGAGTCGTCCGTGCCGACGTCGGCGGGGCAGGTCAACGACACGCGTGCGGGCCTGACGATCAGCGGCGCGTTCCACCATCCGGCCAATCTGCCGACCGCCGAGCAGAACCGCTGCGCGTTCGTGCTCGACAGCGGCGCGACGAGCGACGGCGCGTATGCGGTGACGATCAATCGCGCGGACCCGCCGATGCTGTTCGTCGGCAACGGGGTGGTCGGCGGCGGGATTCCGGGCGCGACGATCGCGTTCGCCGGTCTCGAGCCGTTCCCGGGCGTCGTGCTCGGCACCGTGCCGTCGCGCACCTTCGATTTCTATCCGTTCATCGGCTTCACCGACACCGAAACCGATTTCTCGAAGGTCGCCGGCAACTACAACGAACTCGGCATCCACCTGTCGCCGGTCGGCGGCAGCGCGCAGAGCAGCACAGGCGCCGTCGGCTGGCAACCCGATGTCGTCAACTGGAACCAGACGTTCAATGCCGACGGCTCGTGCACCATCACGGCGGGCAGCGACTACTCGTGCCAGACCACCGGGACGCCGTGGGCGTTGCGCAAGAATACGGACGGTTCGTCCGACAACGTGTTCGTGAGCCACCCGGTGGCGAAGGCGGGCGGAAACCTCATCTATCCGTTCGCGGGGCAGGGCTCGGCAATCGTCATCGTCGCGCCGAGTCAGGCGAAGGGCATCATGATCGTCGGCAAGCTGAACGGCGTGCTGGTGCCGATCGTGATTCGCGTGGGCTACACGCATATCGACGCGAGCAACCTGCTGGCATCGGTCGCCGATGCCGAGGTGGGGATCTCGATGCTGTCGCGGACCACGGCCGTCGGCGCGAATTCGCTGAAAGGCGGGTTCATCGGCGCAACGAGCGCGTCCGCATGCGGCGTCGTGGCACCCAGTACCGCGACGTTCGCGATCGCGACGTCGGGGCCGAGCTTCAACAACAACGTCCCGCATCCGGATCTGCCCGGCACCTTCGACGGCACTTTCTTCCTGGCGCAGGCCGGCAGCTGCAACGACGGCACCGCCGTGTCGACGATGGCCGCGAACTATACGTCGACGCTGTTCCAGGGCGCCACCGCGGCGTTCATCGATCCGCAGACGTCGTCGGTCACATCGCAGTTCGCGCTCGACTACACGCAGGCGACGCCCGGCAAGATCAAGGTCACGGCCTCGCAGGACTTCGACGCGAAGGGGGCGAACGGCAATGTGGCGATCTTCGGCAAGGGTGACACGGGCTGGCTCGTGACGGCCGGCAACGTGTACGCGATGGTCGTCAACAACAGCAAGGTCAATCCGTTCTTCACGGTCGGCGCATTCGTCCAGTAACCGCGGACTGAACCCGGAACACCGGCGGCACACGCGTTGCCGCCGGCGAATCGAAATTCAAGAGGAATCCTATGAATGTGAAGTATTGGATAGCCGCGGCGTCGCTCGCGCCCGCGCTGGCTGCCTGCGGCGGTGATGGCGACCCGCCGCCCGCACCGGTGGTCCGGCTGTGCCCGCAGGCCATCGACTACGGCACGGTGTTCGTCGGCGGCTCCGGTTCGGGCGAACTCGTGAAGGTGCAGCTCGACACGACGAAGATGACGTACCGGATGACCTACCTCGCCTCGCCGGTGCCGACCACCACCGGCACCGTGCAACCGACGCGCGACACCGCGCCGGCCAACGTCGTCGACGGCACGCTGGCCGACGAAACGGGCCTGCCGACCGTGAAGCTGAACCAGTGCACGTTCCGGATGCAGAACGCGAGCCTCGACCCGAGCCGTCCGGCGCGCCTGTTCCTTGGTGAAGGTGTGCTGGGCGGCGCGATTCCCGGCGCGACGATCCAGTTCGACGGCGTGATCGGTGTCGGCAGGATTCCGAAGACGACATTCCCGTACTACCCGTTCATCAGCTTCTCGTCGCTCGAAACCGATCTGTCGAAGATCGCCGGCACGTACAACCAGCTCGGCTACCACCAGGTGCCGTCGCAGAACTTCCAGCCGGTGGCGCTCGACCAGCAGGTGACGATCCACGCGGACGGCAGCTATGTCGAGACCGACAACTTCGGCAAGAAGAACGGCGGCCAGCCGCTCGCGTCGAGCGCGACCGTGAACCAGCCATTCACGCTGCGCCCGGACGCCCCGGCGTTCCAGTCGCTGAACTACCAGCCGCAGATTGCGCCGACGCTCGCCGCGCTCGATCCGGCGAAGGCCGGCAAGGGGATCCTGATCGTCGGCAAGCTGCGCAACCAGCTCGTGCCGGTTTTCATCCGCACGGGCGCCGCGAACGCGGACCTCACGCAGGGCCCGCCGAGCGCCGACGACGAATCGGGCATCTCGTTCCTGAGCCCGCAGGCGGCGATCGCGCAGGGCTCGCAGAACGGCGAGTACACGGGCGTCGACAGTGCGTTCAACTATCGCGCGACCGCGCTCGTCGGTGCGCAGGCGACGCTGCTCGATCCGTTCAACGCATCGCAGGCCGCGCTCACGCGCGCGCTGAACCTCGACTACACGCAGAAGGTGCCGGGCGTCGTGACGACCGTCCACGCGGACGCGGCGGCGGGGCCGGCGACCGGCAAGTTCGTGTTCACCGGCGGCGTGTTCGGGTTGCTCGACATGGCCGATACGCGCAATCCGTACTTCACGGTCGGTGCGTTCGTGCAGTAACCGCGCATGGATGGAGACACGGCGGCGCCGCGCGCAACGGCGCGGTGCCCGGACGAAACGAGGGGAGACTTGATGAAGAAGCTGATTGTCGCGGGTGTCGTCGCAGGCGTGTCGACGCTCGCATCGGCCCAGCAGGCGGGCGACAACGTCGCGACGCTGGGCTGGTTGCACATCATGCCGCAGGATTCGACCAACGGGCTGACGACGAATCTCGCGAGCATGCCGATCAACGGGCCGCTGCGGCTGCCCGGTTCGTTCACGTCGCCGGGCACGAGCCTGACGGTCAACAACGCCGATACGGTCGGCCTCACGCTCACGCATTTCTTCACCGACCACATCGCGGTGACGTCGGTGCTCGGCGTGCCGCCCGAGTTCACGCTGACCGGTCACGGCGTGATCAGGCCGCCGGGTCCGGCCGGTTCCCTCGGCAACGTCGACATGGACAAGCCGGCGAACCAGCCGGCCGTGAAGAACGCGCGGCAATGGAGCCCGACGATCATTCTGCAGTACTACTTCAATGCGCCGACCGCGAAGTTCCGTCCGTTCGTCGGGATCGGCGTGGCCTACAGCTGGTTCAGCAACATCGAACTGAACGGCAACTTCGCGAAGGACATCAACGAGAACCTCGGCAGCGTGCTCGCGGCCGGCGCCGGCAAGCCGGGGCCGACGTCGGTGGAGGGCAAGGCGTCGTCGTCGTTCACGCCGGTCTACAACGTCGGCGCGAGCTATGCGATCGACAAGCACTGGGGGCTCACGGCGACGCTGACCTACATGCCGCTGAAGACCTACTCGTCGCTCGTGATCAAGGCCGCCGACGGCTCGACGCTCGCGACCACGCGCACGCGGCTGAAGGCGGACCCGCTGATCACGTTCGTCGGTGTTTCCTACAGGTTCTGAGCCGTCCGGCGTGCATCGCGCACGCCGGCGGCTTCCTGCGACCGCGCGGCCGGGCGAATCCGGCCGGCGTGTCGCGTTCCTGGCGGCGTGCCGCCATTTGTGAAGAGAGAGGGGGCAGTTCAAATGAGCATTCGCAAACTCGTATCGCTTGTTGCTGCAGTGGCATTCACCGTGGTTTCGGCCGCGCCTGCTTTCGCCGTGACCGTTTCGCGCGTCGACGGGCACGCGATGAACCCGAACGGGGAACCGTTCTCCGCGACGGGCCTCACGGTCCTGGCCAAGGGCGCGATCAACGCGAGCTGCAACGCGACGTTCAACGGCACGATCAGCTCGACGGGCATCGTCAACATCACGTCGACGACGTTCGCGGGCGGCGCGACGTGCGGCCTGATCAGCGGCAGCGCGACCAGCGCGGCACCGTGGACGGGGCAGGCCGACAGCACGACGCAACTGACGATCAACAACGCGAAGGTGACCGTGACGCTGCTCGGTACCTGCGGGCCGAGCAAGATCGTGACGACGTGGAGCGATCCGAACTCGTCGCTGACGTTCAACAACGCGGTGCTGACGCCGGACTGCACGGTCAGCGGCACGGTTGCCACGTCGCCGAAGTTCCACGTGCAGTAAGCGGCACCTGATCGAGGCCGGACGCCCGCCATGAATGAGGGCCGTGCAGGAATGCGCGGGCGGGCGTTCCGGTTTCGCGATGCATCCGCGTCGTCGCGCGTAGCGGCGCGACGGCCGGCGGGCCGCCGGCCTCGCGATCCGAGGCGGGCGGCCGTGCAGGGGGCCGGTGCGGCGCATCGTGCCGCCTGCTTCGGCCGATACAAGACAACCATTCCGGACCCCCGATGCTTACCGACCCAGCGAAGTATGGCGATGCCCGCGGTGCGACGCTCGACCGGCTGCGCACGGCCGCGTGGCTACAGTACCTGATCGAACACGTGAACGAAGCGGTTTGCGTGGCGACGGCCGACGCCGACGCTGGCGCTGGCGCAACGGCCGTCCTGCCGGCGCGCGCGGCCCGCGGGCGAGCCGGTGCGAACCTGTCGCACGAAGCGATCGTCGTCCTGCACGAACTCGCGCCGTGGATTGCAACGGATGGCGGCGGCTGCGCATGCGACGCGAGCGATCCGCTCGGTGCCTGCCTGCACATTCCCGACACGGCACAGCTCGCGGATGCCGAGCGACGCTGCCGCGGATCGCGCGCGGTATTCGAGTCGGCGCACGGCTTCGTCGATGCATGGGCTTTCGACGATCCCGACGACGGCTGGGCCGCGCTCGAGCGGATTGCCGGCGGTGTCGAACCCGGCGGCGACGATGGCGGCGAGCACGAAGTACGGGAACCATCCGCGAACGGCGAAGCACCGCCCGCGAAGACCTGAGAGAACGACGCGCGGCCGTCGCGGCGGCCTGCGTGGCGCCGTCGGCCCGGCCCGGGGCGATCATCGACGCAATCGTGCTGCGCATCTGCGGGCCGCGCGACGATGCCGCGCGCGTCGACGAGATGGCCGCGCTCGCGATGTTCTGCGCGGAGCTTGCCGCCGGCAACGGGGTGTCCTTCGCCGCGTACGGCGGTCGGCACAACCTCGTTGCGCGCGCGATTCGCGAACGGCGCACCGATCTCGCGTCGATGGACGGTCTGCTCGCGGCGGTGTCCGTATGCCGGCTCGACCGGCTCGTCGGCGCGGGCAGCTTCTGGGCGTATTACCTGCTGGCGGGCATCGTGATCGCGGCGCCGGGCATCGTGCGCGAATTCGCGCGCCGCTTTCACGGCGACGCGTGGCAGACGTGGCTCGATGAAGCGCTCGCGTGGCCGGCGGTCGGCCGCTTCGGACCGACGGAGAATGTCGCGTTCGATCGCTTGCGCGGCGCGATGAGCCTGACGTCGCGATCGAATCCGATCGTGCGCGCGAAACGCGTGCGGCCGAGGGCGGCTGCGACCACGCGGTTCAATACGGGCGGCGAGCGCGCCCGATGAAATGAAAAACGGCTCGCGGCGAGAACGCCGCGAGCCGTGCAGGTTGCTGCTGCGCCCGGGGAGGGCGCTTGCGCGGTTACGCCGTTTCCGGCTGCCGCACCGCCTTCGCGACATTGCGCGCCATCGCGCCGTTCGCGACGAAGTAAGGCACGTCGACACGCGCGAGCGGCTTGCGTCCGCGGATCTTGTCGGCGATCTTCTCCGCGATCATGATCGTCGGCGCGTTCAGGTTGCCGGTCGTGATGATCGGCATGATCGACGCATCGACCACGCGCAGCCCGTCGAGCCCGTGCACGCGGCCTTCCTCGTCGACCACGGCCATGTCGTCGTAACCCATCTTGCACGAGCACGACGGATGGAACGCGGTTTCAGCGCGGGCCCGCACGAACGCGTCGAGTTCCTTGTCGGTCTTGCAATCGGCGCCCGGGTTCAGCTCGCGGCCGCGATAGCGGTCGAGCGCGGGCTGCCGCATGATCTCGCGCGTCGCGCGGATCGCATCGCGGAACTCGCGCCAGTCGAGCGCTTCGGCCATGTAGTTGAACAGGATGCTCGGATGATCGTTCGGGTCGCGCGAGCGCAGCTTCACGCGGCCGCGGCTCGGCGAACGCATCGAACCGACGTGCGCCTGGAAACCGTGCATCTCGATCGCGTTCGAGCCGTTGTAGTTGATCGCGACGGGCAGGAAGTGATACTGGATGTTCGGCCACAGGTCGTCGTCGCGCGTGCGGATGAAGCCGCCTGCCTCGAAGTGGTTGGTCGCGCCGAGGCCGGTGCCGTTCAGCATCCATTCGAGGCCGATCTTCGGCTGGTTCCACCACTTGAGCGCCGGATACAGCGACACCGGCTCCTTGCACTCGTACTGGATGTACATCTCCAGGTGATCCTGCAGGTTCTGGCCGACGCCGGGCAGGTCGAGCACGACGGGGATGTCGAGTTCCTTCAGCCACGCGCCGGGGCCGACGCCCGAGCGCTGCAGCAGTTGCGGCGATGCGATCGCGCCGCTGCACACGAGCACTTCGCGGCGCGCATGCGCGGTCGCGCGCTCGCTGCCGCGCAGGTACGTGACGCCCGATGCGCGCTTGCCGTCGAACAGGATGCGGTCGGCGAGCGCGTGCGTGACGATCTCGAGGTTCGGCCGCGCGCGCGCCTGGTCGAGGTAGCCGCGCGCGGTGCTCGCGCGGCGGCCTTTCGGCGTGACGGTGCGGTCCATCGGGCCGAACCCTTCCTGCTGATAACCGTTCAGGTCGTCGGTGCGCGGATAACCGGCCTGCACGCCCGCGTCGACCATCGCCTCGAACAGCGGATTCACGCCCGGCTTGCTGGTCGTGACCGACACGGGGCCGTCGCCGCCGTGGTAATCGTTCGGGCCGACGTCGCGCGTCTCGGCCTTCTTGAAGTAGGGCAGGCAGTCGAGATAGGTCCAGTTCTCGAGCCCCTTGTGCGTCGACCAGTTGTCGTAGTCGAGCGCGTTGCCGCGGATGTAGCACATCCCGTTGATCAGCGACGAGCCGCCGAGCCCCTTGCCGCGGCCGCACTCCATCCGGCGGTTGTCCATGTGCGGCTCGGGGTCGGTCTCGTAGGCCCAGTTGTAGCGACGGCCCTGCAGCGGATAGGCGAGCGCCGCCGGCATCTGCGTACGGAAGTCGAAGCGGTAGTCGGGGCCGCCCGCTTCGAGCAGCAGCACCGTGACATTCGGATCTTCCGTCAGGCGCGTCGCGAGCACGTTGCCCGCGGAGCCCGCGCCGCAGATGATGTAGTCGTATTCGCGTGTCGTCATGACGGGGAATCTCCTCTCGTTCTCAAAACACCGGGTTGTAACGGCCGAGCTCGACCTGTACCGACTTGATTCGAGTGTAGTGTTCGAGCGTCGTGATGCCGTTCTCGCGTCCGACACCGGATTGCTTGTATCCGCCAACCGGCATCTCGGCCGGCGATTCGCCCCACGTGTTGATCCAGCAGATGCCGGCTTCGAGGCGGTGGATCGTGCGGTGCGCGCGCGACAGGTTCTCGGTCACGACGCCGGCCGCGAGGCCGTAGTGCGTGTCGTTCGCGCGGGCGATCACTTCGTCTTCCGATGCGAATTCGAGGATGCTCATCACCGGCCCGAAAATCTCCTCGCGCACGATCTTCATGTCGTCGCGGCAGTCGCCGAACACGGTCGGCGCGACGTACTGGCCGTTGCCGAAGTGGCCGTCGGTCAGGCGCGTGCCGCCCGCGAGCAGCTTCGCGCCTTCGGCCTTGCCGCTCTCGATGAAGCCGAGCACCTTGTCGAGCTGCGCGGCCGACACGAGCGGGCCGAAGTTGGTGTCGGCATCGGTCGGCTTGCCGACGCGGATGCGCTTCACGCGTTCGAGCACCTTCTGCGTGAACGCGTCCTTGACCGAGCCGTGCACGAACACGCGCGTGCCGTTGGTGCAGACCTGGCCCGAGCTGAAGAAGTTGGCGGTGACCGCGATGTCGGCGGCGCGGTCGAGGTCGGCATCCTCGAACACGATCAGCGGCGACTTGCCGCCGAGCTCCATCGTCACTTCCTTCAGCGACGATGCGCCGGCCAGCGACATCACCTTCTTGCCGGTCTCGACGCCGCCGGTGAACGACACCTTCGCGATGTCCGGATGGCCGGTCAGCAGCGCGCCGACCGAACCGTCGCCCTGCACGACGTTGAACACGCCGGCCGGCACGCCGGCTTCCGTATAGATTTCCGCGAGCTTCAGCGCGGTGAGCGGCGTGACCTCGCTCGGCTTGAACACCATCGCGTTGCCGGCCGCGAGCGCGGGTGCGGTCTTCCAGCAGGCGATCTGGATCGGGTAGTTCCATGCGCCGATGCCCGCGCACACGCCGAGCGGCTCGCGGCGCGTATAGACGAACGACTCGGCGCGCAGCGGCACCTGCAGCCCTTCGATCGCGGTCGCGAGGCCCGCGTAGTACTCGATCACGTCCGCGCCGGTGACGATGTCGACCGCGAGCGTCTCGCCGATCGGCTTGCCGGTGTCGCGCGTCTCGATCGCCGCGAGCTCGTCGTTGCGTTCGCGCAGCAGGTCGACCGCGCGCCGGAGGATGCGCGAGCGCTGCATCGCGGTCATCGCGGCCCATTCGCGCTGGCCTTCCTGCGCCGATGCGACCGCGCGGTCGACGTCGGCCGCGCTCGCCTGCTGCACCTGCGCGAGCAGTTCGCCGGTGGCGGGATCGAAGGTGTCGAAAGTCTTGCCGCTGGTGGCGTCGACGTAACCGCCGCCGATGTAGAGGCGCTGCAAACCGTATACGGACATGAGGATCTCCTTGAGGGCGAGTGCGCGACGCGTCAGTCGGACGCGAGCAGCAGGTCGATGTAATCGTGGGTGAGCTTCAGTGCAGCCCGGGTGTCGATCGGGCCGCCGGCGAGCGCGCCGCGCAGCCACAGGCCGTCGATCAGCGCGGCGAGGCCGCTGGCGGCTTCCCGTGCTTTCGCGCGCGGCAGCGCCTTGGCGAATTCCGCGCACAGGTTCGAATGGAGGCGCCGCGTGTTCACGTGCTGCAGGCGCTTGAGCATCGCGTCGTGCATGCTCTGCGACCAGAACGCGAGCCAGGTCTTCATCACGGGCGTGCTGACCTGCGTGACGTCGAAGTTCGCGGCGGCGATCGCGCGCAGCCGGGAGCGCGGGTCCTTGCGGGCGGCGACGCGGCGGCGCGTGGTGGCCGCCCACAGATCGCGCAGCACGTGCCGCATCGTGGCTTCGAGCAGGCCGTCCTTGTCGCCGAAGTAGTGGCTGACGATCCCCGTCGAGATGTTCGCGCGCTGCGCGACCGAGGCGAGCGTCGTGCCGGGCAGGCCGGCTTCGTCGATCGAGCGCAGCGTCGCGTCGATCAACTGTGCGCGACGAATCTCTCGCATTCCGACTTTCGGCATCGCGACTCCTTCGCCCGGACGGGCCGTTCCTGGAAGCCGAGAGCTTAGCGGTTTTTTATTGACCGTTCAATCAATAAAAAATCGGGGTCCGACGGTAGATGGAAGGGTGGAGGAACCAAGCCGATGATGCCGCCGCGATTGTGCAGGTGCGGAAAAACCGATTGAAAGGTGGTTAAATAATTTGAAGTTTGTTTAAAACGGTTTCGGTAAAGGCGGTGCAATGGCTGCGAATGTTTCCGTATTCGATTTATTACTGAACGAAAGAATGTCGAGCTATGTGAAACTCTCGTAAATCCGGAAATTCGAATGCCCGGCGCCGCTAACAGAAATTTCTGGAAATTCGTTTCAATCGATCGATTTAAACTTTTTATCTATCTGAATTTACAGGAAATAATTGTGTCTTTCGGTTGATTGAAGGCTGGCTCGCAAACGATTGCCGATACCTTCCGGTCGATTCCGCATACCATAAAAAATGCCAAAAATATTCGAATCTGGCGTATTTCCAGGCGGAGTAGAGGGGATCGTTGGAATGACTTGAGTAAGTAATATTGCCCGTATTAGTATGGCGCCGCACCACAAGGAATGAATCGGCGCCGCGGGTTATTCCCGCGGTGCGTCGGCAATGGGCGCGGCCAACGACCGCGACAGGGTCGGCGCCCGCCATTGCGCACCTGCAGCATGCCGCGACGCCGAGACGCCGCATCCACCGGAGAACGACGATGCCGACCGAAAAATACGTGGTCCCGCTACCGAATGGTCTGAAGGTCTACGTCGAACGGAACGTGTTCGATCCGTCGTTCGACACGGCGATGCTCGTCAACGGCGCGCTCGCGACGACCGCCTCGTTCGGGCAGACCGTCCAGTATCTCGGCGAGCGGATGAACACGATCTGCTTCGACCTGCCGTACGCGGGGCAGTCGCGCCAGCACAACCCCGGCTGCTTCATCCTGACCAAGGACGACGAGGCCGCGATCCTCCAGCATCTGGTCGAGCGTTTCGCGCCCGCGTTCCTCGTGTCGGTATCGTGGGGCGGCGTCGCATCGCTGTTCGCGCTCGCGCGCGGCTGCCCGAGCGTGCGGCGCGCGGCGATCTGCTCGTTCTCGCCGTTCCTGAACGACGCGATGGTCGACTACGTGACGCGCGCCCGCGACCACATCGCGGCCGGCGAGAATCTGAAGGCCGCGCAGCTGCTGAACGATACGGTCGGCCGCTACCTGCCGCGCATCATGAAGCTGTACAACTACCGGTATCTGACGCGGCTGCCGCGCGACGAGCAGGACCAGGTCGCGTTCCACGTCGACCAGATCCTGTCGCTGCAGCCGGAGCGCTACCTGAGCGAGTTCTCGAACATCGGCTGCGAGCTGCTGTTCCTGAACGGCGAGCGCGACGAATACACGACGCCGGCCGACGTTCGCCAGCTGGCCGCGCACGTGCCGCGCGCACGCTTCGCGACGATTCCCGACGCCGGCCATTTCCTCGACATCGAAGGCCGCGCGCAGCGCGAAGCCACGCGAGCGGCGCTGCTCGACTACTTCTGCGACGCGCCGCCCGCTGCCGCGGGCATCGCGCTCGGCGCCGCGCATGCGTGCGTGCCAGCGCCGATGCCGGCGCTGTCGTCGTGACGCAGCACGTCGCGCACCGGATACATCCGAATTCTCATCCACACGAGGCAGGCCAGCCGTGAATATCGTTCAGACCATCGCCATCGTCGTTCCGTGGGCCATCTGGCTCGCCTACTGGATCGCGACGTCGCAGGCCGTGAAGACGACCGTGCGCAAGGAGGCGTCGCGCTCGCGCACGCTGCAGTCGATTCCGCTGATCGTCGGCGGCGCGCTGATCATCCTGCCCGATCCGTCGTGGCAGGCGCTCGTGCCCGACTGGCAGCGCTTCGGCCTGCAGGCGCAATGCGGGCTCGCGGTGCTCGTCGCGGGGCTGCTGTTCTCCGTGTGGGCGCGGCTGCATCTCGGCACGAACTGGAGCGTGTCCGTCACGCTGAAGGAAAACCACGAACTCGTTCGCACCGGCCCGTACGGCCTCGTGCGTCATCCGATCTACACCGGCTGCCTGATCGCGCTGGTCGGCGCCGCGCTGATCGGCGGCGAGTGGCGCGGCGCGCTCGGCGTCGCGCTCGTGTTCGCGTCGCTCGCGTACAAGGTGCGCGTCGAGGAGAGCTGGCTGACCGGGCATTTCGGGCCGGCGTACACGCAGTATCGCCGCGAGGTCGCGGCGCTGATCCCCGGCTTCTACTGACTCCCGCGAGGCGCGCGATGGCGAAGGTGATCGTGACCGCGATCGGCTCGGCGGGCGACGTGCATCCGCTGCTCGGCGTCGCGCGCGCGCTCGCGACGCGCGGCCACGACGTCGTGTTCTGCACGCATCCGCCGTTCGAGGCCGCCGCGCGCCGCTGCGGCTTCACGTTCGTGCCGGTCGGCACCGCGGCCGAGTACGAGGCCGCGATGGCGAACCCGGCGCTGTGGGATCCGCGCACGTCGTTCCGCACGCTGTGGCAGGTGATCGCGCCCGTGCTGCGTCCGCACTACGACGCGCTGCGCGCGCTGACCGATCGCGACACCGTGCTGGTCGGGACGCTGTGGGCGTTTTCCGCGCGCTTCATGCAGGAGCTGCACGGCACGCCGTACGTGTCGGTGCAGGTGTCGCCGTCGACGCTGCTGTCCGCGCACGTTCCGCCGACGCATCCGCGCCTGACGATTCCCGCGCGCTGGCCGCTGCCGGTGAAGGCGGCGCTGATGACGCTGATCGAGCGGCAGGTGCTTGACCGCGTGTGCGGGCCGGCGCTCAACGCGGTGCGCCGCGAGCTCGGGCTCGCGCCCGCGCGGCGCGTGCTCGGCCGCTGGCTGCATTCGACCGACGGCGTGCTGTGCCTGTTTCCCGACTGGTTCGCACCGGCGCAGCGCGACTGGCCGGCCGGTCATCTGCAAAGCGGTTTTCCGCTGTTCAACGACATCGCGACGCCCGACGACGATCGCGCGCTCGACGCGTTCCTCGCGGCCGGTGAGCCGCCCGTCGTGTTCACGGCCGGGTCGACGCGGGTCGATCACGCCGCGTATGCGCGTGCGGTCGCGGACGCGCTGCATGCCACCGGCGCGCGCGGCATCCTGCTGAGCCCGCACGATGCGGCACCGGCCGGCGACCGGCTGCTGGTGCGCCGCTTCGTGCCGATGCGCGCGCTGCTGCCGCGTTGCCGCGCGCTCGTGCATCACGGCGGGATCGGCACCGCGGCGCTCGCGTTCGAAGCCGGGATCCCGCAGGTCGTGACGCCGTTCGCGCACGACCAGTTCGACAATGCGCAGCGCGTCGCGGCGAGCGGCGCCGGCGTGCGCATCGACGGTCCCGTCGACGGCGCGCGTCTCGGTGCGGCGCTCGCACGCGTGCTGGATGAGCCGGAATTCGCGGTGCATGCGGAACGCACGCGTGCGCTGATCGATGCGGCGCCGGACGGCTGCGAGCGCGCCGCCGATTTCATCGAGCGCTTCGCACCGAACCACGGACGCGCGCGGGTGCAGGCCTACCTCGCGACGGCGGGCGCATGAGCACCGCAGCGCCGCTTCAGGACGCGCCCGCCGCCGTCGATGCACGCGAACCCGCACCCGCGGCAGCGCCGGTGCGCGGCGCGCGGCTCGCGCTGCTGACGTTCGCACTGTCGCTCGCCACCTTCATCGAAGTGCTCGACTCGACCGTGACCAACGTCGCGGTGCCGGCGATCTCCGGCAGTCTCGGCGTGTCGAACAGCCAGGGCACGTGGGTGATCAGCTCGTATTCGGTCGCGGCCGCGATCGCGGTGCCGCTGACCGGCTGGCTCGCGCGGCGTGTCGGCGAGCTGCGGCTGTTCGTCGGCGCGGTGCTGCTGTTCACGCTGACGTCGCTGCTGTGCGGGCTCGCGCGCGACCTGCACGTGCTGGTGGTCTGCCGCGCGCTGCAGGGGCTGTGCTCGGGGCCGATGGTGCCGCTGTCGCAGACGATCCTGCTGCGCACGTTCCCGCCGGACAAGCGCACGGTCGCGCTCGCGCTGTGGGCGATGACGGTGCTGCTCGCGCCGATCTTTGGGCCGGTGGTCGGCGGCTGGATCGTCGACAGCTTCTCGTGGCCGTGGATCTTCCTGATCAATTTGCCGATCGGGCTGTTCTCGTTCGCGGTCTGCACCGCGATGCTGCGCCCCGACGCGCAGCGCGGCGCGGCCGGCCCGATCGACGTGCCGGGCATCGTGCTGCTCGTGATCGGCGTCGGTTCGCTGCAGGCGATGCTCGATCTCGGTCACGACAAGGGCTGGTTCGATTCGCCGCTGATCGTCACGCTCGCGGTGGTCGCGGGGCTCGCGATCGTGTCGCTGCTGATCTGGGAAGCAGGCGGCGCGCATCCGGTCGTCGACCTCAGCCTGTTTCGCGACCGCACGTTCTCGTTCTGCGTGCTGATCATCTCGCTCGGGATGATGAGCTTCTCGGTGGTGGGCGTCGTGTTCCCGCTGTGGATGCAGGCGGTGATGGGCTACAACGCGTTCCACGCGGGGCTCGCCACCGCGTCGCTCGGCGTGCTCGCGCTGGTGTTCTCGATTCTCGTCGGCCTGCACGCGCATCGCTTCGACGCGCGTGTGCTTGCGACGTTCGGATTCCTGATATTTGCGGCCGTGCTCGCATGGGACGCGCATTTCACGCTGAAGATGACGTTCGCGCAGATCGCCGCGCCCGGGTTGATCCAGGGGATCGGGCTGCCGTGTTTCTTCATTCCGCTGACGGCCGCGACGCTGTCGCGCATCCCGGACGACCGGCTCGCGGCCGCGTCGAGCCTGTCGAACTTCCTGCGCACGCTGTCCGCCGCATTCGGCACCGCGATGAGCGTGACACTGTGGGACAACCGCGCGACCTATCACTACGACGTCGTGTCGCAATCGGTCACGCACGCGTCGGCGAACACGCAGCGCTTCGTGCACACGCTGAACGCGATGGGCGTGGACGGCGTGCGCGAGCTGTCCACGCTGCACCAGGTCGTGATGCAGCAGGCGTACATGATGGCGACGGGCGACATGTTCTGGATGGCGAGCATGACCTGCCTCGTGCTCGCCGCGATGATGTGGCTTACGCGGCCGAAGCGCGGCGCGGCCGCTTCGTTCGGACATTGAGGAGAGCGGCATGACGACACTCGGCGCACTCGT
Organism: Burkholderia sp. BCC1996; assembly: GCF_905339955.1. Taxonomy (NCBI): domain Bacteria; kingdom Pseudomonadati; phylum Pseudomonadota; class Betaproteobacteria; order Burkholderiales; family Burkholderiaceae; genus Burkholderia; species Burkholderia sp. BCC1996. The sequence goes on from NZ_CAJPHM010000015.1 coordinate 85,282, forward strand.
GATCCTGTATCACCCGAGCGACGCGCAGCTCGCGGCGCTCGGCGCGTGGCGGCACGCGTGCGACGCGCTGCTGGTCGTCGACAACACGCCGCAGCCCGATGCGCGCGCTCGCGACGTGTGCGCGCGCGACGGCATCGCGCTGCTGCATCACGGCAATCGCGGCGGCATCGCGGGCGCCTACAACGCGGGGCTCGCGGCGCTGTTTCGCGACGACGTCGACGCGGTCGCGCTGTTCGACCAGGATTCGTCGGTGCCGGCCGGTTACTTCGCGACGATGCGCGACGCCTGCACGGGGCTCGCGGGGCGCGCGTTCCTGGCCGGCCCGCGCATCTTCGACGAGAACGCGCGCAGCTTCCTGCCCGAACTCGCGACCGACGGGATCGGGTTGCGCCGGCTGCATCTCGCGCCCGACGCGCCGCCGCAGCGCTGCGCGTTCCTGATCTCGTCGGGCTGCGTCGTGTCGCGCGCCGCGTTCGACGTGCTCGGCCGCTTCGACGAGACGCTGTTCATCGATCACGTCGATACCGAGTACAGCTTCCGCGCGCTTGCGCGCAACGTGCCGCTCTACGTCGTGCCGTCGCTGGTGCTGCCGCACCGGATCGGCGCGAAGCAGCGGCACGCGTTCGGCCCTTTCGAAATGACGTCGATGAATCACTCGTGGCAACGGCGCTACTACAGCGCACGCAATGCGGTGCAGCTCGGGATGCAGTACGGGTTGCGCTTTCCGGTGGCGATCGTGCCGAACCTGCTGACCGTGTGGCAGGTCGTGCAGATCGCGCTCGTCGAGCGCGACAAGCGCGCCAAGCTCGCGGGCATCGCGTTCGGCATCGCCGACGGCCTGTTCGGGCGGCTCGGTCCGCTCGAGCGCACGCGGCCGCGTCTCGCCGCACGCGCGCGGCGCGTCCAGCAGGGGTGAGGGCGGCGATGGAACGCATCATGAAAGCGGCGCGAGCCGCTCGGCCGGCGCGGCGCGGGCAGGGCGGCTGGGCGATCGTCGCGGCCGCCGCGCTGCTGGCGCTGGGCGGCTGCGTGCCGTCGGGGTTCCTGCCGTCGCTGTCGCTGCGCGCACCGGCCGGCGACGCGCTCGCTCGCACCGCGGGGCCCGGCGCGGATGGCGCATGGCCCGCGCCCGACTGGGTGAAGCAGCTGCAGGATCCGCAGCTCGACGAACTGGTCGTGGAGGCGTCGCAGAACAATCCGGATCTGCAGGTCGCGCAGGCGCGGCTGCGGATCGCGCAGTCGCAGCTTCAGCAGTTCGATTCGCTGACGGGCTTGACCGGCACGGCCGGCGCGACGGTCAGCCGCGCGCGGATGCCGAAGCCGGGCGACATCGCCGACGTAACGGCGGGCGGTTATCGCGTGCCGGTCGAGATCTTCGGCGATCCGGTCGTGTCGCCGTCGTCGGTGTTCGTCGGGCTGAACTACCAGCTCGACCTGTGGGGCAAGAACCGCGCGGCGACGAAGAGCCTGATGTCGCTGCGCGACGCGGCCGGTGTCGAGGCCGAGCAGGTGCGGCTCACGCTCGCGGTCGCGATCGTCACCGTGTATTGCCAGCTCGATGAGGCGTACGCGGTGCGCGACCTGCTGCAGCAGAAGCTGAAGATCAGCCAGCGCGTGACGGCCGTGCTGCGCGAGCGCACCGCGCGCGGCCTCGACAATGCGTACGACGCGAGCGACGCGTCGATCAAGCGCAGCCGCCTGCTCGCACAGATCGCGCTGAACGACGAACAGATCAAGCTCGCGCAATTGCAGCTGGGCGTGCTGTCCGGCCGCGGGCCGGAGCGCGGGCTCGCGTTGCAGCGGCCGCGCGTCGGCGCATTCCCCGGCGGCGCGCTGCCCGCGCGGCTGCCGGCCGATCTGCTCGGCCGCCGGCCCGACATCGTCGCCGCGCGGCTGCGCGTCGAAGCCGCGTTCGCGAATGCCGATTCGACGCGCGCGCAGTTCTATCCGGACGTGAACCTCGTCGCGCTCGGCGGCGTGTTCGCGCTGACGCCCGCGTCGCTGTTCTCGCGCGATTCGCTCGCCGGCTCCGTCGGCCCGGCGATCTCGCTGCCGGTGTTCGATCGCGGCCGGCTGAAGGCGAAGCTCGGCGCGGACGTCGCGCAGGCCGACGTCGCGATCGGGCTGTACAACAAGACCGTCGACGACGCGCTCGGGCAGGTCGCGCAAATCGTCACGTCGCTGCAGACCGCGCAGACGCTCGTCGTGCAGCAGCAGGATGCCGTCGCCGCCGCGCAGAAGATCGTGCAGATCGCGGCCGACCGCCATCGGCGCGGCGTGTTGATGCAGAAGGATGTCGATGTCGCGGACCTCACGCTGATCGACGAGCGCGCGCAGCTGATCGCGCTGCTCGGGCGGCAGCGGACGCTGCGCGTCGGGCTGGTCGGTGCGCTCGGCGGCGGGTTCGATGCGAGCGCAACGACTGCGGGTGTGGCGATGCCCGCGGCGCGTACCGCGCAAGGCGCGCGGACGAAACGCGGCGCGATGGTGAACGCCGCTGCCCGCGGTAGCTCGGCGGACAGCAGCGCGCAAGCGCGGCGCGCGGCCGTGGCAGGTAGCGGCGCCGCGCCGCGTGCCGCGCGGATCGATCCGCCCGCGGTGTCGGTCGCGCCGCGTAGTCTGGCTGCCGATGCCGCAAATGTGAGTGTGAGTACCGGCGCGAGTACGAGCGCGAGCACCAGCACCAGCGCAAATTCCAGCACGAGCGTCGGCGTCGGCTCGCGCCGCGCGCCCCCCAGCGTCGCCTCCGACACGCGCGCGTCCGCGCTCCCCCTGTTCCAGCATGACCGCCTGATCGTTACGCAAAGCGACTGATGCACCACGACAACCTTCACACCGCGGCGCAGCCGGCCGCCCTGAACGACCTGGCACTCGACGCGCGTCGCGCGACGCGTCGCAAGCGTTTCATGTTGTTCTTCGCGGTCGTTGCACTCGCCGCGCTCGTCTGGATCGCGTTCTGGCTGCTACGCGACCGCTATTACGAGGACACCGACGACGCGTACGTCGCCGGCAGCATCGTGCAGGTCGCCGCACAGATCCCGGGCGCAGTGACCGACGTGCTGGTCGCCGATACGCAGCCCGTGCGCGCCGGGCAGACGCTCGTGCGGCTCGACGATACGGAAGCGTCCGTCGCGTTCGCGCAGGCGAAGGCGCAACTGGCACAGGCCGTGCGGCAGGTCGCGAACGCGAAGATCTCGAACACGATGTACGTGGCAGCCGTGAACGCGCGCCAGGCAGACCTGTCGCTCGCGCAGCGCGCGCTTGCCGCGCGTTCGGGCGCGTCGGTCGAGATCGTCGCGCCGGAGGAGCTGGCGCGCGCCCGCGCGGCGGTCGCCGGCGCCCAGGCGAACCTCGCGGCCGCGCAGGCGCAGCTCGACGCCGCGCGGGCGCTCGGCAGCAAGCTGCCGGTGGACGAGAGCCCGGCCGTCGTGCAGGCCGCCGCGCAGTTCAAGCTCGCTTACCGGAACCTGAAGCGCACGACGATCGTCGCGCCGGTCGACGGCACGGTCGGCCAGCGTTCGGTGCAGGCCGGCCAGCAGGTCGGGCCCGGCGTGCCGCTGATGTCGATCGTGCAGCTGAACCGGCTGTGGATCGAGGCGAATTTCAAGGAAGGGCAGATCCGTCACATGCGCGTCGGCCAGCCGGTCGACGTGGTGTCGGACCTGTACGGGTCGCGCGTCGTCTATCGCGGCCGCGTGCAGGGCTTCTCGGCCGGCACCGGCAGCGCGTTCTCGATGCTGCCGTCGCAGAACGCGGCCGGCAACTGGATCAAGGTCGTGCAGCGCGTGCCGGTCGTGATCGCGCTGGATCCCCGCGATCTGGCCGCGCATCCGCTGCGGGTCGGGCTGTCGATGCGCGCGACGGTCGACACGCGCAACCGCGACGGCCATGCGCTCGATAGCGAGCCGCCGACGCCGGCCGTCAGCACGCGCGTGCACGACGGCGTCGCGAGCGACGCGGAAGCGGCTGCTGCCGCGATCGTCCGCGAGAATCAGGGCGGGTGAGTTTCCGACGCCGACGCACGCAGAAAACACACGAACCAATCCGGGTGACAGATGGCGGGGGCGGGTGACCGGTGCATCCGACCAACGCGCCCGAATAGGGCACCCGATCGGCGCCTCCGGATCAAGGCCCGATCAAGGCCCGACCAAGGCACGATAAGGGCCCCGATCAAGGTACCAATCAACGCACCCGACCAACGCACGGATTGGCGGGTCGTTCGCGCCGATCGGCGGCTCCGGCGGCCTCGCGGCCTGCATCTCCTGCAGCCCCCACCCCGCACCCCTTTTCCGGCCCGACTTTCGCATTTCCGCCACCGATGTCGGCACCGATCAAACGCGTGTCGCGTTTGAGACATCGACGCCCCCACCTCCGGGACTACTCTCGAACAGCACGTTGCGTAGCACCGCATCTGCCGGCGCACAGCAGCGCCATCCAACGAGACATGGAGACAATACGATGAGCAGCAATCGAGGTGTCGTCTATCTTGGGCCGGGCAAGGTCGAAGTTCAGAAGATCGATTATCCGAAGATGGTCGATCCGACCGGCCGCGCGATCGGCCACGGCGTGATCCTGAAAGTGGTCAGCACGAACATCTGCGGTTCCGACCAGCACATGGTGCGCGGCCGCACGACCGCGCCGATCGGCCTCGTGCTCGGTCACGAGATCACGGGCGAAGTGGTCGAGGTGGGCCGCGACGTCGAGACGCTGAAGATCGGCGATCTCGTGTCGGTGCCCTTCAACGTCGCGTGCGGGCGCTGCGCGATGTGCAAGGACACGCATACGGGCGTGTGCCTGAACGTGAATCCGTCGCGAGCCGGCGGCGCATACGGCTACGTCGACATGGGCGGCTGGATCGGCGGCCAGGCCGAGTACGTGCTCGTGCCGTACGCCGACTTCAACCTGCTGAAATTCCCGGACCGCGACCAGGCAATGGCGAAGATCCGCGACCTCACCTGCCTGTCCGACATTCTGCCGACCGGTTATCACGGCGCGGTGAGCGCGGGCGTGAAGCCGGGCTCGACGGTCTACATCGCGGGCGCGGGCCCGGTCGGGATGGCGGCGGCCGCATCGGCGCGCCTGCTCGGCGCGGCGGTCACGATCGTCGGCGACATGAACGCGGAACGCCTCGCGCACGCGCGGGCGATGGGCTTCGAAACGGTCGACCTGTCGAAGGACGCGTCGCTCGGCGAGCAGATCGAGCAGATCCTCGGCGTGCCGGAGATCGACTGCGCGGTCGACTGCGTCGGCTTCGAGGCGCACGGCCACGGTTCGTCGGGCCATTCGGAGGAAGCGCCCGCGACGGTGCTGAACTCGCTGATGGAAATCACGCGTCCTGCCGGCGCGATCGGCATTCCGGGCCTGTACGTGACGGACGATCCGGGCGCGAAGGACAAGGCCGCGCAGCACGGCAGCCTGAGCATCCGCTTTGGCCTCGGCTGGGCGAAGTCGCATTCGTTCTTCACGGGCCAGACGCCGGTGCTGAAGTACAACCGCAACCTGATGCAGGCCATCCTGTTCGACCGTCTGCCGATCGCGAAGATCGTCAACGTCGAGGTGATCTCGCTCGATCAGGCGCCGGAAGGCTACAAGAAGTTCGACGGCGGCGCGCCGCGCAAATTCGTGATCGATCCGCACGGCTTGCTGGCGGCCTGACGCACGAACGGGCGGAACATGAAACGGGCGGTACCGGAAACGGTGCCGCCCGTTTTTGCTGTGGGCGGGCGCTGCCGGCGCAGGCGAACCCCGATCGCTGCGGCCCGCGATTGCTGCGATACGGCGTGCGGCACGAGACCGATCGCCGCGGCCAACCGGCTGCCGAACGCCGACACGAACGGCCGGACGCTCGCCGGCTTGCGCGTCGAGTCGTATGCGGCGATCCCGTACGACAGCATCGCGGCCGCGATCGCGCCGAATTCCGGCGCGCCCGGCGCTCAGTGCGCACGATAGACCATGGCCACTTGGGTCGCGCTTGCCGTCGCGCGCCGACCGTGGCGCGTATGCAGGCTCACGCGGCGGATCGCGTGCGCGTGTCGCGTCGCCGTAGCGCCGCCTTTCCAGTTGACGACGCGCGTACCGCTGCGCGCGCGCACCGCCGGTGCGTGCCGCGCGACCGTGGATGCCGTGCGTCCGGTCATGTGTCGGCTCGTGCCGGCATAGCCTGCTCGATCGGTTGCGTCCAGCCGGTCGGCGGCGGCAAGCCGGTCGGTGTCGGGCGCCGGGTGGTCGGCCGGATGAAATGCATAGACGGGCGCGGGCACGACCGGCAACGTCTGCGCGTCGGCCGCATGCAGACTGGCGTCGTTTGCCGCTGGCGCCGGCGCGCCCTGGCCGCGGCAGACCGGGTCGGCCTTGCACGTCCGGTCGAACGTCACATAGCCGCCGACCAGCAGCACGAGGGTCAGGATGCTCAGCAGCGGCGCGCTCGACGCGCTCGGCCGCCGGATCGCCGCGCTGCGCACCGCGGCGCCGATGCGCGACGACCATGTCGGGACGGGGAGCGCGTCGTGCGGAGGAGCGGCCTGCGCTTCGTCGCTCCGGTTGCTCTGGTCGCTCGATTCGCTCGATTCGCTCGATTCGCTCGATTCGCGCAGCGGCGCGAACGGCCAGTCCCCGAGTCCGCAGACGGGGCATTGCTCGGTGGCGCGGAATGCCATGAAGCCGCATTGCCGGCAGCGCTGGCTGACGGCATCGCGCGGCTCGGCGCGCAGGTTCAGTGCGCCGCGCAATGTGTCGCGCGTGCGGACTTTCCGGATGGGCAGGACTTGCATGGTCGTTGCTACCTCGTCTGTCGTTGCCGCCCCGCGAGCGTCCCGAGGGTCTGCATCGCGTCCTCGACGGCAGGGGTCCACGGCCGGCCGTAGTTCAGCCGGACGTAGCGGTGAAAGGCGCCCGTCATGGAAAAAATCGGCCCGGGCGCGAGGCTGACGCCGTTTTTCATCGCGTCGCCGAACAACCGCATCGCATCCACGTGCGGCGGCAATTCGATCCACAGGAAATACCCGCCGCGCGGGGCATGCACCGCCGTGTCGGGCGGGAAGTACGCGCGGACGGCCGCCAGCATCTGTGCCTGGTGCGCCGCCAGGTTGCGGCGGAGCCTGCGCAGGAAGCGGTCGTACGCGCCGTTGAGCAGGTAGCGGGATACGGCCATCTGCGCGGGCACGTCGGCCGCCGGCGCGCTCGCGTTCTTCACCTGCCTGATCTGCTTCACGTAGCGTCCGGCCGCGACCCAGCCGACCCGGAAACCGGGGGCGAGGCACTTCGAGAACGAACCGCAATGCAGCACCAGCCCGCTTTCGTCGTACAGCTTCGCGGGCCGCGTGGGCGTCGGGCCGAAGTGCAGTTCGCCGAACACGTCGTCCTCGATCAGCGGCACGCGGTGCGACGCGAGCAGGTCGATCAGCGCGCGCTTGCGCTCGTCGGGCAGCGTCGCGCCGGTCGGGTTGTGGAACGAGGTCATGAACCAGCAGGCGCGCACCGGATGCGTGTCGAGCGCGTCGGCGAGCGCATCGAGATCGAGGCCGGTGCGCGGATCCACCGGAATTTCGATGGCCTTCAGATGCAGCCGCCGCACGGCCTGCAGTACCGCGTGGTAGGCCGGACGTTCGATCGCGACGAGGTCGCCGGGGCGCGTGAGCGCCTGCAGGCTCAGCGTCAGCGCTTCGGCCGCGCCGGTCGTGATGACGATCTCTTCCATCGGCAATGACGCGCCCGCGTTCAGGTAGCGCAGTGCGATCTGGCGGCGCAGCGCTTCATGGCCGGGCGGCAGTCCGGCCAGCAGTTTCGCGCGGTCCATGTTGCGGGCCGCCGCCGCCGCGTACCGCCACAGGCTGCTCATCGGAAACAGCGAATAGCTGGCGAACGCGGAACCCAGCGGCACGATGTCGTCGAATTTGAGCGAGTCGAGCAAGCGGAACAGCACATCGGTGTCGCCGGCCTGCGGCGCAGCCGGTTTGCGCGGGGTGTCGTGACCCTCGCGCACGCGCTTGTCATCCAGGTTCGCAACGAAATATCCGGAGCGCGCACGCGCGGTGATCAGGCCCTCGCTTTCGAGCTTGTAGTACGCGCGAAACACGGTGGATGGACTTACACGGTAAGCGCGGCACGCTGCGCGCACGGTCGGGATACGCGCGCCGGGCCCGAGGTCGCCACGCCGGATCGCGTCGCCAATCGTCTGAGCCAGCGCCGCATAACGCTTCATGCCTGCCCTCCGGCCGATCGCGGCCGTCGTGAAAAAAGAGTAGCACGGCCTCCGCCGCGTTCAATCCCGCCCTCAAACGCTGATGCGCCTGTCGCTGATCCGGTTGTTTTCGACTCACTTTGAGCCTTTTCTTCAGACGAGCGAGCAGGCATCCTGCGCAAGTTTCATTCCCGATGCGTGATCGATACCGAGTTCGCGCCCTCCGATGGCGGACCCGTGAACCCCGTGCACCGTGTGCGGGACCCGGGCCGCTCCGTCCCTACCTTTCCCGGAAGCAATCAGCGTGAAATCGAAGTTCCTCGCTGCGGGCCTCGTGGCCGGCATCGCTCTCAACCTGTCCAGTGGTGCTGCCGAAGCGGCCTGCATCAGCAATCCTCCGACTCAATCCAACGCGTCGTTTCCCGCGGCGCTGACCGGCAAGCTCGTCTATCACAGCTACGTCAACTACGGCGACGGCACGAGCCAGCTGTTCCTGTACGATTTTTCGGCCCATACGCTCACGCAGCTGAGCAAGAGCAGCTGGGGCATCACCGATCCGATGAACGGCGTGTTCAGCCCCGACGGCAAGTGGCTCGCGTTCATGGGCATCAGCAACGGCGCATGGAACGTGTTCATGCTGCAGCTCGGCGCCGGCACGCCGCCCGTCAACCTGACGAACAGCACCGGCGCGACGCGCAACGAAGATCCGAAATTCAGCGCCGACGGCAAGACGCTCGTGTTCAAGCAGAACGGCGACGTGAAGCAGGGCACGCTGTCGTACACGAGCGCGGGCCCGGTGTTCACGTCGGTCGTGAGCCTGACGAACGCACCGGCCGGCGCCGAATACTCGATGCCGTTCCTCGCGCCGGACGCGAGCGCCGTCTACTACGCGACGGGCACCGGCTCGAACATGGGGCTGATGAAGCGCACGATCGCGACCGGCGCGACCGCCACGTTCGATCATCCGGCCGGTCTGCAGACCTACTATCCGATCGTGCGCGGCGACGGCATGGTGTTCTATGCACGCTGGAAGGATAGCGGCGGCGCGGACCAGATCTACACGAAGACCGCGGACCCGGCATCGACGCCGAACGCGCTGCCGATCAACGACTGCGTGAGCAACAACTCGGACCCGGCGCCGGTGACCGGCACGAACTACGTGTTCTTCTCGTCGACGACGGCGGGCGGCTACCAGCTCTACGTCGGCGACGTGACGACCGGCCAGCGCTGGAGCCTGTCGCAGTTCGGCGTGAACGCGGACACGACCAAGGCGAAGCTCGGCTCGAGCTACTACGGCGGCCCGGCCGCCGCGCAGCCGACGCTGCTGTCGCAAGGTCGGCCGGCTGCCGCGTCGGCGAGCTACAACACATCGCTGACGGCGGACAAGGCGTTCGACGGTAACACGACCAGCACGCGCTGGGATTCGCCGGAAGGCGCGGGCGTCGATCCGCAATGGATCTCCGTCGATCTCGGCGCGGTGAAGAAGATCAGCAGCGTCGATCTCTACTGGGACGCGGGCGCGCTCGTGTACCAGATCCAGACGTCGAACGACAACGCGAACTGGACGACGGTCTACTCGACGAACAACGGCGTGTCGTACGGTCACGTCACGTTGCCGAACCTGAATGCGCAGGGGCGCTACGTGCGGATGCTCGGTACGAAGCGGGCGACGCAGTGGGGGTATTCGCTCGACGAAATGCAGGTGTGGGGATCGTAAGCACCAGCAAAAAGCGGCCTTCGAGGCCGCTTTTTTTTATCGCGCGACTCGTGCAACTCGCGCAACTCGTGCGTCACGCATGAATCACATGCGCCGGAAACGCCGGCGCGGATGTCGCCGCGCCCTGTGCGAGCGGCGCGACCTGCTTGCGGCGTTCGCGCGTCGGCGCGACGCCGAACGCATCGCGATAGCTCTTGCTGAAGTGGCACGCCGACTGGAAGCCGCACGCCATCGTGATGTGCATGATCGACATGTCGGTCTGCAGCAGCAGCTCGCGTGCGCGGCGCAGCCGCAGCGTCAGGTAATAGTGCGTGGGCGTCATCCCGAGGTGTTCGCGGAACAGGCGCTGCAGCTGACGCTGCGACATGTTCGCGAGCCGCGCGAGCTCCTCGCGCGACAGCGGTTCCTCGATGTTGTTCTCCATCAGCGAAATCACTTCGAACAGCGACTTGTTCGCCGAGCCGAGCCGCGCGACGAGCGGCATCCGCTGTTGCGCGCTCGTGTCGCGCACGTGTTCGACGATGAACTGCTCGGCGATCTGCGTGACGCGCGGCGTGCCTATCCGTGCGGCGATCAGGTTCAGCATCATGTCGAGCGGCGCGACGCCGCCCGTGCACGTGATGCGATCGCGGTCGACCACGAACAGTTCCTTCAGGAAGCGCGTGTCCGGAAACTCTTCCTTCAGCGCCGACATGTTTTCCCAGTGGATCGCGCACGCGTAGCCCGCGAGCAGCCCCGACTTCGCGAGCGCATAGGTGCCCGTGCACAGGCTGCCGAGCGGAATGCCCGAACGCGCGAAGCGGCGCAGCGTCGACAGATGGGCGGGCGTGGTCGCGCGCTGCACGTCGACGCCGCCGCACACGAATACGATATCCGGCTGCCCGACGCACTCGGCCGGGCCCGTGTCGACCGTGAGGCCATTGCTCGCCGTGACCGGGCCGCCGTCCGGGCTGATGATCGACCAGCGGTAGAGCGGCTGGCCGCTCAGGTAGTTCGCCATCCGAAGCACCTCGATCGCATTGGTGAACGCGATCATCGTGAAGTTCGGTAAAGGCATGAACGCGAAGTGGGACAGCGACGCTGTGCGGTCGGGCGACATGGGGAGCGTTCCTTGAATCTCTAATAGCTTTTAGCCCGAGGCACGGATCGGGCTGCCGTATTGTGGGAGCGAGCGCAACAACCGTGCCATACGGCTAAACCCTAGCTCCATACGTTGTATGGGCGCGGGGCGGATGCTGCACTGCACCGTAAGCGGGCTGCGCTGCACCCGGGACGCACAGCACAGGCACCGGCGAAGTGCCTGTCCATCGGTGAATCGCGAATTCACTGCACACGCCGGCTTGCCTCGTCATCCCAAAAAGCACGACCGGTCACTTGTACAAAACGGACGCGCATGGCGGAAAAGGTAAAGAACGCGTCTAAATTCATCAATCCGTCGAAAATCCGAACGACAAGAATAGAGCCGTCGGCAGCCTTGCACTGGATGCGCTGGAAACCCAGGTATGGCGGGCCTCGAGCTTCGGTTTCACGCCCTTTATTCTTCGTCACGGACGCACTATGTCGAACACCCAGCCTTTCTTCTCGCAGCCCCTCGCCGAGCGCGACGCGCCGGTGCGCAGCGCCATCCTGAAGGAACTCGAGCGCCAGCAGTCGCAGGTCGAGCTGATCGCGTCGGAAAACATCGTGTCGCGCGCGGTGCTGGAGGCCCAGGGTTCGGTGCTGACCAACAAGTATGCGGAAGGCTATCCGGGCAAGCGGTACTACGGCGGCTGCGAGTTCGCGGACGAGGTGGAGGCGCTGGCGATCGAGCGCGTGAAGCAGATCTTCAACGCCGGCTATGCGAACGTGCAGCCGCACTCGGGCGCGCAGGCGAACGGTTCGGTGATGCTCGCGCTCGCGAAGCCGGGCGACACGGTGCTCGGCATGTCGCTGGACGCCGGCGGCCACCTGACGCACGGCGCGAAGCCGGCGCTGTCGGGCAAGTGGTTCAACGCCGTGCAGTACGGCGTGAACCGCGACACGATGCGGATCGACTACGACCAGGTCGAGGCACTCGCGCACGAGCACAAGCCGAGCCTGATCATCGCCGGCTTCTCGGCGTACCCGCGCGCGCTGGACTTCGCCCGCTTCCGTGCGATCGCCGACAGCGTCGGCGCGAAGCTGATGGTCGACATGGCGCACATCGCGGGCGTGATCGCCGCCGGCCGCCATGCGAATCCGGTCGAGCACGCGCACGTCGTCACGTCGACCACGCACAAGACGCTGCGCGGCCCGCGCGGCGGCTTCGTGCTGACCAACGACGAAGAGATCGCGAAGAAGATCAACTCGGCCGTGTTCCCCGGCCTGCAGGGCGGCCCGCTGATGCACGTGATCGCCGGCAAGGCCGTCGCGTTCGGCGAAGTGCTGCATGCGGACTTCAAGACCTACATCGACAACGTGCTCGCGAACGCGCAGGCCCTCGGCGAAGTGCTGAAGGCGGGCGGCGTCGACCTCGTCACCGGCGGCACCGACAACCACCTGCTGCTGGTCGACCTGCGCCCGAAGGGCCTGAAGGGCGCGCCGGTCGAGCAGGCGCTCGAACGCGCGGGCATCACCTGCAACAAGAACGGCATTCCGTTCGACACCGAGAAGCCGACCGTCACGTCGGGCATCCGCCTCGGCACGCCGGCCGGCACGACGCGCGGCTTCGGCGTCGCGGAGTTCCGCGAAGTCGGCCGGCTGATTCTCGAGGTGTTCGACGCGCTGCGCGCGAACCCGGAAGGCGACCACGCGACCGAACAGCGCGTGCGCCGCGAGATTTTCGCGCTTTGCGAGCGCTTCCCGATTTACTGATCGACGACCCCACATACAGCAGAGACTGGAGCGAGAGGCAGATATGAGCACGCTGCATCAGGACAGCATCATCATCGACGGACTGAACATCTCGAAGTTCGAGAAGCCGGTGTTCGAGGACATGCGCAAGGGCGGCATCACGGCCGCGAACTGCACGGTATCGGTGTGGGAGAACTTCACCAAGACCGTCGACAACATCGGCGTGATGAAGCAGAAGATCCGCGAGAACGGCGAACTGCTGACGCTGGTGCGCACGACCGACGACATCTTCCGCGCGAAGAAGGAAGGCAAGACGGGGATCATCCTCGGCTTCCAGAACGCGCACGCGTTCGAGGACAACCTCGGCTACATCGAGGCGTTCGCCGACATGGGCGTGCGCGTCGTGCAGCTCTGCTACAACACGCAGAACCTGGTCGGCACCGGCTGCTACGAGCGCGACGGCGGCCTGTCGGACTTCGGCCGCGAAGTGATCACCGAGATGAACCGCGTCGGCATCATGGTCGACCTGTCGCATGTGGGCGGCAACACGTCGTCGGAAGCGATCGCGTTCTCGAAGAAGCCGGTGTGCTACTCGCACTGCCTGCCGTCGGGCCTCAAGGAACATCCGCGCAACAAGAGCGACGCGCAGCTGAAGGAAATCGCCGACGCCGGCGGCTTCGTCGGCGTGACGATGTTCGCGCCGTTCCTGAAGCGCGGCATCGAGGCGAACATCGACGACTACATCGAGGCGATCGACTACGTCGTGAACCTGATCGGCGAAGACGCGGTCGGCATCGGCACGGACTTCACGCAGGATTTCGCGAAGGAATTCTTCGACATGCTGACGCATGACAAGGGCCGCTATCGCCAGCTGACGAACTTCGGCAAGGTGATCAACCCGGACGGCATCCGCACGATCGGCGAATTCCCGAACCTGACCGCGGCGATGGAACGCCACGGCTGGAAGGAGTCGCGCATCCGCAAGATCATGGGCGAGAACTGGGTGCGCGTGTTCAAGGACGTGTGGGGCGCGTAAGCGCCTGCCGAGCCGAACCGCCACCCGCGATTCAACACTAGAACAATCGGGACGTGCCGGCGCCTGTCGCGCGGGCACGCGGACGATGTCGTGCCTGCGCCTGAGCCGCGCGGCCAATTTTCCTCACGGAGTCACCACGATGCAACCGCAACTGCCGATCAACGTCGATCCCGATACCGGCGTCTGGACCACCGACGCGCTGCCGATGCTGTACGTGCCGCGCCACTTCTTCACGAACAACCACGTCGCCGTCGAGGAAGCGCTCGGCGTCGAGGCGTATGCCGAGATCCTCTACAAGGCCGGCTACAAGTCCGCGTACCACTGGTGCGACAAGGAAGCGAAGCTGCACGGCCTCACCGGCATGGCGGTGTTCGAGCACTACCTGAAGCGCCTGTCGCAACGCGGCTGGGGCCTGTTCTCGATCATCGAGGCCGATCCGGCCAGCGCACGCGCGAAGATCGAGCTGCGCCACTCGTCGTTCGTGCTCCAGCAGCCGGGCAAGGAAGGCAAGCTCTGCTACATGTTCGCGGGCTGGTTCGCCGGCGCGATGGACTGGGTCAACGACACGACGCCGGAAGGCAAGGGCGCGCCGCGCGCGCAGTCGAAAGAAGTGCAGTGTGCGGCCGAGCACCACGATCACTGCGTCTTCGAAGTGTCGCCGATCGCGCACTGACGCGCCGACCCACGACACAGCAACAAACAACACCCGCAACACGAGACATTCGAACGCCAGAGGTCGCCTGCGATGCGTTATCCCCACCTGTTCAAACCCATGCAGCTGAACCAGCTGACGCTGCGCAACCGGATCGTCAGCACCGCGCACGCGGAGGTGTATGCCGAGCCGGGCGGCCTGCCGGGCGACCGCTACATCCGCTACTACGAAGAGAAGGCGAAGGGTGGCGTCGGCCTCGCGATCTGCGGCGGCTCGAGCCCCGTGTCGATCGACAGCCCGCAGGGCTGGTGGAAGTCGGTGAACCTGTCGAACGACAAGATCATCGACCCGCTCACGCGTCTCGCCGACACGATGCACAAGCACGGCGCGAAGATCATGATCCAGGCGACGCACATGGGTCGCCGCTCGTCGTTCCACGGCGAGCACTGGCCGCACCTGATGTCGCCGTCGGGCGTGCGCGAGCCGGTGCACCGCGGTAACGCGAAGATCATCGAGATCGAGGAAATCCGCCGCATCATCGGCGACTTCGCGGCCGCCGCGAAGCGCGTGAAGGCAGCCGGCATGGACGGCATCGAAATCTCCGCCGCGCACCAGCACCTGATCGACCAGTTCTGGAGCAAGCGTTCGAACCACCGCACCGACGAATGGGGCGGCAGCCTCGAGAACCGTCTGCGCTTCGGCATCGAAGTGCTGACGGCCGTGCGTGAAGCGGTCGGCAAGGATTTCTGCGTCGGCCTGCGGATGTGCGGCGACGAATTCCACGAGGACGGTCTCGATCACGAAGCGCTGAAGGAAATCGCGCAGGCGATGTCGGAGACGGGCCTGATCGACTACCTGAGCGTGGTCGGCTCGGGCGGCGACACGCACAACACGATCGCGAACTGCATGCCGCCGATGGCGCTGCCGCCGGAGCCGTTCGTGCACCTCGCGGCCGGCATCAAGTCGGTGGTGAAGATTCCCGTGATGCACGCACAGAGCATCCGCGACGCGGGCCAGGCCGAGCGCCTGCTCGCGAACGGCATGATCGACCTGGTCGGCATGACGCGCGCGCAGATCGCCGATCCGCACATGGTGATCAAGATCCGCGACGGCCGCGAAGACGAAATCAAGCAGTGCGTCGGCGCGAACTACTGCATCGACCGCCAGTACAACGGCCTCGACGTGCTGTGCATCCAGAACGCCGCGACGTCGCGCGAAGCGACGATGCCGCACATCATCGAGAAGTCGCGCGGCCCGAAGCGCAAGGTGGTGGTGGTCGGCGCGGGCCCCGCGGGGCTCGAGGCCGCACGCGTCGCGAAGCTGCGCGGCCACGACGTCGTGCTGTTCGAGAAGAACGCCGAAGTCGGCGGCCAGGTGATGATCGCCGCGAAGGCGCCGCAGCGCGAACAGATGTCGGGGATCATCCGCTGGTTCGACATGGAAACCAAGCGTCTCGGCGTCGACCGGCGCCTCGGCGTCGCCGCCGACGAGAAGATGATCATGGCCGAGAAGCCGGACATCGTCGTGCTCGCGACCGGCGGTTCGAGCTTCACGTGGCAGGTGCCGGCGTGGGGCGTGGCCGAAGGTCTCGCGGTCAGCTCGTGGGACATCCTGACCGGCAAGGTCGAGCCGAAGCAGAACGTGCTGCTGTTCGACGGCGTGAGCACGCATGCGGGCGCCGGCGTGGCCGACTTCATGGCGAGCCGCGGCTCGAAGGTCGAGGTCGTGACGCCCGACGTGAAGGTGGCCGACGATTGCGGCGGCACGACGTTCCCGATCTTCTATCGCCGCCTGTACGCGCTCGGCGTGATCCCGACGCCGAACACGATGCTCGATCGCGTGTATGAGGAAGACGGCAAGATCATCGCCGTGCTGCGCAACGAATACACCGAGGAGCTGGAAGAGCGCGCGGTCGACCAGGTCGTGATCGAGAACGGTTCGTCGCCGAACGACGAGCTGTACTGGAAGCTCAAGCCGGAGTCGGTGAACCGCGGCCAGATCGATCCGCACACGCTGTTCGCGGCCGAGCCGCAGCCGTGCCTGTCGGAAGAACTGGGCAACGGCCGCTTCCTGCTGTTCCGTGTCGGCGACTGCATCTCGATGCACAACGTCCACGGTGCGATCTACGACTCGCTGCGCCTCGTCAAGGATTTCTAAAAAATGAATCCGGCTTTCCTCATTACCGCACTGCTGTGGCTGTCGGTGGCGGGGCTCGCGTTCGCGGTCGCGAAGCGCTCGTCCTACTGGCGTCTCGGGCGCGCGACGGCGCCCGGCTCGTTCGGCATCGCGAACCTGTTCACGATCCCGAAGCGCTACTTCGTCGACCTGCACCATGTGGTCGCCCGCGATCCGTACATCGCGAAGACCCACGTCGCGACCGCCGGCGGCGCGATCGCCGCGCTCGCGCTGGTGTTCGTCAACTACGGCCTCGCGATCTACTCGCCGTGGCTCGACAAGCTGATCTTCCTCGCGGCGCTCGCGATGCTCGTCGGCGTGGTGTTCGTCTGGCGCCGCCGCGCGGCGAAGGACGTGCCGGCGCGCCTGTCGCGCGGCCCGTGGAACGCGCTGCCCTGGCTGCTCGGCTCGTTCGCGCTCGGCCTCGTGCTGTTCATGGTCGTGCCGACCGGCGCGATGTCGGGTGCGTTCGCGGTGCTCTGCGCGCTGCTGATCGGCGCCGGCGCCTTCACGATGACCGTCGGCGCCGCGAAGGGCGGCCCGATGAAGCACGCGATCGCCGGCTTGCTGCACCTCGCGTTCCACCCGCGCCAGGAGCGTTTCGCGGCCACCCGTGAATCGTTCACGGGCAACGGCACGGCCACGCCGCCGACCGCGCTGAAGCTGCCGGACATCGAGCACGAGGAGTACGGCGTCGCGAAGCCGGTCGAATTCCGCTGGAACCAGCTGCTGAGCTTCGACGCGTGCGTGCAGTGCGGCAAGTGCGAAGCCGCGTGCCCCGCGTTCGCATCGGGCCAGCCGCTGAACCCGAAGAAACTGATCCAGGATCTCGTCGTCGGGATGGCGGGCGGCACCGATGCCGCGTACGCCGGCAGCCCGACGCCGGGCCTCGCGGTCGGCCAGCATCGCGGCGAGCCGAACGGCCCGATCGTGTCGGGCCTGATCGAGGAGCAGACGCTGTGGTCGTGCACCACCTGCCGCGCATGCGTGCAGGAGTGCCCGATGCTGATCGAGCACGTCGACGCGATCGTCGACATGCGCCGCAACCGCACGCTGGTGCACGGCACGGTGCCGGGCAAGGGCCAGGAAGTGCTCGCGAACCTGCGCGAGACCGGCACGATGGGCGGCTACGACACGGCTGCGCGCTACGACTGGTCGGTCGACCTGAACGCGCCGGTCGCGCAACCGGGCAAGCCGGTCGACGTGCTGCTCGTCGCGGGTGAAGGCGCGTTCGACATGCGTTACCAGCGCACGCTGCGCGCGTTCGTCAAGGTGCTGAACAAGGCGGGCGTCGACTACGCGGTACTCGGCGGGACCGAGACCGACACCGGCGACGTCGCACGCCGCCTCGGCGACGAAGCGACGTTCCAGCAGATGGCGAAGCGCCTGATCGGCACGCTCGGCTCGCTGTCGTACAAGCAGATCGTGACGGCCGACCCGCACGTGATGCACAGCCTGCGCAACGAATACCGCGCGCTCGGGCTGCGCGTGACGGTCAAGCATCACACGACCTACCTCGCGGAGCTGGCCGACAGCGGCAAGATCGCGCCGAAGGCGGTCGAGTCGCTGCGCGAGAAGCGCACCACGTATCACGACCCGTGCTACCTCGGCCGCTACAACGGCGAGACGGAATCGCCGCGCAAGCTGCTGAAGACGATCGGCATCCAGGTCGTCGAGATGGAGCGCAACGGCATGCGCGGCCGCTGCTGCGGCGGTGGCGGCGGTGCGCCGCTGACCGACATCCCGGGCAAGCAGCGTATTCCCGACATCCGCATCGCCGACGCGCGCGCCATCGGCGCGGACGTGGTCGCGGTCGGTTGCCCGAACTGCACGGCGATGCTCGAAGGCGTCGTGGGCCCGCGCCCCGACGTGCTCGACGTGGCCGAACTCGTTGCCGCCTCGCTGGAGTGAATCGATGAACACGATCAAACGAATCGATCCGCGCCGGCCGTTCATCATCACGGCCGCGGGCCTGAAGCGCATCACGCTCGGCGAGGAAGGCAGCGCCGACGCGAGCGCCGCGCAGTGGTCCGTGCACGGTCATGGCGCCGCGGCCGCGAAGCCGCGCCGCGCGGTGCAGGACCCGAAGCACGTGATGCTGGTGGTGGCGCACACCGAGCGCGGCGCGCTCGACGACCATACGCGGCAGGCGATCGCCGCTGCCGCGGTGCTCGCCGACGCGCAGACCGAAGTCGCGCTGCTGGCATTCGGCGAACTGAAGGATGACGCCGCCGAACTCGGCGTCGACAAGCTGATCGAGCTGGCCGACTTCGACCGTCGCGCCTTCGCGCCCGAAAGCGAATTGCAAGCCTTGCAGGCATGCGCCGCGGCGCTCGCGCCGAAGCACGTGTTCGTGCCCGATAACGCGACCGGCGACGGCGATCTCGGCCGGCGTTACGCGGCGGCGGCCGGCGCGAGCGTCGCGACCCACGTGGTCGAGATCGACGCGAAGCATGTCGGCGCGTATGCGCAGGCCGGCCGCGCGTTCGCGACGCGCGGGCTGCCCGACGTGATTCTGCTCGCGCAGAACGCGGTCGAGGCGAAACTGCCGTTCGTCGGCGCGGGCGAGCGCCTGGCCGCCGACTTCATCCGCCCGGCCGGCGACGCGGCGCAGCCGTACCGCGATCTCGGCCTCGAGGAAATCGACGCGGCGCAGGTCGCGCTGGAGGAAGCCGACTTCATCGTGTCGGCCGGCAACGGCGTGTCCGACATCGGCGCGTTCGAGCAACTGGCCGGCGCGTTCGGCGCGGCGATCGGCGCGAGCCGCGTCGCGGTCGACAACGGTCACTTCACGCGCGACAAGCAGGTGGGCGCGACCGGCAAGACGGTCGAGGCGAGCGTGTACATCGCGTTCGGCATCTCGGGCGCGGTTCAGCACTTGCAGGGGATCAAGGACTGCCGTCACGTGATCGCGGTGAACCTCGACGGCAGCGCGCCGATCGCGAAGCGCGCGAACCTGACGGTGGTGGGCGACGCGCAGGCGACGATCGCCGCGCTGATCGAACAGGTGCAGGCCGCGCGCGCGTCGCGCGGACAATCGCCGGCCGCGGTCGGCTCGCGTGAAACCGAAGGAGTCGCAGCATGAACGCCCCCCGCCAGTTGCAACGCATCGCGGTGCTCGTGTCCGTCGGCCGGCACCCCGTCAGCGGCACCGCGCGCTACAGCCGCAACGACGCGGCCGCGCTCGAGGTCGGCCGCCAGCTCGCGGAGCGGCATCGCGCGCAGCTCGACGTGATCCATGCGGGCGATCCCGCGAATGAAGCGCTTGCTGAATACCTCGCGCTCGGCGCGCGGCAGGTCGAGGTGCTGGCCTGCCACGACGGCGACGACGCCGCGCATGCGCTTGCCGCGCGCGTCGAAGGCTACGACCTCGTGCTGACCGGCACGCGCGCCGAGGGCGCGTACGACACCGGGATGCTGCCGTATCGCGTCGCCGCGGCGCTCGCCTATCCGCTCGTCGGCTCGGCCGTCGACGTGACGGTCGACGGCGGACGCGCGGCGGTCCGGCAATTCTTGCCGAAAGGGCTGCGGCGGCGCGTCGACGCGGCGCTGCCGGCCGTCGTCGCGGTCCATCCGCTCGCCAACGTGGCGCCGCGCTACGCGTATGCGCGGCTGCGCGCCGGCGCGATCCGCCCGGCACTCACGTCGACCGGCGCGGACGCCGATGCGGCGGCCTGGAAGGTCGGCCCGATCGAGCGTAAACCCGTAAAGCTGGTCGCCGCCGAGAAGCGCTCGGGGCATGCCCGGATGCTGTCCGCGACCACGACCGAAAGCCGCGGCGGCAACGTCGTAAATGAAGGGAGTTCAGTCGAAAAAGCACAAGTGATCCTCGCGTATTTGCGCGAGCATCAGCTCATCGACTACTGATTTTGATGCCTGTCGGCAACCACACTGGGACGCAAGGAATCCGGAGCAAACGATGAAAGTATCGGCAGACATTCGTGCACTGATCGAGCGACGCAAGGAAGGTTACAGCCTCGAGGCGCCGTTCTACACGAGCGAGGACATCTTCGCCCTCGACATGGAGGCGATTTTCCGCCAGCACTGGATCCAGGTCGCGGTCGAACCGGACATTCCCGAGCCGGGCGACTACGTGACCGTGGAACTGGGCAGCGACTCGATCCTGATCGTGCGCGACGACGACATGGAAATCCGCGCGTTCCACAACGTGTGCCGCCACCGCGGCGCGCGCCTGTGCAACGAGGATAAGGGCTCGGTCGGCAACATCGTGTGCCCGTACCACAGCTGGACCTACAACCTGACCGGCCAGCTGATGTTCGCCGAGCACATGGGCGAGAAGTTCGACCGCTGCAAGCACAGCCTGAAGTCGGTGCACGTGCAGAACCTCGCCGGCCTGATCTTCATCTGCCTCGCCGAGGAGCCGCCGGTCGATTTCGCGCAGCTGCGCGCCCAGATGGAGCCGTATCTGCAGCCGCACGATCTGCCGAACACGAAGATCGCCGCGCAGATCGACATCATCGAGGAAGGCAACTGGAAGCTCACGATGGAGAACAACCGCGAGTGCTATCACTGCGTCGCGAACCATCCCGAGCTGACGATCTCGCTGTACGAATACGGCTTCGGCTACCAGCGCTCCGACGCGAACGCCGAAGGCATGGACGCGTTCGCTGAAACCTGCGTGCGCCGCGGCAAGGAGTGGGCCGAGATGGGCCTGCCGTCCGCCGAAATCGAAAAGCTGCTCGACGTGACGGGCTTCCGCACGCAGCGCCTGCCGCTCGACCGCCACGGCGAATCGCAGACGCTCGACGCGAAGGTCGCATCGAAGAAGCTGCTCGGCCAGTTCGACCAGGCCGACCTCGGCGGCCTGTCGTTCTGGACGCAGCCGAACTCGTGGCATCACTTCATGAGCGATCACATCGTGACGTTCTCGGTGATTCCGCTGTCGGCCGGCAAGACGCTCGTGCGCACCAAGTGGCTCGTCCACAAGGATGCGAAGGAAGGCATCGACTACGACGTGAAGAACCTGACGGCCGTGTGGAACGCGACCAACGACCAGGATCGCGCGCTCGTCGAATTCTCGCAGCGCGGCGCGACCAGCAGCGCATACGAGCCGGGCCCGTATTCGCCGTACACGGAAGGTCTCGTCGAAAAATTCTCGGCCTGGTACATCGGCCGGCTCGCCGAAAAAATCGGCGCGTAGTACAGCAGACAGCAAGTGGAGCTACACATGATGCGAGATTCGGCCAATTTCGAGCCGGTGGACAGCCGGGTGACGCACCCGGCGTTCTGGAGCGCGCTGCCCGAGCGCTGGACGAGCGACGTCGAGGAAACGCTGGTGTGCTGCCACGTGCGTCAGGAAACCCACGACGTGAAGAGTTTCTTCTTCCGTTCGCCGCAAGGCCGTGCGTTTTCCTTCGAGCCGGGGCAGTTCATCACGCTCGAACTCGACATCGACGGCGAGACGATCAACCGGTGCTACACGATCTCGTCGTCGCCCGCGCGGCCGCACACGATCTCGATCACGGTGAAGCGCGTGCCGGGCGGCAAGGTGTCGAACTGGCTGCACGACAACCTGCAGCCGGGCGCGTCGGTTCGCGTTCTCGGCCCGGCCGGCGAATTCACGTGCGCGCGGCATCCGGCGCGCAAGTACCTGTTCCTGTCGGCCGGTTCGGGCGTCACGCCGCTGATGTCGATGAGCCGCGCGCATCATGATCTCGCCGAGGATCGCGACATCCTGTTCGTGCACAGCGCGCGCACGCCGGACGACATCATCTTCGCGCGCGAGCTCGACCTGATCGCGTCGAACCATACGAACTTCCGTACGTCGTTCGTCGTCGAGCGCGTCGGTGCACGCACCAACTGGCCGGGCGTCACGGGCTTCCTGACGCTGCCGCTGCTCAAGCTGATCGCACCGGACTTCATGGAGCGCGAGATCTTCACGTGCGGCCCCGCGCCGTACATGAAGGCCGTGCGCGACCTGCTCGACGAAGCCGGCTTCGACCGCAAGCAGTATCACGAGGAAAGCTTCTCGTTCGAGACGCTCGCGCAGACCGCGAGCGACGACGTGATCGCCGAACTCGCGCCGGCGGCCAACGACGGCGACGTCGCGACGAAGCAGTACACGGTCAGCTTCGCGAAGAGCAATCGCGAGATTTCGTGCGGCTCGGAGCAGCACGTGCTCGATGCGGCGCGCCAGTCCGGCGTGCGGCTGCCGGCGTCGTGCACGCAGGGCATGTGCGGCACCTGCAAGGTGAAGCTCGTGTCGGGGCAGGTCGAGATGAAGCACAACGGCGGCATCCGCCAGCGCGAGATCGATCAGGGGATGGTGCTGCTGTGCTGCAGCAAGCCGCTGTCGGATCTCGTGATCGACAAGTAGTCGTATCGAGCCATCGCCGGTCCGGGCGCGTCGCGTCGCGTTGCGTCGCCTCCGGACAAGCATCCGTCGGAAAACAACGATACCGCGGATTTGTGGTTGAAGAACCTAGAGAGACAACGCGCACGGTGCGCATTTCAAGGAGATCGACCATGAAGTTGTTCGGAAAACTGCTGTGGACCGGCGCACTGTCGGCGATGGTGGCATTGAGCGCGTCGGCGCTCGCGGATACGAAGCCCACGCTGAAGATCGGTTACGTCGAAGGCTGGGACGACAGTGTGGCGACGTCGAACGTCGCGGCACGCGTGATCGAGAAGAAGCTCGGTTACCAGGTCCAGCTCGTGCCGGTGGCTGCCGGGATCATGTGGCAGGGCGTGGCGCGCGGCGACCTCGACGCGACGCTGTCCGCATGGCTGCCCGTCACGCACGGCTCCTACTGGGGCGAATACAAGTCGAAGGTCGTCGATCTCGGTGCGAACTTTCCTGACGCCAAGATCGGCCTGATCGTCCCCGACTACGTGAAGGCGAAGAGCATCGAAGATCTGAATGCCGAGAAAAGCAGCTTCGGCGGCCGGATCGTCGGCATCGATGCGGGTGCGGGCGTGATGCGCAAGACCGACGAAGCGATCAAGAGCTACGGCCTCAGCTACACGCTGATGCCGAGTTCGGGCAGCGCGATGACGGCCGAGCTGTCGCGCTCCGTCGGCGCGAACAAGCCGGTGATCGTGACCGGCTGGGCGCCGCACTGGATGTTCGCGAAGTGGAAGCTGCGCTTCCTCGAGGATCCGAAGAAGGTGTTCGGCGGCGCGGAGCACGTCGACAGCGTCGCGAACCCGCAGCTCGAAACGAAGGCCAAGCCGGTCGTCGCGTTCCTGAAGAAGTTCCAGTGGAAGCCGGGCGAGATCGACAGCGTGATGCTCGCGATCCAGAACGGTTCGAAGCCGGAAGCGGCCGCCGATGCATGGATTGCCGCGCATGCTGACCGCGTGAATTCGTGGACTGAAGGCGCGCAGTAAGCCGCGGCGATTCGTCGCGCGAATCATCATAAATAAATACGCCGGGAATGGCATGCAGGAATCCGAAACAATCGTGAATTCATGCGGCCATATCCCGGCTTTCTTTTACTGATTCTGCAAAAAAGCGCGTAAGTTGTTACACTACGGCCCTTGTGCGGAGTCATCACAGGAGGAATTGGATGAGTCAGGCAGGACTGCGTGCTAATCGCACCAGTGACGTTGAGGCAACCATCTCACATGATTCGACGGGCCACACGCTGCATCGTGGCCTGACTTGGAAAGACGCATTCTGGGTGACGAGCGGTGTGCCGGCAGGCGTGCTGTTCACGATCGGCGGCGTATGCGCGACGATCGGCCAGCCCGCGTGGGCGATCTGGATCGCCGCGATCACGATGGGGCTGATTCAAAGCGCGACTTATGCGGAAATATCGGGACTATTTCCCCATAAATCGGGCGGCGCGTCGGTATACGGCGCGATCGGCTGGGTCCGTTACAGCAAGCTGATTGCCCCGGTTTCCGTGTGGTGCAACTGGCTCGCGTGGTCGCCGATGCTCGCGCTCGGCTGCGGCCTCGCGGCGAGCTATGCGCTCACGAGTCTCTTTCCCGCCGACGCGGCGGTGCTGCACTGGCAGTTCAAGGTTGCGGATCTCGGGTTCATCAAGTCCGGTCTTTCACTGCGGATCAACGCGACGTTCATCATCGCGACGATTCTGCTTCTCATCACGTTCAAGCTTCAGCACAGCGGTGCGTCGAAAGCCGCGCGTACGCAGCGCATTCTCGGCATTGCGTCGCTCACGCCGCTGCTGATCGTCGGCATCGTGCCGTTCGTCACCGGCGACGTGCCGATGTCGAACCTGCTTCCGCTGCTGCCGCTCGGTCATGACGCTCAAGGCAACCTCACGACCGCGACCTTCGGTTCGTGGAACGGGCAGGGCGTGACGATGGCGCTCGGCGCGATGTTCATGGCCGGCTGGGCGTCGTACGGCTTCGAAACGGCGGTCTGCTACACGCGCGAATTCCGCGATCCGCGTCGCGACACCGCGAAGGCGATCTTCTGGTCGGGCGCGCTGTGCCTCGTCGTGATGACGCTCGTGCCGATGGCGTTCCAGGGCGCGCTCGGCACGCAGGCGATGCTCGACCCGGCGATCGGCGACGGCACCGGCGTCGCGGCCGCGATGGCGAAGATCGTCGGTGGCGGTGCATGGGTCGCGAACGCGGTCGTCGTGATGCTGATGCTGTCGATCCTGCTGATCGTGATGACGTCGATGATGGGCTCGTCGCGCACGCTGTACCAGGCATCGGTCGACGGCTGGCTGCCGAAGTACCTGTCGCACGTGAACGAGCACGGCTCGCCCACGCGCGCGATGTGGACCGATCTCGGCTTCAACCTCGTGTTGCTGATGATGTCGGACTACATGACGGTGCTGGCGATCTCGAACGTCTGCTACATGCTGTTCGTATTCCTGAATCTCCAGTCGGGCTGGATCCACCGAATGGACCGCGGCAACTGGGATCGGCCGTTCCGCTGCCCGACCTGGCTGCTCGTCGCCGGCTCGGTCTGCGGCTACGCGAACCTCGTCTATGTCGGCGCGGGCGCGAACCTGCAGGGCGAAGGCACGCTGCGCAACGGTCTGATCGCGATGCTGCTGATCGTGCCGGTGTTTCTCTATCGTCACTACTGGCAGGATCGCGGCCGTTTCCCCGCGCAGATGCAGCGCGACATGGAACTCGAAGTGCCGAAGCGCGCGATGTGGCTGAATCTGATGCCGTATGCGGCGCTGGTCGGTGCTGCGCTGACGATCTGGCTGTCGTACTACTTCGCGTGGGTCAAGTAAGCATCTGAACGCGGCACGCGCGTCGCGCGGCGAACCCGGACACCGCACCCGGGGCCGTTGCGCGACGCGTCGAACGCAACGCGATAAAAAACCCGACCGGCAGGTGCTGCCGGTCGGGTTTTTTGTTGGCTGTGCGCCGAACGGATGCGCTTACGGAAACACCACCGTCCGGTCGCCGTTCAGAAACACGCGCCGCTCGATGAACGCCTTCACCGCGCGCGCGAGCGTGATGCACTCGACGTCGCGGCCCACCGCGAGCAATTGCTCGGGACGCAGCGCATGATCGACGCGTTCGACGACCTGCTCGATGATCGGGCCTTCGTCGAGATCGTCGGTCACGAAATGCGCGGTCGCGCCGATCAGCTTCACGCCGCGCGCATGCGCCTGGTGATACGGCTTCGCGCCCTTGAAGCCGGGCAGGAACGAGTGATGGATGTTGATCGCGCGGTTCGCGAGCTTCGCGCTGGTTTCCTGCGACAGCACCTGCATGTAGCGCGCGAGGATCACGAGTTCTGCGCCGCTCGACTCGAAGAAGTCGAGCCACTGCGCTTCCTGCTGCGCCTTGGTGTCGGCCGTGATCGGGAAGTGGCGGAACGGCAGCCCGTGCTGCGTGGCGAGCGGTTCGAAGTCCGGATGGTTCGACACGATGCCGACGATGTCCATCTTCAGTTCGCCCATCCGCCAGCGGAACAACAGGTCCGCGAGGCAGTGCTCGAGTTTCGACACCATGATCAGCACCTTCGGGCGCGCGTTCACGTCGTGGATCGCCCATTGCGTGTCGCCGTCACCGCCGCCGCCGAGCGCGGTCGCGATCGGACCGAACTCCTGGCGCAGCGCGTCGATCTGCAGCGTCTCATCCGTCGGATGAAACACGCAGCGCACGAAGAAATGGTTGCTGAGATCATCGTCGAACACGTTCAGCGCATCGACGTAGCAGCGATGGCGCTCGAGAAAGCCGACGACGGCGGCGACCTGGCCGGCCGCGCTCGGGCACGACAGCGTCAGGACGAATTGATCGGGGCGTGAGTCGGCGGTCATGAGATTCCTCGGATGTCAGGGAACGCAACGCGCGCGCGGCGGCGCGACAGGGCGCCACGCTACGCGGGTAGCGGGAGGCTCAAGTAAATCAGGACGATTCGGGCGCGGATAGAACCAACCCGCCGTGTGGCTGGTATCGGCGCGCCAGCGCGGCGGGGCGGTGGCGAGGTTTGAGGCGGGGGTTTTGGGGACGCTGGGCGGGGTGTCGGGCGGGGCGGGCGCGGCTGGTCCAGCGAGCGTCAGGCGGTGCAGCCGTAGCCGGTCCAGCGAGCGTCAGGCGGTGCAGCCGTAGCCGGTCCAGCGAGCGTCAGGCGGTGCAGCCGTAGCCGGTCCAGCGAGCGTCAGGCGGTGCAGCCGCAGCCGGTCCGGCGAGCGTCAGGCGGCGCAGTCGTAGCGGCTCCAGCGGGTGTCAGGCGGTGCAGGCATAGCCGCTCCATCGGACGTCAGGTGGGGCAGGCGCAGCCAGTCCAGCGCGCGTCAGATGGGACAGCCGCAGCCGCTCCAGCAAGCGTCAGGCAGCGCTCCGCCGGCCAGCCGCCCGCTCAAGCCGGCGCGCACGCATCCAGCCGCCCGCTCAAGCCGGCGCGCACGCATCCAGCAGCCAGCGCCGGAACACATGTGTCGCGTCCGGCTCGGGCCGCTGCGGCGGCCGCACGAGGAAGTAGCCGCGCGACGTGACGACGGGTGCGTCGACGAGCTTCACGAGCTGCCCGGACGCGACGAGCTCGTCGACGAGCGGCGACCAGCCGAGCGCGACGCCGTCGCCGAGCAGCGCCGCGTGGATCACCAGTGCATAGCTGTTGAAGGTCACGCCGCGCGCGGCGGCCGGCGCGTCGAGGCCGTGCGCGTCGAACCAGCCGGCCCACGACAGCCAGCGTTCGGGGCGCGTCGCCTGCACGTGCAGCAGCGGCAGCGCCTGCAGGTGCTCGGGCCGCGCGACGTGCGCGTGCGCGGCGCGAAATGCCGGCGAGCAGACGGGCGTGACCGATTCGGGAAAGAGCCGCGCGGCCGTGCACGACGGCCAGTGGCCGTCGCCGAACAGAACCGCGATGTCGGCGTGGTCGCGCTGCGCGTCGTAATCCTGCGAGGTGACGACCCGCACGTCGACGTCCGGCATCACACGCTTCAGGCCGGAGAGGCGCGGCATCAGCCAGTAGGTCGCGAAACCGAAATCCGTGACGATCGTGAGCGCGCCGTGCTCGCGGCGCGCGCGCAGCGTCGCGGTGGCGCCGCGCAGCGTGTCGAGGCTCAGCCGCACGGCTTCGTACAGGCACTGGCCGTCGCTCGTCAGCGTGACGCCGCGCGGGCTGCGCTCGAACAGCGGCACGCCGAGTTCCGCTTCGAGCTGGAACACCTGCTGGCTCACGGCCGGTTGCGTCGAGCCGAGCTCGCGCGCGGCGGCCGTGAAGCTCTGGAGACGGGCGGCCGATTCGAACGCGCGCAGCGCCTGCATCGACGGTAACGGTTCGGATTTCGACATAAGTCTCTCTAATGGCCTCATAAGGGCCGGACGCCTTCCCGCGCGAATTCGGGCGGGGGATAGTGCTTCGGACGGCACGGCGCCGCGCCAAGCCTTCCGCGATTCTAGCCAGTCACGACCGGTGCGCGCGGCACTTTCTTCAGGCTGCGTCCGTCATGCCGGCCGTGTCGCCGCCCGAGCGTCGCGCCGCTCCATTCGAACACCGATTTCCCCAAGACCGCCGATGACGAACCCGACTCCCAACATCCTGATCCTGATGGCCGACCAGCTGACGCCGTTCGCGTTGCCGGCTTACGGCAACCGCGTCGCGCGCACGCCGACGCTCGACCGGATCGCTGCGCAAGGCGTGGTGTTCGACGCCGCGTATTGCGCGAGCCCGCTGTGCGCGCCGTCGCGCTTCTCGCTGCTGACCGGCAAGCTGCCGTCGGGTATCGGCGCCTACGATAACGCCGCCGAATTGCCGGCGCAAACGCTGACCTTCGCGCACTACCTGCGCGCGGGCGGCTACCGCACGATGCTGTCCGGCAAGATGCATTTCTGCGGACCCGACCAGCTGCACGGCTTCGAGGAGCGGCTCACGACCGACATCTATCCGGCCGATTTCGGCTGGGTGCCCGACTGGGACCGCCCGACCGAGCGGCCGAGCTGGTATCACAACATGAGTTCGGTGCTCGAGGCCGGCCCGTGCGTGCGCACGAACCAGCTCGACTTCGACGACGAGGTCACGTTCGCGGCGAAGCAGAAGCTGTACGACGTTGCGCGCGAGCGCGCGGCCGGTCATGACGCGCGGCCGTTCTGCATGGTCGTGTCGCTCACGCATCCGCACGATCCGTACGCGATCACGCGCGAATACTGGGATCTGTACCGCGACGACGAGATCGACATGCCGGCCGTGCGGCTCGATGCGCAGCAGAGCGATCCGCATTCGCAGCGGCTGCGCTTCGTCTGCGAAAACGACCGCACGCCGCCGACCGACGCGCAGATCCGTGCCGCGCGCCGCGCGTACTACGGCGCGACGTCCTATGTCGACGCGCAATTCGGCAGCGTGCTGGCCGCGCTCGAGCAATGCGGCTTCGCCGACGACACGATCGTGATCGTCACGTCCGACCACGGCGACATGCTCGGCGAGCGCGGACTCTGGTACAAGATGACGTTCTTCGAAGGTGGCTGCCGCGTGCCGCTGATCGTCCACGCGCCGGGCCGCTTCGGTGCCGCGCGCGTGCGCGGGCCGGTGTCGCACGTCGATTTGCTGCCGACGCTCGTCGACCTCGCCGGCGCGGCGCCGGCCGGCGGCTGGCCGGACCCGGTCGACGGCGCGAGCCTCGTGCCGCATCTGCGAGGCGCGCCCGCGCATGACGTCGCGCTCGGCGAATACCTCGCGGAAGGGGCGGTTGCGCCGGTCGTGATGATCCGCCGCGGCGACTGGAAATACGTGCATTGCCCGGCCGATCCCGACCAGCTCTACAACCTCGCCGACGATCCGC
The DNA here is from genome assembly GCF_905339955.1 of Burkholderia sp. BCC1996. Classification (NCBI taxonomy): domain Bacteria; kingdom Pseudomonadati; phylum Pseudomonadota; class Betaproteobacteria; order Burkholderiales; family Burkholderiaceae; genus Burkholderia; species Burkholderia sp. BCC1996. The sequence continues at coordinate 115,039 of NZ_CAJPHM010000015.1, forward strand.
GCGAGCGCACGAACCTGGCCGGCCTGCCGGAAGCTGACGGCGTGCTCGCCGCATTCCGCGAGGAGGCCGCGCGCCGCTGGAACCTGCCGGAACTCGACGCGCAGGTGCGCGCGAGCCAGCGGCGGCGCCGCTTCCATTACGCGGCGACGACGCAGGGCCGCATCCAGGCGTGGGACTGGCAGCCGTTCACCGACGCGAGCCAGCGCTACATGCGCAATCACATCGAACTCGACACGCTCGAAGCGATGGCGCGCTTTCCGCGCGTCGGGCGCTGAACGGGCCGCAGCGGACATTGACGAACGACGGAGGAAGCGAATCATGAAACGGCAATGCAATGCAGCAATCCGGAGCCTGGGCACCGCGCTCGCCGCGGCCGCGTGCGTGGTGGCGATGCAGCAGCCCGCGCGCGCCGCCGACCCGCAGACGTGCCGCGACGTGAAGATGGCGGCGCCCGGCTGGACCGACATCGACGCGACGAACGCGATGGCCGGTGTCGTGCTGAAGGCGCTCGGCTATCGGCAGGACGTCGCGAACCTGTCGGTGCCGATCACTTACCAGGGCTTAAAGAAAGGGCAGGTCGACGTGTTCCTCGGCAACTGGATGCCCGCGCAGGCGCCGCTCGTGAAGCCGTTCGTCGACGAGAAGTCGATCGACGTGCTGCACGCGAACCTGAACGGCGCGAAGTTCACGCTGGCCGTGCCCGACTACGTCGCGGCGGCCGGCGTGCACACGTTCGCCGATCTCGCGCGCTACGCGGACCGCTTCGGCGACAAGATCTACGGGATCGAGCCCGGCGCGCCCGCGAACCAGAACATCAAGCGGATGCTGTCCGACCATGCGCTCGGCGCGGCGAACTGGTCGCTCGTCGAATCGAGCGAGACGGGGATGCTCACGCAGGTCGAGCGCGCGGTGCGCGACAAGCGCTGGATCGTCTTTCTCGCGTGGGAGCCGCACCTGATGAACACGAAGTTCAACCTGACCTACCTGTCGGGCGGCGACGCGTATTTCGGCCCGAACTATGGCGGCGCGACGGTCAACACGGTCACGCGCGCGGGCTTTGCCGGCCAGTGCGCGAACCTCGCGCGGCTGTTCAGGCAGATGACGTTCTCCGTCGACGTCGAGAACCGGATGATCGCCGATATGCTCGACCACAAGACGTCGCCCGCGCTCGCCGCGCAGCATGCGCTGAAGGCCGATCCAGCGCTCGTCGAAGCGTGGCTCGACGGCGTCACCACGGCGGCCGGCGCCCCCGCGTTGCCGGCCGTGCGCGCGGCCCTCGACGCCCGCTGACCGCCTCCGGGCGGCCGGTTTTTCGCCGCGCCGCCCGCCTCCGTGTTTTCCCGAACGGTCGCATCGAGACCATTTGGTGTCGCCTTCAGACGGGTGACCTGAAATATGGGTTTGTATTTTTCGCCAATGGCTGCGTTATTGCGGAAAACGAAATGCCGAAGCCAGCGGACGTACCGAATTCGAATCAGCCGGCGTATTGCTGTGCGCGCCAGGCCACGGTTCTTTCCATCGAAGGGTTCAGGGAGGGTGGTCGACAATGAAGCAAAAGAAAGTTGCCGTAGCAGTCGCGCTGGCATGCGCGGCCTGTATTCCCGCCATCGGCCACGCGCAGAGCAGCGTGACGCTGTACGGGATTCTCGACGCGGGCATCACGTACGTGAACAACACGGGCGGTTCGCACGTGGTCAAGTTCGATGACGGCGTGTCGTACGGGAACCGCTTCGGCCTGAAAGGCACGGAAGATCTCGGCGGCGGCCTGAAGGCCGTGTTCGCGCTCGAGAGCGGTTTCCACCTCGGCAACGGCCAGCTCGGCTTCGGCGGGGCGGAGTTCGGGCGGCAGGCTTATGTCGGTCTCCAGAACGATTGGGGCACGCTGTCGTTCGGCAACCAGCTCGACATCACCAACGAACTCGTGTCGATCTACAACATCTCGGCATGGGGCAGCGGCTACGCGATCCACCAGGGCGACTTCGACCGCTTCAACGGCGACCGCCTGCCGAACTCCGTCAAGTTCCTGTCGAACGACCTGAACGGCGTCAAGTTCGGCGCGATGTATTCGTTCGGCAACGTCGCCGGCAACTTCCACCGCAACAGCGCATGGAGCGCGGGCGCGAGCTACACGAAGGGCGACTTCTCGATCGGCGCCGCGTACACGCGCCTGAACAACCCGAACGGCATCTACGCGTTCGACCCGTACGCGATGATCGGCACGCATACGTTCCTCGGCCAGCAGACCGTGACCGTCGATCCGGCGACCGGCGCGCGCACCGACCTGTTCGCGAACACCGCGATGGACGTCGACAGCCAAGGCACGTTCGGCGTCGGCACGAGCTACACGATCGGCAAGCTGACGCTCGACGCGAACTTCTCGTACACGACGATCAAGGGTTTCGGCCAGTCGTCGCACATGCAGGTGTATGAAGGCGGCGGCTTGTACCAGTTCACGCCGGCGCTGAGCCTGATCGCGGGCTACCAGCACACGCGCTTCGAAGGCCACCACTGGAACCAGGGCACGGCCGGCCTGCACTACCTGCTGTCCAAGCGCACCGATGTGTACATCTCCGGCGATTACCTGCGCGCGTCGCAGGGCGTCGATGCGGTGGTCGGCTACAGCTTTACGCCGTCGACGACGCAGACGCAGGCCGACGTGCGGATCGGGATGCGGCATTCGTTCTGAGCAGGGTGAGGTAGTTTTTTCGACGTCTTCAGCGAGGTCTCTCTTTGGCGCGAACCGTGGTTCGCGCTTTTTTTTTGTTCATCGCTGCATGCCGGGGAACGCGGCGGGCACGTCACCGAACCGCCGGGGTCGCGGGCCGGCAGGGTTTTCATCAGGACATCCGGGGCGCCGCACGATCCATCATGGAGAAAGCACTGTCGCAGCCAACCGCTGGAGGACGCACCGTGACTTCCGATCCCACTCCCACAACCGCCTTCGTGTTCGCCGGTGGCGGCAGTCTCGGCGCGATCGAGGTCGGCATGCTCCGCGAGCTGGTGGCGAGCGGCGAACGGGCCGATTGCGTCGTCGGCGCGTCGGCGGGCGCGATCAATGCCGCCTATTTCGCCGGCCGGCCGGATGCGGATGGCGTCGCGATGCTCGCCGCGCTGTGGTGCAGGATCCGCCGCCAGGACGTCATGCCGTTTTCAATGCGCAGCCTCTTCGCGATGCTGCTGCGCAACCGGCCGCATCTGGTCGAGGCCGATGCGCTGCGCGTGCTGCTGGAAACGAACCTGCCGTACCGGCGGATCGAGCAGGCCGCGTTGCCGCTCCACATCGTCGCGACCGACGTGCTGAGCGGCGAGGAGGTCGTGCTGTCCGCCGGCCCGGTCGTGGATGCCGTGCAAGCCAGCGCGGCGATTCCCGGCGTGTTTCCGTCGGTTCGCATCGGCGACGTGGAGCTCGTCGACGGCGGCGTCGCGAACAATACGCCGATCTCGGTTGCGATCGCGCTCGGCGCCAGGCGGATCGTCGTGCTGCCGGCCGGGTTCGCCTGTGCGTTGCGCGTACCGCCGCGCAGCGCGATCGCGCACGCGACGCACGCGCTGACGCTCGTGATCGCGCGGCAACTGGTGCGCGATCTGGAGCTGTACGCGGCACGCGCGCAAATCCATGTCGTGCCGCCGCTCTGTCCGCTCGAGGTGTCGTCATACGATTACTCGCAGTGCGCGCAACTGATCGACAGGGCCGCGGAACGCACGCGCGCATGGATCGATGCGGGCGGGCTCGCGCAGTGCGCGATTCCCGGCCAGCTGCGCGAGCACGATCACGCCGCGGCGCTGTCGCATTGAAGGTTGCCCGCGCCGCGTACAAACTCATGAACGCAGAACGCAGAACGCAGAACGCAGAACGCAGAACGCAGAACGCAGAACGCAGAACGCAGAACGCAGAACGCAGAACGCAGAACGCAGAACGCAGAACGCAGAACGCAGAACGCAGAACGCAGAACGCCGGCCCTCTCTACCCGGAAATCGGCTAAAGACATTTTTGCGCGATGCGGCGCGGTTCGGCATTGCATTGTGCCGCGCGGTGCGTGCCATGGCGGCCGAATCAGCATCGGCATCCGATAGCCATCCGGCAAGGTTTCGGCGGTTGAAGCTATCATCGCGCTTTGGCCGCATCGCGTATCGGCGATCGCCGGTCTTCCCTCCACGACGTCTCGCCGATGACCACCCCGTTACCCGAATCCACTTCGCCGTCGCCGTTACCCGTCAACCTGTTCCGCCACACACCGTTCCAGCGCTTCTGGGGCACGCGCGTGATGTCGTCGCTCGCTTTCCAGATCCTGTCGGTCGCGATCGGCTGGTACGTCTATGCGCTCACGCACAGCGCGTTCGCGCTCGGGCTCGTCGGGCTTGCGCAGTTCGTGCCGATGTTCGCGCTGACGCTCGTCGTCGGGCAGGTGGCCGACCGCTACGACCGCCGGCGCATCGCGACGATCTGCCAGGGCGTCGAGGCGCTGGCCGCCGGCGTATTCCTGTTCGGCGCGGCGCAAGGCGGGCTCACCGCCCCGGGCGTGTATGCGCTGGCCGCGATCGTCGGCACCGCGCGGGCGTTCGAATCGCCGTCGGTGTCGTCGCTGCTGCCGGCCGTCGTGCCGCGCGGCGACCTGCCGCGCGCGACCGCGCTGTCGACGTCCGCGAACCAGGCCGCGCAGATTCTCGGGCCCGCGTTCGGCGGGGTGCTGTATGGCGTCGGCGCGCCCGCGGCGTTCGGCACGAGCGTCGTGGCGTTCGCGATCGCGGCCATCCTGAGCGGCACGATTCCGCTGCGCAGTGCGCCGCCGGCGCGCGAACCGGTCACGCTGCGGTCGGTGTTTTCCGGCATCGCGTTCATCCGGCGCGAACCGGCGATCCTCGGCGCGCTGTCGCTCGACCTGTTCGCGGTGCTGTTCGGCGGCGCGACCGCGCTGCTGCCGATCTACGCGCGCGACATCCTGCAGGTCGGCCCGTGGGGGCTCGGCGCGTTGCGCGCGGCGCCGGCGGTCGGCGCGCTCGCGGGCACGCTGTGGCTCACGCGCTTTCCGCTGAAAGGGCGGCCGGGCCGCGCGATGTTCGGCGGCGTGATCGCGTTCGGCATCGCGACGATCGTGTTCGGGCTGTCACGCAATTTCGTGGTGTCGCTCGTCGCGCTGGCGGCGCTCGGCGCATCGGACGTGGTGAGCGTCGTCGTGCGCCTGTCGCTCGTGCAACTGCGCACGCCCGACGACATGCTCGGCCGCGTGAGCGCGGTCAACTCGCTGTTCATCGGTACGTCGAACCAGCTCGGCGAATTCGAATCCGGCGTGACGGCTGCGTGGTGGGGTGCGCCGGCGGCGATCGTCGTCGGCGGCGCGGCGACGATCGCCGTCGCGCTGACATGGATGCGGTTGTTCCCGACCTTGCGGAACATGACGTCGCTGGAGCGCGATCATTGAGTCGACGCCATAGGGGCGATGCGTTTGCCGTTCACGGGAAACCGGCCTCATTCACCGCAATTGCATTTCAAATTGCTTTCTTGTTTCAATCGAACTCCCGACGGAATTCGACCCGGATAATCATCTGAACAATAGATCCGGCGCTGTCGTTTCGCGCAATGCGAGGTAATCGCTGCTGAAAGCGGTGCGCATCATCCTGCCCGCCGGGGAGGGAATCCGAAAAGGTGCCGATACTTCAGTGCCTTGCTGCACAAGGCCTCCAGCGCTGAATTTGTCAGACTGAATATCTCGATCAATTACAAAAACCATTCATATAATTACGTATAACTTTCCGTAATTTTTCGAAACATCGTGCTTTCGTATGATGAAGCGGGTATCAATTGAAACGAATAGAAATATCTGGAATGATACCGATTCTCATTTTCATGACCGCGGCGACGACTGCGCTGCCGGTCACTCGTCAACCGTAGCCAGCTAGTGTCGCCGTCGGTCTGATCGTCGGCGGCCAGCGAGCCAGCGTATCCGTGCCTCGTGCGCGCGTCGCCGCGCGTCCACGCGGGGCGGTTTCAAATTCCGACTGGATTTTCATGCCGAACAAGACCCCGTTCGCGAGTGCGCTCGCGCTGGCCTTTGCTTTGCCTATCGCTTCGCCTGCATTCGCGCAGGGCACGAGCGCCGAATCGGCGCCGGCCGTCACCGCGAAACCGGGCAGTGCGACGCCGGCCGCGAGCGACACGCTGCCGACGGTCAACGTGGCGGGGCAGGCCGTGCATCAGGATTTCCAGGCCGAGCGTTCGAGCGTCGGCGCGAAAACCCCCACCGCGCTGCGCGACATTCCGCAGTCGGTCACGGTGATCAACAAGGCGCTGCTGGAATCGCAGGGGCTCACGTCGTTCCAGGACGCGCTGCGCAATGCGCCGGGCATCACGATCGGCGGCGCGGAAGGCGGGCAGATCGGCAACAACATCAACCTGCGCGGCTTCACCGCGCAGAACGACATCTATCTCGACGGCTTCCGCGACCGTAACCAGTACTACCGCGACACGTTCGATCTCGATTCGGTCGAGGTGCTGTACGGCCCGTCGTCGATGCTGTTCGGGCGCGGCTCGACGGGCGGCGTGATCAACCAGGTGTCGAAGAAGGCGAACCTGAAGCCGTCCGCGGAAGTGTCGACGACGCTCGGCACCGACGATCACTACCGCACGAGCGTCGACCTGAACCGGCCGCTCGGCGAGACCTCCGCGTTCCGCATCAACGCGTTCGGCCAGTCGCTCGGCTCGACGCGCGACGTGATGAAGAACAAGGACTACGGAATCGCGCCGGAGCTGCGCTTCGGCATCGGCACGCCGACGGAGATCACGCTGTCCGCGCTGATCCAGCACAACTACGACATGCCGGACTACGGCGTGCTCGCGGTCGACGGCCACCCGGCGCCGGTGTCGAAGCACACGTTCTACGGCCTCACCGACGACCGCACGATCCAGGACGTGCAGACGGTGTCCGCGCGCATCGATCATCGCGTCAACGACGCGCTGACGATCAGCAACCGCACGTCGTTCTCGCACTCGATGACCGACGCGCGCGAGACGGCCGCGAACGCGGTACTGACCGGGCCGCTCGCGTCGAGCACCGCGCTCGCGAACGGCAACTACACGTCGTTGCCGATGTCTGCGCTGTACGTGAAGCTCGCGAGTCACGATCGCGTGATCGAAAACCATTCGGTCGACAACGACACGATGGCGCATTTCAAGTTCGACACGGGCTTCGTGAAGCACGACCTGATCGCGGGCGTCGAGGTCGGGCACGACAGCTACACGAACCAGGCGTACACGCGCAGCGGCCTGCCGATCCTGTCGTTGATCAATCCGGCCTATCTGTCGTCGAGCGCGTCCAACGCGACGCAGACGCCGGCCAATCACGCTGAATCGGGCGCGACGACGCTCGCCGCGTACATGAATGACACGGTATCGATCGGCCGCGACTGGAAATTCGTCAGCGGGCTGCGCTGGGATCGCTTCCAGGCGCATCTCGCGAACACGGTGAGCGCGCCGGGCTACGCGTCGCAGACGAACTATTTCACGAGCGTGCGGGCCGGCGTGATCTACCAGCCGACCGAATCGCAGTCGTACTACTTCTCGTACGGCACGTCGTTCAACCCGTCGCTCGAGACGCTGACGGTCACGAACAACACGCAGAACCTGTCGCCGGAACACACGAAGTCGTACGAGGTCGGCGCCAAGTGGGATCTGCTGAACGACAACCTGTCGGTTACGTCGGCGCTGTTCCAGCAGGAGAAGAGCAACGCGCGCACGCTGACGTCGACGGGTGAATACCTGCTCGAGGGCGACATTCGCGTGCGTGGCTTCCAGGCGAGCGTGACGGGCCACATCACGCCGAAGTGGCAGGTGTTCGGCAGCTATACGTACATGAACGGCGTGATCCTGAGCGCGCTCGACGGCACCCAGGGCAAGACGCTCGCGAATACGCCGCGCAACACGTTCACGCTGTGGACCACGTATGCGTTCACGCCGCACTGGGAAATCGGCGGCGGTCCGACCTACATGTCGGGTCGCTACGCGGCGAACACGAACTACGTGCAGGTGGGCGGCTATACGCGCTGGGATGCAACGGCCGCGTATCACGCGAAGCAGTGGGACCTGCGCCTGAACCTGCTGAACCTGACCGACAAGTTCTATTACGATGCGCTGATCCAGTCGGACGGCGGCCGCGCGGTGCCGGGCGTCGGACGCACGTTCCTCGCGACGCTCGACTACCGGTTCTGACCGCACGCGTGCGATCGCCGCGTCATTCGATGAAAAAGGTGGAACGATGCTTGTACACATCCCGAACGTGCTGACACCCGAGCAGGTGCGCACGGTGCGTGACCGGCTCGACCAGGCGGGCGACGCGTGGGTCGACGGCCGCGCGACGGCCGGCTACACGGGCGCGCCGGTCAAGCGCAACCAGCAGATCGCCGAGCATGCGCCGATTGCGCGCGAACTGGGCGACGCGATCCTCGCTGCGGTCGAGCGCAATCCGCTGTTCATCAGCGCGGCGCTGCCGAACCAGGTCTATCCGCCGCTCTTCAACCGCTACGAAGGCGGGATGACGTTCGGCAGTCACGTGGACGGCGCGGTGCGCGTGCTGCCGAACGGCGTGAAGCTGCGCACCGACGTGTCGGTCACGCTGTTCCTGTCCGCGCCGGACGAATACGACGGCGGCGAACTCGTGATCGAGGACGCGTATGGCGTGCAACAGGTCAAGCTGCCCGCGGGCGACATGATCGTCTATCCGGCGACGAGCCTGCACCAGGTCACGCCGGTCACGCGCGGCGTGCGCGTCGCGAGTTTCTTCTGGGTGCAGAGCCTCGTGCGCAGCGATGCACAGCGGGCGCTGCTGTTCGACATGGACACGGCGATCCAGCGGCTCAACGCCGGCGGCGCCGATACGCAGGCGTGCCGCAGCCTGGTCGGCTGCTACCACAATCTTCTGAGAATCTGGAGCGAGACGTGAGCGTTGCCGATCCCGTCGACATCGACGCGGCATCCGCGTCGCGCATCGCGCCGGGCGTGCGCCCGGCCGGCTCCGGCGGCGCGCGTTCGCGCCGCGGCACCTTCATCAAATGGCTGCGCAAGGTGCACGGCTGGGTCGGCCTGTGGGGGGCCGCGCTCGGGCTGCTGTTCGGCACGACGGGCTTCCTGCTGAATCATCGTGCGCCGCCGCTGCGCATCCAGACCGGCGCGCCGCGCGTCGAGACGTTGCGGCTCGGCGTGCCCGATCCGCGGCCCGCGTCACCGCGCGCGCTCGAGCAATGGCTGCGTGCGCAACCGGATCTGCATCTGCCCGAACGCATGGGCCGTGTGCAGAAGGAGCCCGCGCATCCGGTCGCATGGGGCGACCGCGAAACCGTGCAGCCGGAGCACTGGCAACTCGTGTTCGCGTCGCCGCATGAAAACGTCGCGGTCGACTACTGGATCGGCAGCGACACGATGACGCTCAAGCGTACCGGCAACGGCACGCTCGCGTGGCTGACGAACCTGCACAAGGGCGTCGGGACGAGCATCGGCTGGGTGCTGCTCGTCGATACGCTCGCGGGCGCGCTGGTCCTGCTGTCGCTCACCGGCGTGCTGTTGTGGACGGAGCTGAACAAGCGCAAGACGATCGGCGTGGTGCTCGTGATCGGCTCGATCGTCGCGATCGTGTGTGCGGCCGGCGCATAAGCGCATAACGGCTGACGGTCAGACGCCGGCGTCGCGCGCGACCTGTACGGCCGTGCCGTAGCAGATGACTTCCGTGACGCCCGACCCGATCTCGGTCGAGTCGTAGCGCATCGCGACGATCGCGTTCGCGCCGAGCTTGCGCGCGTCGGCGAGCATCTTGTCGAACGCCTGCTGGCGCGCCTTCTCGCACAGCGACGTATAGAGCGTGATGTTGCCGCCGAAGATGGTTTGCAGCGCCGCGCCGAACGAGCCGACGATCGAGCGCGAACGCACGATGATGCCCTGTGCGACGCCGAGCGAGCGGACGATCGTGTGGCCGGGCAAATCGAATGCGGTCGTGACGTGCTCGGGCGAGAGGGCGTCGACGGAGCGGGAGAAATCGGTCATGGCGGAGCACCGTGGTGCGGAAGTGATCGAACGACGATTCTATCCGGAACGGGCAACGCGCTCGACCGGGCGCGCATGATGCACGCGCCCGCCCGGGCGGCTCGAGCCGGTCAGCGCTTGACGGTCGTGCTGCCTTCGCCGCCGAGATCGACCGCATACGCAAGCGCCAGCTTGCCGAACTTCAGCGCGTGGTTCGCCTGCCGGTCCGAATTCTCCAGCGTGTCGTTCGCGGTATGGATATAGGGACTGTCGTTCTGGTCGGCCTCGAACGGGAACGACGCCGGATAGCCTTGCGCATGCCACGACGCGTGATCCGAGCACGCATAGCCGCATTGCGACGTGCCGATCGCGAGCTCGGGCAGGTAGGTCTTCGCGAGGTTCGTCAGGTAGGTGTTCTGCGCGGCGTTCGTGTAGTCGGTGATCAGGTAGATGTCTTTCGGATCGCCCTGGTAGTTCGTCATGTCGAGCTGCAGCACGCCGACCACGTTCGCGTTCTGCGTGCGGAACTGCTTCGCGATCGCCTTCGACCCGAGCAGGCCGGCTTCCTCGGCCGCGTAGCCGACGAACTTGATCGTCCGTTTCGGCCGGTAGCCGTTCGCGAGCAGCACGCGCAGCGCTTCGGTCAGGCTGGCGATACCGGACGCATCGTCGTCGGCGCCGGGTGAGCGCGTGTTTTCCGTCGTGCGGCCGACCGTCGAATCGAGGTGGCCGCCCAGCACGATCGTGCCCGCGGCCGGATCGCTGCCGCGGATCGTCAGGATCACGGACTTCTGCGGAAAGCCGGCATGCGTGAACTGCTCGACGGCGATATCGGTGCGCGAGCCGGCCAGCTGCCGCCACTGCAGCGCGAGCCAGTCCGACGCGGCGACGCCGTGCGACGTCGTGTAGTAGCGGTTCGTGAAGCCGGACAGCGACGTGATCGTGCCGACGATGTTGCTGGCCTGCAGTTGCTGGATCCAGGTCTTGATCTGCGGCGCGTTCGATACCGGGTAGGCGGGCACGGCCGCCTGTTTCGCGAGTGCCGCGGGTACCGGCTGCAATGCCTGCCGTGCGTCGTCGAACGAGTCGTGCACGATGTAGCCGGGCCCATGGCCGCGCACGTGGTGGACCGCGTGGGCGAGTTCGCCGAGTCGTGAATCGTCGATCTCGACGATATGCACGGTTTCGCGGCGCACGGCGCCGTCGGCCGTCTTGCCGGCGTCGACCGCCGTGCTGTACTGCGCGGTTGCGCTCGCATCGATGCGTTGAAGCTGGCGGAACGCGGTGTCGCCGAGCGTGATCCACACCGGCGTCGCGTGCGCGGCGGCGGTCAGCAGCATGCCGCCCAGCGCGGCGCTCAGGCGGGTCAATGTCAGAGTAGGCATGTTCGATCTCGTGAGGATGGCGATGTCGAGGAAGAGGGCGCGCGCAGGTCGTGCGGCGCCCCCGCCTGCTGCGGAATTACGACTTCTGCGGCACGGTCACGCCGTACGTGCAGCTCTTGTTGTATGCATTGCCGATCGCCGCGAGTTGCGCGCTGCTGTAGCCGAGCGCGGCGGCGGCCGTCAGCACCGCCTGGGCGGCGGCCTTCTGGTTCGTCGAGCTGTTGGTCATCGACAGCCCTTTCAGGAAGGCCTTGTCCATCGCCTGCGCGCCGATCGCGTCGCGCGCGACGAGGTTGCACGACGCCCAGTACTGGCCGGCCGTGTGGATCTCGGCACCGCGTGCCTGCGCGTAGGTGCGCCCGACGTTCCAGTTCGTCACGCGGCCGCCCCAGTATTCGTTGTGGCCGTCCCAGTTGTAGACCCAGTGATATTGCGCGTCGGACGGGCTCCATTGATTGAAGTCGCGGCTGTACGCGGCGGCGAGATAGTCGCCCGTGCCTTCCGACAGGCCTTCCTGCTGCGACAGGCCGCCGTTGGTCACCCAGTCGTGGATGCCGTGGCCGAGCTCGTGGATCACGACGTCGGCATCTTCCGCGTCGTCGACGCCGCCCTGGCCGAAGGTCAGCCGGCCGCTGCTCGACGAGTACGACGAGTTGTCGTCGCCCGATTCGCCGTGCGGGTCGTACTGCACGCCGCCCGTGTACTGGTAGGGCAGCGCCTTGATGCCGAGCGTCTGGTTCACGTAACGGAGGAACGTGTCGATGTGGTAGTACGTGTTCACCGCCTCGAAATACAGGTTGCCACGCGTGAACTCGAACGTCGGCGTCGCCTGCGCCGGGCACGCGTTGTCGCGCGGCGCATCGAAGTCGACGCACGACGCATACGGGCCCGACAGCACGTAGCGCGAGTTCGACTGCGCGAGATCCTTCAGCGTCACGCGCACGCGCGCGGCCGTGAGCTGGGTGGAATCGGCGTCGTTGCCGTCCTTGTAGCCCGTGCTGCCGTAGCTGCTCTTCGTCGACGAAAGCGGATCGGGCCGGAATACGAAGCCGGTGCCGTCGGTCGCATAGAACGCCTTGTCCTCGGCGCGCAGCACTTCGCCGCTGTCCGCGTCGATCAGCAGTTCCCAGTCGCCCTTCGGGCCGTCCTGCGGGCGGCCGCGTACCTTCCATGCGGTATGCGTGCCGGCCTTGTCGACGAACGCGACGCGCTGTGCGTCGAGGTTCGTGAAGCCGCTGACGCCGAGATACGCGCGGGCGCGGTCGAGCGCCTGCTGCTGGTCGACCGCCTGTGTCTTGCGCGCGGTGACGGCCACGCCGTTGATCGTGTTGCTCGCGACGTACAGGATGCGGCCGTCCTTCGCGACCGTCACCGCGATGTCGCTGCCGTACACGGGCAGTCCGGCCGCCTGCTGCTGGAATCGCACGACGGTGAAATCGGCATCGCTGCGCTCCGACGTCACCGCGAGGCTCGCGAGTGCGGCCGGGTCGAGCCCGAGCTGCGTCGCCTGCGACGCGACGAAATCGCGCGCGGCGGCCGCGGGTGTGGCGGCCGCCTTGTTCGCGCGATAGGCGGGGTTGTACAGCGTGACGGCGACGCCGTCGGCGCGGAACTGCCCGGCGGCGGTATCGGCCTTGGCCGCGGCCGGTGCCACGCCGCGCGTCAGGCTTTCGCGCAGGCTCGACGCCTGCGGGTTCGCGACCTTGGTATCGGCCGCGCTACCGCCGACGATGCCGAAACCGAGCGCGAGACCCAGGGCGAGCGGCAATGCTTTGCGTGATGTCTGCATGGGTGATCCTCATCTCAACGGTTGGACACGCCCGCGCGCTCGTGGCGAGCAGGCACGACACGGATCGCGCGCCGGCTCGATGGAACCGGTGCGGCGAAGCGGTGCTCGGAGATTCGACTGACTGAGGATAACTAAGCGTCAGGTCGAAACGAATCGGAACGCAATGGCGGCGGGGAAGCGAACGGCAGGCAGGTGCGGCGACGGTGAAGCGAGCATCGTCATGTCATACCCCTCGGATCGGCATTGATATCGGTCTGGCAGCCTGCGTGGCGCGACGTGCGTCGGGCCCGGGCTCTCATCTCCTTAGGGCTGCCTATCTAATTGCGAGGTATGTTACAGAATATTTTCGGCAACTTTGCAATTTATTTTCGAAGGCCGCTTCGGTCCGTCGATCAATCGGCGGCATTGTTGAGCGAATGGCCGGAAACGCTGCCGGCGCGTGCAATGGCGCGCGGGATTGTACGCAAAAGCGGCGCCGTTCAGCGCGTCGCGCGGCGGTCGCTGCGCGGGCTCACGCCGAAACGCGAGCGATACGTGCGCGAGAAATGCGACGGCGATTCGAAGCCGCACGCAACGCACACCGACGTGATGCTCATGTCGGTCTGCTGCAGCAACTCGCGTGCGCGATCGAGGCGCAGGTTCAGGTAGAAGCGCGTCGGCGTGTCGTTCAGCGTCGCGCTGAACAGCCGTTCGAGCTGGCGCCGCGTGATCGCCACGTCCTGCGCGAGCGCATCGGAGCCGAGCGGGGTTTCCATGTGCCGCTGCATCGTGTCGATCACCTGGATCAGCTTGCGGTTGTGCACGCCATAGCGCGCGGCAATCTCGAGCCGCTGGCTGTCCGAGCGTTGCCGGATGCGGCTCACGACGAACTGTTCGGAGATGGCCGCCGCGAGATCGGCGCCATGCCGCCGGCCGATCAGGTCGAGCATCATGTCGATCGACGCGGTGCCGCCCGCGCAGGTGATGCGCCGGTCGTCGATCTCGAACAGTTCCTGCGTCGCGTTCAGGCCCGGGTAGCGCTCGCGGAACGCGGCGAGCGCTTCCCAGTGCAGTGTGAGCGTTTGCGACGCGTCGAACAGCCCGGCTTCCGCGAGCACGAAGCTGCCGGTGTCGATGCCGCCGAGCGTCGCGCCGTGCCGGTTCTGGCGGCGCAGCCAGTCCGCGAGCGCACGGTCGTAGCACACGAGCGGATCGAAGCCGGCGACGACGAACACCGTCTCGACCTGCGCGACGTCCGCGTACGCGGCTTCGGCCGCGACCGGAATGCCGTTGCTCGCGGCGACGGGCGTGCCGTCCGCGCTGATCACGTGCCAGCGGTACAGCTCGGTGCGAAAGCGGTTCGCGACGCGCAGCGGTTCGACCGCCGACATGAAGCCGAGCGCGGAGAAGCCGGGCAGCAACAGGAAGTGGAAATCCTCTGGCATCGGGGCGTGGGGTGGAAGCGGGTGGTCGTCACGTACTGCGCGGCGCGGCGAGCGGGCAGGCCCGCGCGCACAGCGCCCGGCTCACGGGAGCCGAACGTTCAGCACACGATTATCGCGGTTTTTGCCGGCGCTCAGCGCGTTTTTGCGCCGCGCACCGTCCGGCGCGCCGTCGTCGAGGGCAGTTCGCCGAACTGGGCCCTGTACGCGTTCGCGAAATGCCCGAGATGGATGAAGCCCCAGCGCGCGGCCGCCTCGCTGATCGGCAGGTCCGACTGCCGCGTGTCGAGCAGCAGGCGTCGCACCTGCGCGAGGCGCAGCGAGCGCGTGTAGTTCAGCGGACCGGTCTGCACGACCGACTGGAAGCTGTTCTGCATCGTGCGCCGGCTCACGCGCAGCTGCGTGCACAGGCTCAGGATGTCGACGGGCGCTTCCGGGTGCTCGATCACGTAGTCATGCACGCGCCGCACGATGTCGGCGTGGCACGCATGCGTGAGGCGGTGCGGCGGCTCGGGCATCCGGTAGGTCAGGAGATCGACGAGCACGTTGGCGACCTCGCCACGCAACTCGGACTGCGCACGCGCCGCATCGAACGTGGCGGGTGCCGACAGCACGCGTTCGAGCAGTGTCGCGAACTGCAGGCTTGCGCGTTCGCGTGCGGCGACCGGCACGTCGACGACGCCGCGCCGCAGCGCGCGCTCGTCGACCCGGACGTCGGCGGCATCCTCGATCTGCTGCATCAGCTCGGCGTCGACGACCACGCCGATCAGCGACATGTCGTCGGGTGAATGCAGTTCGAACGGCGAGCCGCCGCGCGCCATCACGATCGTGCCGCGCTCGATGCGCGCATCGCCGAAGGCGAAGGTGCCCGAGCCGGTGAGCGGCATTCCGAACACCGTATGGCCGGCCGGCAGGCGCCCGCGCTGGATGACGCGCACGTTCGCCGCTTCCTGGAACAATTGCACGCCGTCGAGCTCCACGTGCTTGACCGTGCTGCGATACGAGCCGCAGCCGATCTGGTCGTAACGCTGATCCCAGCCGCGCAGCGCCTCGGCATGCCGGTCTGCGTCGTCGAACATCTGGTGAAACACGAGCACGGCGCCTCCGGCGGTCGTTCGGACCGCGCAAGATTAAACCGACCGGGCGGTCGGTGCAATACGGATGAGCGCTATTCCGGCAGGGGTTCTGGCGGGGTCGGATGGGGCGCGCCGCAGGTGCCTTTCAGGCGGTTTTCCAATATCCCGAATCGGCACGCACGCGTTGCCGGTCCGGGTGCTGAACCGATTTATTGTCGAACTACAGTCGCCCCACATTACCTGAATCCCAACTGGAGGCGACATGAGAACAAGGCGACGCACCGCGGCTTTCGCGGCGACGCTGGCGTTCGCGGCGGCGTGGGCCGGCAGCGCGGACGCGACGGAAAAGCCCGAGGAACTGGTCGTGCAGAAGATGCCGCCGTGGCATCCGCACGCGGTGTACGTCGTGGACATCGCGATGCCGACGATGACCGACGGGCGCATCTTCGTGTACGACGCCGACGCGAAGAAGCTGCTCGGCCAGATCGACGGCGGCTTCGCGCCCGGCCTCGCGATTTCGCCCGACCACAAGACGAGCTTCATCGCGACGACCTATTTCTCGCGCGGCTCGCACGGCACGCGCACCGACGTCGTCGAGATGACCGACAACACGACGCTCGATCACACCGGAGAGATCGTGATTCCGGCGAAGCACGGGCAGCACGTGCCGTCGCCGTACAACACCGCGTTCAGCGCGGACGGCAAGCGGCTGTACGTCGCGAACATCACGCCGGCCGCGTCGGTGACGGTGATCGACGCGGTGTCGAAGCAGGTGCTGTCCGAGATCGACACCGCGGCATGCGTGCTTGCGTATCCGTCGGGGAACGACCGCTTCACCGCGCTGTGCGAAAGCGGCAAGGCGCTCACGGTCACGCTCGACGCGAACGGCAAGGAGGTGAAGCGCACGATGTCCGATGCATTCATCGACGTCGACAACGATCCGGCCTTCATCAACGCGTCGCGCTACCAGGGCGGCTATCTGTTCACGACGTATCACGGCAACGTGCGCAGCGCCGATTTCAGCGGCGCCAGGCCCGCGTTCGGCAAGTCGTGGTCGCTGCTGACCGACGCCGAGCGCGCCGAAGGCTGGCGCCCGGGCGGCATGCAGCAGACGGCCGTGCAGGTCAGGCAGAACCGTTATTACGTGCTGATGCACAAGGGTGGCGACGGCACGCACAAGGATCCCGGCACGCAGGTGTGGATCTACGACCTGAAGACGAAACAGCGCGTCGCGCGCTGGGATCTCGCGCAGCAGAAGGTCGATCCGCTCGTGTCGATCCAGGTCAGCGAGGATGACAAGCCGCTGTTCTACGGGCTGACGGGCACGTCCGATCTCGTCGTGATGGACGCGCACAGCGGCAAGCTGCAGCACGTCGAGAAGCAGATCGGCAGTACGCCGACGCTGCTCGTGAATCCGTGAGGCCGCGATGACGCTCGATCCCGTACTCGCCACCAGCGCGCAGGCCGGCGCGGCCGTCGTCGTGTTGCTCGGCGCCTTCGCGAAGATGCGCCGGCCCGGGGCGTTCCGGCAGGCGCTCGCCGGCTATCGCCTGCTGCCGGATGCGCTCACCGCGCCCGCCGCGTTCGCGATTCCGCTTGCCGAAGCCGTCTGCGCCGCGGCGCTGCTGTTTCCCGATACACGCATGACCGGCGCGCTCGGCCTGATCGCATTGCTGCTCGTGTTCGCGGCCGGCATGACGATCAACATCCTGCGCGGCCACACCGACATCGACTGCGGCTGTTCCGGTTTTGCCGATGCCGCGCGCACGGATGCGCCGCGCGGCATCGGCTGGCTGCATGTCGCGCGCGTGCTGCTGCTCGTCGTGCTGGCCACGACCGCGCTCGTCGAGCCGGGCAGCCGTGCGGTCGTGTGGTTCGACTACCTGACGCTGTTCTCTTCCGTGCTGCTGATCGTCTGCGCGCTGCTCACCGTCGACGTGCTGCTCGCCAACGTACCGCGCCTTTCCCACCTGAGGAATTCATGATGCAAACCGCTCTCACCGTTTCCACCGCCTTGCTGTGGGTCGCCGTGCTCGCGCTCGGCGCGATCTGCCTCGCGCTCGTGCGCCAGATCGGCATCCTGTACGAACGCATCATGCCGGCCGGCGCACTGATGATCGACAAGGGGCCGGCGGTCGGCGCGATCGCGCCCGCCTTCGAGCTGACCGACATTCGCGGCTCGCAGGTGAAGGTCGGCGGCATCGACGCAGCGGGCAAGGCGACGCTGCTGTTCTTCCTGTCGCCGACGTGCCCGGTCTGCAAGAAGCTGCTGCCGCTGCTGCCGTCGCTGCAGGCGAGCGAGTCGACGCCGGTGAACATCGTGCTCGCGAGCGACGGCGATCCCGACGAACACACGCGCTTCGCGCAGAAGCACGACCTCGCGCGCTTCCCGTACGTGCTGTCGCAGGAGCTCGGCCTCGCGTACCAGATCGGCAAGCTGCCGTACGCGGTGCTGCTCGACGACACCGGCACCGTGCGGGCGAAGGGGCTCGTCAATACGCGCGAGCATCTCGAGAGCCTGTTCGAAGCGAAAGAGCGTGGCGTCGCATCGCTGCAGCAGTTCGTGCACGGCGATCACGACCACGACGGCCATCAAGAGCACGCGCAGCACGCGTGATCGGCCGACCTTCCTTCAACGTCAACGGAGAACAACGGAATGGGCCTGTTTGATTCATGGTTCGAACGGTCGGCGCGCGGCGTCGCGCAGCATAGTTCGCGGCGCAGCGCGATGGCGAAGCTCGGCAAGGTGCTGGTGGGATCGGCGATGCTGCCGCTGCTGCCCGTCGATCGCACCGCGTACGCGGCCGACGCGGCCTCGGGTGCATCGGCGGCGTCCGGTGCCGCCGCATCGGGCGCGAGCGACGATCCGATGAGCTGCGACTACTGGAAATACTGCGCGATCGACGGCTGGCTGTGCAGCTGCTGCGGCGGTACGTCGAGCAGCTGCCCGCCGGGCACCACACCGTCGCCGATCACGTGGATCGGTACCTGCCGCAATCCGCACGACGGTTCGGACTACATCGTGTCGTACAACGATTGCTGCGGCAAGACGTCGTGCGGCAAGTGCTTCTGCAACCGCAACGAGCGCGAGAAGCCGCTGTACAAGCTGTCGCTGAACAACGACATCAACTGGTGCATGGCGAACGGTAATTCGAATTACCACTGTTCGGTTTCGGTCCTGCTGGGAGCGGCAAAGCAATGAAAGTGAAGCAAGCTGGAAAGATCGTGGCCGCGTGCGTGGCCGCCGCCGCCGGGTTTCTGATGCTGCCGGGCGAGGCCGGTGCGCAGCAGGCCGTTCATTACCCGGCGGGCAAGAGCCTGTTCGACGCGCAGTGCGCGGTGTGCCACCAGGCGGGCGGCAAGGGGCAGGACGGCCTCGCGCCGCCGCTGACCGAGTATCCGGGCAAGTACGCGACGGCCGACGCGGGCCGTGCGCAACTCGTCGCGACGCTGTTGCACGGGATGTTCGGCGAGATCGAGGTGCACGACAAGCGCTACAACTTCAAGATGCCGTCGTTCGCGAGCGCGAGCGATGACGACATCGCAAACGTGCTCAACTACGTCGTGTTCGATCTCAACGACCGGCACGGCGACGCGAAGCCGTTCACGGCAGCCGACATTCGCGCGGCGCGGGCGAAGGAGATGGACGGCACGGCCGTTCACGCGCAACGGGCGATCGTGACGAAGGGGCTGGGGCTGTGAATGCGGCCGGCATTCGGCGTCGTGGCGGGCGTACGGCGGCGTTGCGGATCGGCTCGTTCGTGACGCGCCGTCTGTCTTCGGCGCTGGTGGTTGCTGTCGCGACATGTGCGATTGCAGCTCCCGCGCATGCCGACGGCGCGGCCGACGCCACGCTCGCGCGGCAGCACTGGGTCCTCAACTGCATGGGCTGCCACACGGCGACGGGCGGCGGCATTCCGGGCAAGGTGCCGCCGCTCGCGAACTCGCTCGGCTATTTCACGCATCTGCCGGCCGGGCGCGAATACGTGATGCGCGTGCCCGGCGCGTCGAACTCGGCGCTGTCGGACCAGGATCTCGCCGACGTACTGAACTGGGTGCTCACGACGATGAATCGCGATGCGCTGCCGCGCGATTTCAAGCCTTATACGGCTGACGAAATCGCCGCGCGTCGACGGCCTGCGTTTTCCGATGTCGCGACGGTGCGTGCGAGGCTCGTGCGCGAATTGCACGAGCGCGGGATCGACGGTGTGTCCGAGCGCTACTGATTAGCGACGACGAGGCGACGCAGCATGTCGCGGCGCTTCGGTCGCGAACACCGGATTGGCAGCGCGCGGGTTCCGCGCTACGCTCGTCGTCATTGGCCGGCGCATGCGCCAGGCGGATCGAACGGAGGTTCAAATGGCAATCGAATACTTCGCAGAAAGCAACCCCGTCACGCGAAACCTGCCTCGATCGTTGGCGACCAAAGCCGGCGATCTGGTATTCGTATCCGGTCAGGTGGCGAGAAACGAAGACGGCAGCATCGTCGCCGGCGGGATCGAAGCGCAGACGCGTCAGACGTTGAAGAACGTCGCACACGTACTCGCGCTGGCAGGATGCACGCTCGGCGACGTCGTGAAAACCACCGTCTGGCTCGAAGACGCGCGCGACTTCGCCGAGTTCAATCGCGTCTATGCGGAGTTCTTCCCCGAGAAGAAGCCGTCACGCTCGACGTTGCAGGCGACGAACATGGTCGGCACCAGGATCGAGATCGAGGCGATCGCGTGCAAGCCCTGAGCGCCATCGCGCCACGTCGATGCGGCCGCGTGCCGCTTCAGTGCGGCGGCGACAGCCGTTTGAAGCGGCTCCACAGCTGCTTCAGCGTCTGATGATCGGCCGCGGCACGCGCGGCCAGAAAGCCGCGAGCAAAGCCCGCGCCCGGCGCGGCGTCGGGTGACGTGCGAGGCAGCGCCTTCAGAAACTGCTCCGCGACCACGGCATCGTTACGCCAGCCCAGATCATCCTGAAGTTCGGACAGCGCGTCGACGTACGTGCGGACGGCTTGCTTGCGGCACAGCGACGCGAAGAATTCGGTGGCGTACCGGACTTTCTTCGCCGCGATGCGCGCACGGTGACGCCGATGATCGTCGAGATCGGCCAGCCTCTTGCCGCGTTTGATCAGTTTCCGGTGCCGGCGACGCAGAACCTCGTGAGCAAAAGGACTCGCCGGCTGCATGATGGCATCGCGCCGTTCGTCAGGCATCCCGTCCCGCCAGCCCTTTCGGTTCACCCATGACGCGAGCTGTAACGCGAGCCGCGTGTAGCGAACCGATCCGACTGCGGAAGCCGCGCGCTGGCGATTGACGGCGGCAATGCGCTTGCAGGCGTTCCGCACTGAACGGATCTCGTCCGGATTGCCGTTCGTGCCGGCATGGTCGAGCGTCGCTCCGGCAAGCACTTCCCAGTCGCGCGCGGCGCCGAGCTCGCCGGCGATCCAGCGCAGTTCGTCGTCAAGGCCGGGATACGCGGGAATCACTTTCGCGAACAGGTCGAGCGCCGAACGCAGGCGACGCAGCCCCACCCGCATCTGATGCACGCTCGACGGATCATGGCCGGACTCGACACCGCGTTCGTTGGCGCGGATCTGGTCCAGGCAGTTGCGCACGATCCGGCAGAACGCGTCTTCGATCGAATCGCGCTTCTTCAGCTGCACCGGTTGCGCCTTGACGGCCGGCTGGTGCTCGGCGACGAGCAGCCCGTACCCGAGATCGGCCTTGCTCTCGTGATCGATGCGCAATGGCGCGATGTCGAGCAATTCCAGTGCGATGCCGTACAGGTTTTCGGGGCGGCCGTGCTTCAGTTCCAGTTCGATCGCGGCGATCGGGACCGACTTCGAATCCGCGTCGACCGTCCCCTTGTCGAGCGCGACCTCGACTTCATCGCCGGAAGGCAGGCGCAGCGGTAGAACCCGCCGCTTGATCCGCGTGACGAACACGGGCTGAAGATCCGGTGCCGTGGCCTGGTCGCGAACCAGGCGGCCACACTCGGTGTCGTCGGGGAGCGTGTCGCGCAGCCGTGTCAGATCGGGGACGTCGCCGTCGACGGGCGTCTCGAATTCGTCCCGCTCGAACAGGCCGGCCCGGGCCGATCCTTCCAGTTTCAACGTCTGGACTCTGTGGTTGCCTGCCGCACGCACCCGCAGGGAAGCCGCGCACCGGTGAAATGCGAGCGTGGCAGTGTCGAAGTACGTGCTCGTCAGCTGTTGAGTCGCACCGGCGCCGTTGGACTGCGCAAGCAACGGCGCGTGGCGCAACTTGTCGAGGTTCTTTGCGGAAACCCGCAGCTTCAGCTCTCGTTCCATACCGCCTCCGATATGTTGCCGACCATCAGTCCCCCGCCGATCCCCGGGAGTCTTCCCAGTCGTGCCACTCGATTCGATGCATGTCCACATAACGACTGACCGCTTCGCCGATCGTCGGAAAGAAGTTGTCGTCGCCGAACATGCTGTACATGCCGTAATGCCTGAGGCTGTCCTTGACGGGGCCTTTCAGCTCCGCGAAGACCAGCTTGACCTGCCGCGCGGCAAGTTCGAGATGCAGCCGTTCGAGGACATCGGCAGCCGTGAGGTCGATGTCGGTCACGGGCTCCGCCGCGATGACGATCCAGCGTGCCGGCTCCGGCGATTCATCGACGGCGCGCAACACGCGTTCCCGAAAGATTTCGCCATTCGCGAAAAAGAGCGGCGCATCCCAGCGCAGCAGCACGAGTCCGGGCACGCGCCGCGCGTCCGGATGGCGCGACACGTCGTGATAGCCCTTCCTGCCGTCGACCCGCCCGAGCACGGCATCGTAAGGCCGCCACGCGCGCCATAGAAACGACAGCACGGTGAGCAGCAGTGCCAGCGCAATGCCGTTCACGACCCCGACGGCTGCAACGCCGACGAAGCACGCCACCGCCTGCACGAACTCGCTTTTGCGGAGCCGATAAAGCCGCACGACGCCGCGCACCTCGATCATGTTCACGCATGCCGCGATCACGACGGCGGCCAGCGCGGATTGTGGCGTGTGCGCAAGCGCGCGCGGCGCGAACAGCAGCAGTGCGGCTACGACCGCGGCAGCCACCACGCCCGTCGCCTGCGTCTTCGCGCCGGCCGCTTCCGCGACGGGCGTGCGTGACCCGCTCGCGCTCACCGCGAACCCTTGCATCAGGCCGGCGGCGAGGTTCGACAGCCCGAGCGCGATGCATTCGTGATTCCGGTCCACGCTGGTGTCGTTGCGCAGTTCGTAGGTGCGGGACAGCACGCTGATATCCGTGAACGAAACGAGCGCGATCGCCGCTGCGCTGCCCGCGAGATGCAGCCAGTCGTCGAGGCTCACGTCGGGGATGCGCGGCACCGGCAGGCCTTGCGGGACCGCACCGACGGTTGCAACACCGGCGCGCGTCGACAGATCGAACCACATCACCACCGCCGTCGCGCCCGCCACGGCGAGCAGCACACCCGGCAACCTGGGCCAGAGCCGTTTGCACGCGAGTATCAGCGCGAGCGCGGCGACGCCGAGTGCGAACGACGTTGCGTTCACCTTCGATGCCGCGATGCCGGCGACCACGTCGCGCACCTGCTCGATGAACGATTCGCCGTTGCCCTTGTAGCCGAGGAGCTTGGGCAATTGTCCGATGCTGATCGTCAGCATGATGCCGTTCAGAAAACCGTACCGGATGGGCAGCGACAGCAGCTCGGTGACGAATCCGAGCCTGAGCGCCCCGACCGCGATGCAGATCGCGCCCGCGAGTATCGCGAGCGCGCCGGCAAGGGCCAGCGCATGCGCGGCATCGCCGTGAGCAAGCGGCGTGATGCTTGCGGCAATCAGCGCGACCAGCGCGGAGTCGGGGCCGAGCACGAGGATGCGGCTGGGGCCGAAGAGCGCGTACGCGAGCATCGCGGCAAGCGACGCATAGAGCCCGTTGACGGCGGGCAGGCCCGCTGCGTTCGCGTACGCCATGCCGGCGGGCACGAGCACGGCACTGAGCGTGACGCCGGCAAGCAGATCGTGCGGCAGCCAATGCAATCGATACGTGCGCGCCGCGGCGAGTCCGTTGATCCACTGCAGCAGGCCGGCATCGGGCTTGCGGGGCGGGCGGGCCGTGTGCTGGCGGGCACGGCTTTTGATGTTCATCGCAGGACGTCAGGGAACCCGGGCGGAATCGTTCGTTACGTCCGCCGGTATCGTTAAAGATTATGTTCCCGTGCCCTCGGAGCGCAAGCCCGGTTTCACGATGTTGCGTTTCGGCGCGCCGGCCTGACAGTCCGGCTACTTCGCCGAACACTTGCCCGATCCAGGCTGGCGATGGCCGAAGTGATCGGCGGTGCGGGTGAATCGCCGGCGGGAGAGGCATCGTCCCGCCGTTGTCCGCTACTCGGTCGCGCGATCGCTCGCCTCGCCGAACGAAGCCCGAACTTCGTTCGCCGTCCGGGCGGGCGCCTGCAGATGCGGAAAGTGGCCCAGTTCCGGAAGAATCGAAATGTTCACCCCGTTTCGGTCCGCGTACTCGATGCCCATTTCCTTCTTGATATAGATGTCCTTCCCGCCCCACACGACCTTCACGGGGACTTTCAGCTTTGCCATATTGGCTTCGAAGTAGTCCTGGTCCCGGGTGAAGCTTGCGTAGTAGTGGAAAAAGGCGTCGGCCGCGGTCAAGTCACCGTCCCATCCCTTCGCCACGTCGTCCATGAATTCCTCGGGCAACGTGTAGCGCTCGTCATCCTCCATGCCCCGGAAGAACGTGTTTGCGAGGATTTCGTCGCGATTCCTGTTCATGGCGGCGCGCACGATATCCGATGAAGGCTTCGATTTCAGGCCTTGCAGGCTTTCGTACATATATTGCGGCCGGTTGAACGGGGCAAAGTCGCCAACGATGATTTCCCGCGCGATATCCGGTTGTTCCAACGCTGCCAGCAGCGCCGGAAGCGCACCGATATCCGTCGCATAAATCAACAGTCTCGAACCATCGATGCCCGACGTACGGATGTAGTCTCTCAGCACACGGGCATAGTCGCTCGGCGCGTACGAAAAGCGATCGGCGCGCGGACGCGACGATTGCCCGTAGCCTGGCCAGTCGAACGCATGGACCTCGTAGTCGCTGGACAGTGATTCGGCAATCGGCTTCCATGCATACATCGTCTCGGGGAAGCCGTGCAGGAACAGCACGATCCCCTTCGATCGTGCGGGGCGGTAGACCATGCGGCGCAGCGTGATGTCGGCATTGACCTGCACGTCGCCGACGTCGACCGTGGGTTCCGGCGACGACGGCGCCGGCACGGTCGGGCACGTTGAAGAACCCGCAGCGGCGGCGGGAGAGGCGGGTGTTTTCGTTACGGGTCGAGTCATGATCGAGGATCTCGTTCGGTGCGACATCGCGCGGCACAAGTTGCGCTTCGCTGTTTCGAAAGATGGCGGGGTGCAGGGGGTTCTACTGAGCCGCCGGAGGATTCAAGAGCTTGCTCAATGGCTTGAGCGGGCCGATCGGGAGCAGCGTGAACGTCATGAGGTGAGCCTTCCCCAACGGGAGTCGTTCCAGCATTTCATGCGCTTCACCCGTGTCCGTCACGTTCAGGACGAACGCGACCCCGGGCCGGTCCTGCAGGGAATACCACTGATCGATCTTGCCCGCGAGATACAGCTGTGTCGTCTCGCGGACTTCGGTCGGAAGAATGGTCTGGACGTGCTGCATGTCCGTGCCGGGAGGAAACGTACCGATCGCCAGTATCTTCGTGATGGGCGTGGTCGGCAACGCAGCGGAATGTGCCATGGAGACTCCTGCGAAAGCGAGCAGCAAGCAAGCTGCCGTCAAATCAAGAAGAAGGCGTTTCATCCTGCGGCCCCGGGCCCGGTGGCGGGACGGCTGCCGCATTGAGCGCGGCGGCTTCCCGTTCCGACAGATAACACGCGCGAAAGCGCTCGTCCACGCGCTCGTGCATCAATTGCGAGAAGAGTAGTGCGGCATCGAGCGGTCGATGATTGATGACGACGGAATCCGTATCGCCTTGCTCGTTCATATGGGCGACGACCACCGTCTCGATCGGCACACCGTTGATACGTGAACGATAGGATTCCAGATAAAGATCGTTGCCGATCATGCCTTTGTAAGCATGCTGCTGGAACTCGTAGAGCGAGACCGCGTGCTTGATCACCGAGAGAATGTCGGCTCGTCCGTCGATCGGGCGCTTCAGCACGGTGGCTTCCAGCGTCGCGTTTTCGGCCAGGCGCGCCAGCCACCGCGGCGGACCGTCGGCGGGTGCCATCATCGGGGCCGTGTCGTTGAATTTCATGGCGGTTACTCCTTGCACGCGTTGCGCGTGACACCTGCGTTTGCGGCATCGAGAGCTGCCGCGAGCGCAACGCGTGCCTTTTCCCGGCGCCGTCGCGCAAGGCGCTCGGTGCCCGCGTCGCGCTCCGGTTCGCCCGCGAGCAGCGCGTGGATATCGGGCAGCGTCCAGATCGCGCCGCGCGTTCCCCACGCACCGTCCGGGATCTCGGTCGGAAAGATCCAGACGCGCGGTGCGACATCGTCGAACGGCCGGCCTTCCGCGCGTGCCACGGCTTCCGTGACGCGTCGGACGAGCGAGCGGCGCGATTCGTCGGTGTATTGCCCTTCGGGAACCGAAGGAATGATCCGGTAGCGCACCGTATCGGTACGTTCGCCGCCGATGTAGATCGCGGCCGGCCGGTGCAGATGGAATACGGTCACGCGCTGAACGACCGGGCTCGCGGGATCGTACCCTTCTGCTTCGATGAGGATATCGGTCAGTTCCCTGACGAGGCGGGCTTCAGCATCGGGCGTCAGTGCGTGGTCGGGCCACATCGCATCGATCATCGGCATCGGATGCTCCTGTTTTCGGTTGATCGGATGGCGCCATCGTCGCGGTTTACGCGGACGCAGGAAAGTGGCAGCATCGCCACTATTCAAGGAAATTCGGACACGCAATGGCGATCATCCGCATCTGGGTCTATGACGGAATCCTGGCGTCCGGCGTCGCGGGCCCGGTCGATGTCTTCAGCGCTGCAAATCAGTTCCATGCGCGCCGGGCGGAACCGGGCGCGTCGTCCGCGCCGTTGTTCGCATGGCGCGTGGAGTCGCTCGACGGGCAACCGGTGAAGGCGGCGTCAGGTCAGATCATTCCGGTCGACGGCAAGATCGACCCGCGCAAACGAGCCGACGCCGTGCTGCTGACGGCACCTTTCTTTTCGCGGATCGACGAGTTCCTCGGGCATCGCGAGCAGTTGAGCGAACTGACTTCCGCACTGCGGCGTCAACACAAGGCCGGCGCGATGCTCGCCGCGTATTGCACGGCGAATTACCTGCTTGCCGAGGCGGGGCTGCTGGATGGCCGCGTCGCGACGACGCACTGGGCGAGAGCGGCGGATTTCGCGCGCCGCTATCCGCGTGTCGAAGTCCGCGCGAACGAGTTGCTGCTCGCGCAAGACGGGATCATCTCGGGCGGCTCCGTCACGTCCTATCTGAACCTCGCCGTGCATCTCGTCGAAGCCTGCGCCGGCGGAGAACTCGCGACGATGACCGCGAAGGCGCTGTTGATCGACATGAACCGGACGTCGCAGGCCTCCTTTGCCACGCTTCTCGACGAACACGGGCATACCGACACGCTCGTGGCGCGCGCTCAGCAGCGGATGGAAGCGACATTGCAGCAAGGATTCCGGCTCGGCGATCTGGCGGCATCGCTGGCCGTCAGCGAACGCACGCTCAATCGTCGCTTCAAGGAAGCGGTCGGCCTCGCGCCGTTGACGTATCTGCAGAATTTGCGGGTCGAGGTCGCGAAACGTCTGCTGGAAACACGGCCGATCGGGCTCGAGGACGTGAGTCAGCGCGTCGGTTACAGCGATGTCAGTACATTCCGGCAATTGTTCAAGCGCAAGACGGGGTTGTCGCCGAGCGAATATCAAGTGCAGTTTTCGCGTGCTGCGGCGAAGAGCGTGCAAGCCGAACCACGCGATCAGCGCGATTGAGCGTCGCGACGTCGCGTTGCCGCTCGCGTCAGGTCCGGGCCGCTCCGGTCGCCGCCTTTCTTTGTATCCCGAAGTATCTACAACAGACGCGGATACGTACGCATACATATCGCCGACTTTCCGACAAGAACGGGATACGTTCGCCTGCTCCAATGCGCCTGTCGCGAGCGGAGTGCCGCACCGCGCATTGTCCAAGGAGTGTGTCATGAAAGTCGTCAAGGCCGCCGCTGTCCAGTTCAGCCCGGTGCTCTACAGTCGTGAAGCCACCGTCGCCAAGGTCGTGGAGAAGATCCACGACCTTGGCCGGCAAGGTGTGCAATTCGCCACTTTTCCCGAAACGGTCGTCCCCTATTACCCGTATTTCGCGGCCGTTCAGACGGGCATCGAACTGCTGTCCGGTACCGAGCATCTTCGACTGCTGGAACAGGCCGTCACCGTGCCGTCCGCCGCGACCGATGCGATCGGCGAAGCAGCACGCAAGGCCGGCATGGTCGTGTCCATCGGCGTCAACGAGCGAGACGGCGGCACGCTGTACAACGCGCAATTGCTGTTCGACGCGGACGGGCAACTGATCCAGCGCCGTCGCAAGATCACGCCGACGCACTTCGAGCGCATGGTTTGGGGGCAGGGCGACGGATCGGGGCTGCGCGCGGTCGACAGCGCCGTCGGCCGTATCGGGCAGCTCGCGTGTTTCGAGCACAACAATCCGCTCGCGCGTTACGCGATGATTGCCGACGGCGAGCAGATTCATTCGGCGATGTATCCGGGTTCGGCCTTCGGGGAAGGCTTCGCGCAGCGCATGGAGATCAACATCCGGCAGCATGCGCTCGAGTCCGGCGCGTTCGTCGTCAATGCAACGGCGTGGCTGGATGCCGACCAGCAGGCGCAAATCATGAAGGACACCGGTTGCGCGATCGGCCCGATCTCGGGCGGCTGCTTCACGACGATCGTGTCGCCCGACGGCATGTTGATGGCCGAGCCGCTTCGATCGGGCGAGGGCGAGGTCATCGTCGATCTGGACTTCTCGCTGATCGACCGTCGCAAGATGCTGATGGATGCGGCCGGTCACTATAACCGCTCGGAATTGCTGAGCCTGATGATCGACCGTACGCCGACCGCGCATGTTCACGAACGCGTCGCGCAGCCGGTGGCCGGATATGACGCGGGCGCGGACGATTGGCGTGCCGCGGCTGCGTGATGCGCGGGCTTGCCCGGCCGTTGCCGAACATTCGGCTTGCCGATCGGGGCCGGCAGTCGCCGCATGAACGCGCATTCTCTTGATCGCAACATGTGCATATGCATGTAGGGGTGCGATGAAATCTTTCCTTGAAAGGTGTGTGATATGAAAACGAACGCTGCCGATGATCGGCCGCTCCTGATGTCGGGCGCCGAAATCGCGCCTGCCGGCGTCGGTCGCAACGTGACGACGTCGTTGTCGCGCCGGCGCTTTGTCGGTATCGCGGCCGCCGCACTGGCGGCCGGCTCGCTGAGCCGCCTGGCGCTCGCGCAGACGAGCCCGGCAATCGGCACCGCGGAACCCGCACGCGGCGACAGATCGGCGATTCGGCCGTTCCGGGTGCATGTGCCCGACGCGCAGCTCGCCGACATGCGGCACCGCATCAACGCGACGCGTTGGCCGGACCGCGAGACCGTGGCCGACGAGTCGCAGGGCATTCAGCTTGCGACCATTCAGGCGCTCGCGCGGTATTGGGCGAGCGACTACGACTGGCGCAAGTGCGAAGCGACGCTGAATGCGTATCCGCAATTCGTGACCGAAATCGATGGCCTCGACATCCACTTCATCCATGTGCGATCGAAGCACGAGAATGCGATGCCGTTGATCGTGACCCACGGCTGGCCCGGCTCGATCATCGAGCAGTTCAAGATCATCGCGCCGCTCGTCGATCCGACGGCGTACGGCGCGCCGGCGTCGGATGCGTTCCATCTCGTGATTCCGTCGCTGCCCGGCTATGGTTTTTCCGCGCGACCCACGACGACGGGATGGGGGCCGGAGCGCACGGCGCGCGCATGGGTGACGCTGATGAAACGGCTCGGCTACGCGCGCTTTGCTTCGCAGGGCGGGGACCTCGGCGGCATCGTCACGAACATCATGGCGAAACAGGCGCCGCCTGAACTGATGGGCATTCATGTGAATTTCCCGGCGTCCGTGCCGGCGGAAATTCTGAAGTCGCTGACGGCCGGCGATCCCGCACCTGCCGGCTTGTCGGACGAGGAGCGGCACGCATATGAACAGCTGAGCGCCAATTTCAAGAGGAAGCGCGGTTACGCGATTGAAATGGGTACGCGCCCGCAGACGTTGTACGGACTCGCCGATTCGCCCGTCGCGCTGGCTTCGTGGCTGCTCGACCACGGGGACGGTTACGGCCAGCCGGCGGCAGCGCTGAGCGCGGCCGTGCTGGGTCGCCCGGTCAACGGCCACTCGGCCGGCGCGCTGACACGGGACGACGTGCTCGACGACATCACGCTTTACTGGCTGACGAACACGGGCGTCTCGGCGGCGCGTTTCTACTGGGAATCGCATGCGAACTTCTTCCTTGCGGCCGACGTCGGCGTGCCGGCCGCGGTGAGCGCGTTTCCGGGGGAAAACTACCAGGCGCCGCGGAGCTGGACCGAGAGGGCTTATCACAAGCTGATTTACTTCAACAAACCGGAAACAGGCGGGCACTTCGCGGCATGGGAAGAACCGATGATCTTCGCGAATGAAGTGCGTGCCGGGTTGAGACCGTTGCGCGCGTGACGTGCAACCGCCGAAATTTCCAACGAGCGGCAGCTTTCGTTAGAATCGTTCGACTATCAGAGAAAAGCAGCGTTGCATCGGCGCAGCGGCATCCGCTCATGAACACCGCTCGCGCTCATCCCATGTCCTTTACCGGAGGCGAACGTGCCAGGATTACTTCCCGATGTCGACCGCGACGGGCTTCTCGAGTACTCGGTGGTGTACACCGACCGGTCGATCAATCACATGTCGCAGCGCTTCCAGGGCGTGATGCGCGATATTTCCGCTGCGCTGAAGAAGGTCTACAACGCGAAGGCGGTCGCAATCGTCCCGGGCAGCGGGACGTTCGGCATGGAAGCCGTGGCCCGGCAGTTCGCGACGAACAGGAAGTGCCTCGTCATCCGCAACGGCTGGTTCAGCTTCCGCTGGTCGCAGATTTTCGACATGGGCAGCATTCCGTCCGAGTCGATCGTGCTGAAGGCGCGTCCGGTCGAAGCGGGCAGACAGGCCGCCTTCGCGCCGGCGCCGATCGATGAAGTCGTTGCGGCGATTCGCGAGCACAAGCCGGATCTGGTGTTCGCGCCGCACGTCGAAACCGCGTCGGGGATGATGCTGCCCGATGCGTATCTGCGTGCGGTCGCCGACGCCGTGCATGCGGTCGGCGGCATGTTCGTGCTCGATTGCATCGCGTCCGGCACGATCTGGGTCGACATGGAGGCGAGCGGTGTCGACGTGCTGATCAGCGCACCGCAAAAGGGCTGGAGCGCGTCGCCCGGCTGTGCGCTGGTGATGCTCGGTGCGCTCGCCCGCGAGCGCATCGATGCGACGACGAGTACCAGTTTCGCGTGCGATCTGCGCAAGTGGCTGCAGATCATGGAAGCGTACGAAAACGGCGGGTTCGCGTATCACGCGACGATGCCCACGGACAGCCTCGCGACGCTGCGCGACGTGATCAAGGAAACGGACGCGTACGGCTTCGACAAGGTGAGGGCGGAACAACTGGAGCTCGGCACGCGGATTCGTGCGTTGCTCGCCGAGAAGGGGTTCCGGAGTGTCGCGGCCGAAGGCTTCGAGGCACCGGGTGTCGTCGTCTGTTATACCGATGACGACGATATCCGGTCCGGCAAGAAATTCGCCGATGTCGGCATGCAGATCGCGGCCGGCGTGCCGTTGCAATGCGATGAGCCGGCGGATTTCAAGACTTTCCGGATCGGCCTGTTCGGGCTCGACAAGCTGAATGACGTCGATGCGGCGGTTGCGCGGTTCGCGAGTGCGCTGGAGCGGGTGCTGTAGCGCGTCGCCGATCCAGGCGTGCGTTGCGGCGCATGACGTGACGAGATCGATCTCATCACGCGTCACCGATGCGCCGCGTTTTCCGAATGCCGCCGCGATTGATCATCGGCCGATGAACGGATGGGCCTGAGTCGAAGCGAATACGCGCCGGCTACGAGCGCTTGCGTGCGAATCCGATGTGTGAAAGGTTGGACTGGGTCAAACAGGCAGCGTCAGGTCGGCGATATGTGCAGTACGGCAATGGCCCCGTTCGTGTGCTGGTCATGCATGACTGGCTGGGCGACCACTCCAGCTACGATGCCGTCATGCCTCGGCTTGACGGCCACGCGTTCACGCATGTTTTTGTCGATTTGCGTGGCTACGGCCGGTCCATCGAGTTGGACGGCGAATACACAGTAGAAGAGATCGCCGCCGGATACCTCACGGCAGCGGTCTTGGCAAGGTCCGTTGGGTCGTTGAGCGCACGCTTGGATGCACAATTTCCGACGTCTCCGCGTTCGCATCGAGCGACGTCCGGACATCCCAAAGTGCTCCTTGAACTCGGCTGCTGCACGATCTGCTGGAACACATTGCTATACACTTAGCATCCCCTATGAAACCGTCTCTAGGCCGTTCAACCGGTAGCAACCGACCACGGCTGGTCGTGAGCGTGGGCCGTGGATGCCGGATGCGAGCCGAACCTCGTCCGCCAGGAGTCGGGATGTGCGTCACGTAGACGTACCGAGCACACACTCTGCGAGCCACCTCAACTCTCTAAGAACCCCGCGCACATACGCGACCTGGTCGATCGCCCACCGTTCCTCGCCTTCCATCATCTGCTCGAGGGTCAAGCCGGCCGGCAGCGGCGTATCGCTCATCGCGCGATAAGGAATGAACGGATCGGATTCTTCGTCGATCATCCGGAACGCCGGCGCGGGGTAATGGTTTTCCTGTTCGAGGATGAACGCGATCACCTGCGGCGCATCCTCCCCCAGCATCAGCAGGTCGAACAGCATGCGCGCGCCGGGCAGTTCGTCGGCGGCGCTACCCTGCAGCACGCCGTAATGTCCGAATCCGCGCGCTTCCGGCACGATGCGCACACCTTTCATGTGGACCTGGCGAATGTGCGGCGCCAGGTTCCGCAACGCCTGCAGCGGCTGCTCGCACGCGTTGATCATGTTCCCGAAATCGAACAGCGCATTGATGCGGGGATGGCCGACCCTACGCAGTAGCATCGCGATTTCGGCGCTCTTGAGCTCTTCGTGCTGTTCGAAGTCGACGTGGAGATCGAAGCGCTCGGCCAGTTGCGCAAGGTAGAGCAGGTCCGCGCCGACCCTGTCCATGACCGCAGACAGCCGTCCTTCGTAGCGCGAATACACGCGGAGATTGCGCACGCCCATCACCCGGGCAATGCGGGCCGCTTCGTCAACATCCGCGTGCGCGGTGCTACTCAGTTCGAGATGGAGTGCGAGCCCCAGCGTTCGGGCACGCTCGGCGACCGCGCACAATCCGTCGTCGGACATTCGAGCGAGACTGTTCGCTTCGCCGTCGAGCAGATGAATGCACATGCCGTCCAATTCGTGACGCGACGCGAAATCGAGCAGATCGATCGGCCGATAGCGACCGTGCGTCAGATTGGTCAGCAGCGGATACGCGTGGCCGAACAGCCGCACGCTGTCGACGCGCTCCAGCAGCTTCGCGGCAAGGGGCGGCGTGAGCGCGGGCGCCGGCCAGCGCGACGGATCGCGCACGTTATGGTTCAACAGCGCGTCGAACCGGTCCTGAACGGGTTGCAACTGTGACATGCTCGTTTTCTCTATGAAGGAAGGCGTGAACGGCGGATGCGCGCCGGCGTTCACGCGGTGTCCTCGCCGCCCCACGGCTGGTCGGCCTGACTGTCGACCGAAATGCGCACCGCGTCGTGGCGCCAGTATTCGTGGTCGCAGTCGACCAGCATGCCGTGCTGGTCGAAATTGACCCGCGTGATCATCAGGATCGGACTGCCGGGCGTGACGTTCAGCTGCTGCGCGACGTCACCGCGCGCGGCCGACGGATAGATCTCGAATCGCGAGCGGGAAAAGCGCAGGTCGTAGAACTGTTCGTAGGTCTGCGTCAGCGATTTCGAAAAATCGTGCTCGAGGATGCCGGGGAAGCGCTCCGGCTTGAGGAAATGCTCGACGTACGACACCGCGCGGCCGTCCAGATAGCGCAGGCGGCGGATCTGGTATAGGCGGGTGAGCGGTGCGAGCGCCATTTCCTTGCACAGCAGCGCGTTTGCGACGACTTGTCCGGTACCGACGACCTTCGTCTCAACCTGACGCTTCTGCAGCGTGACCATGCGCTGAAAGTAGGTGCGGTAGAGCGGGTTGTAGTTCAGCCGCGGATAGGCGACGAACCAGCCGCGCCGTTCCTCCCGGTAGATCAGGCCTTCGGCCTCGAGCGCTAGCAGCGCGTCCTTGAGGGTGATGCGGGTCGTGTCGAACAGCTCGCACAGCTCACGTTCGGACGGCAGCTTCGCGCCGGGGGCGAGGAGGCCGCTGTCGATCTGGCCGGTGAGCGCCTGCCGGATCTGCATGATCTGGGTTGGAGGGCGATCGTTCATGCGATGACTAGTCCAATATTGCTATTTTTCGGATGCCGCCTTTTTGCCAGACCTCGATGACGGCCGTATGACAACGGAATGATCAACGATGCAGTGCATATGCGACTGAGATTCACGCCATTTTTTCAGAATCTGCGCAGATCGCAAGTTTGAAGACGCAAAACTGACATATTCGGCCTCTAAGATTCGCGCTGTTTTTTTGACTAGTCCAGAGGACGACCACCATGCGCACCCTGATTGCCGGTTGCATCGCCGGCGCCCTGAGCCTGACCATCACCACCGCATTCGCGCAAAACATCGACGGCCTGATCAGCGCCGCGAAGCAAGAGGGCGCAGTCAACAGCCTCGGCATGCCGGCCGACTGGGCCAACTGGCAGGACACGTGGACCGGGCTTTCGCAGAAATACGGCCTGAAGCACCAGGACACCGACCTGAGCTCCGCCGAGGAGATCGCAAAGTTCGACGCCGAGAAGACCAACGCGAGCGGCGACATTGGCGACGTCGGCTATACGTTCGCGCCGATCGCGGTGCAAAAGGGCGTGACCCAGCCGTACAAGCCGACCACCTGGAGCCGGATCCCCGCGTGGGCAAAGGACAGGGACGGCCAATGGGTGGTGTCGTACACGGGCACGATCGCGTTCATCGTCAACAACAAGCTGGTGAAGAATCCGCCGAAGACGTGGGCCGACCTGCTGAAGGGCAAATACAAGGTCGCGCTCGGCGACGTCGGCACGTCGGCACGCGCGAGCAGCGCGGTACTGGCCGCGGCCTATGCGCTCGGCGGCAACGAGAAGAACCTGAAGCCGGCGCTCGACCTGTTCGCCCAGCTCGCGAAGCAGGGCCGCCTGACGCTGAATGACCCGAACATCGCCAATCTGGAAAAAGGCGAGGTGGAGGTCGGCATCCAGTGGGATTTCAACGCGCTCGCGTATCGCGACAAGATCGACGCGTCGCGCTTCGACGTGCTGATACCGCAGGACGGTTCGCTGACCTATGGCTATTCGACGATCATTAACAAGTACGCGAAGCACCCGAATGCGGCGATGCTCGCGCGTGAGTACATCCTGAGCGACGCCGGCCAGGTCAACCTGGCGCGTGGCTACGCACGCCCGATCCGTGCCGACGTGAGGATTCCGCAGGACGTCGCCGCGAAGTTGCTGCCGGCGTCGCAGTACCGCGTCGCGAAGCCGATCGGCGACTTCGCCGCGTGGGAACTCGCGCAGAAGCAATTGCCGCGCGCGTGGCAAGAGCAGGTGATCGTCAACATGCAGTGAGGATGCGCCGCGCAGCCCGGGTCGCCGCGCAATCGCGACGGTCCGGCGCGCAAGCCTTGCGGAACTCCAATCCGATGAAACTCTCCGTCTCCCTACCGCAGCCGCGGGCCGTCGGCGTCGCGCCCGTCCGCAGGCGTTGCCTGCGTCACCCGCGCTCGGCACTGCTGCTCGTTCCGATGCTCGCGCTGTTGACGCTGTTCTGCCTCGCGCCGATGGGCTGGGTGTTGGTGCACAGCGTCGCGGGCGAACACGGCCTGTCGCTCGACAACTTCCGGACGATCGCCGGCTCGCCGTTCTATCGTCAGGCGTTCGGCAACAGCCTGAGCATCTCGTTCTACTCGAGCGTGCTGGCGCTGCTGATCACGCTGCCGGGCGCGGCGTCGCTGCGTCGCGTGGACGGTCGCTTCAGGAATGCGGTGATCGCGCTGACCAACATGACCGGCAATCTGTCCGGCGTGCCGCTCGCATTCGCGTTCGTCATCCTGATCGGCACCAATGGCGCACTCACGCTGCTGCTGCGCGAATGGGGCTGGTTGCAGGACTTCCGTCTGTATTCGCGCGACGGGCTGATCCTGCTGTACACGTACTTCCAGTTGCCGCTTGGCCTGCTGCTGTTCTATCCGGCGCTCGATGCGCTCGACGACCACTGGCAGGAGGCAGCGGCGCTGCTCGGCGCTGGGCATTGGGCGTACTGGCGGCACGTCGCGTTGCCGGTGCTCGCGCCAGCACTGCTCGGCACGTTCATCCTGCTGCTCGCGAACGCGATGGGCGCGTATGCGACTGCTTTCGCGCTGACGTCGGGCAACTTCAATCTGGTGACCGTACGGATCGCGAGTCTCGTGTCCGGCAACATCGACCTGCAGCCGGACCTTGCCGCCGCGCTGTCGGTGCTGCTCGTGGGACTGCTCGCGCTGGTCGCTGCCGTCAACCAGTGGCTGCTGAAGAGGACTTACCATGCGCGCTGACCGCTTCCATCGCTTCGTCGTCGGTGGGCTGAGCGTGCTGCTCGTCGCGCCCGTCGCGGCGACGTTGCTCTACTCGCTCTCACGGCGCTGGGAAGCGACGATCCTGCCAGAGGGGCTGACGCTCGACTGGTATGCGCGGCTCTGGCACGACGCACGCTTCGTGGCCGCGTTCGGCCATTCGCTGTTGCTGTGCGCCGGCACGCTGCTGCTCGCGACGAGCGTGATCGTGCCGGCCGCGTTCGTCGTCTGCTACCGCTTTCCGCGGCTCGATCGCTGGATGAACGTGCTGATCCTGATCCCGTTCTCGATGCCGCCGGTGGTCGCGTCGGTCGGGCTGCTGCAGCTGTTCGCCGCCGGACCGCTGCCGCTCGTCGGCACGCCATGGATCCTGCTCGGCAGCTATTTCACGATCGCATTGCCGTTCGTCTATCGTGCGCTGGCCGACAGCCTGCGCGCGCTCGATGTGACAACCCTGATGGATGCGGCCTATCTGCTGGGCGCCGATACGCCGCAGGCGTTCGTCCGCGTCATCCTGCCGAATCTGCGCAAG
Organism: Burkholderia sp. BCC1996; assembly: GCF_905339955.1. Taxonomy (NCBI): domain Bacteria; kingdom Pseudomonadati; phylum Pseudomonadota; class Betaproteobacteria; order Burkholderiales; family Burkholderiaceae; genus Burkholderia; species Burkholderia sp. BCC1996. The sequence continues at coordinate 152,076 of NZ_CAJPHM010000015.1, forward strand.
GGCTTGATGGCATCGCTGTTGCTGACCTTCTCGCTGCTGCTCGGCGAATTCGTGTTTGCGAACATGCTCGCCGGCGCGCGCTACGAGACGTTGCAGGTCTATCTGTACGGCCTCAATGCCGGTAGCGGCCACCTGACGAGCGCGCTCGTGATGAGCTACTTCCTGTTTACTCTCGTGCTGACCGGGTTCGCGACCCGGTTCGGCCGCTCAGGCAAATAAAGAGGCTGTGTCATGTCTCATGTGGAAATCGACGGTCTGACCAAGCGCTTCGGCGCCACGACCATTTTCGAGGACATCCGGTTCGTCCTCCGCCAGGGCGAGTTCGTCACGCTGCTTGGTCCGAGCGGTTGCGGCAAGTCCACGCTGCTGCGCTGTCTTGCGGGCCTGACTGGCGTCGACGGCGGCTCCATTCGCGTCGACGGCCAGGACATCACGACGCTCGCGCCGCAACGGCGCGGCATCGGCATGGTGTTCCAGAACTACGCGCTGTTCCCGAACATGACCGTCGCGGGCAATATCGCGTTCGGCCTCAAGATGCAGAAGCGCACGGCCGACGACGTCGCGCGACGCGTCGGCGACGTGATTCGTCTCGTCGAGCTGACCGGCATGGAAGCGCGCTATCCGCACGAGCTGTCCGGCGGACAGCGTCAGCGCGTCGCGCTCGCGCGCGCACTGGTTGTGGAGCCGCGCATCCTGCTGCTCGACGAGCCGTTGTCGGCGCTCGACGCGCGCATTCGCCGTAGCCTGCGCGAGCAGATCCGCGACATCCAGCAACGTCTCGGCCTGACTACTGTGTTTGTCACGCACGACCAGGAGGAAGCGCTCACGCTGTCGGACCGGATCTTCGTGATGAATCGCGGACGCATCGTGCAGGAAGGGGCTGCCGAGACAATCTATACGGAGCCGGCAAGTGAGTTCGTCGCACGCTTCATGGGCAGCTACAACCTGCTGTCGCCAGTCGAAGCGGATCGGCTGTTCGGAATTGCGCTGACCGGACATCTGGCGATTCGCCCCGAATCGATCCAGCTGTGCGAACCGGACGCACGGCATCACGCACACCCGGACGCACCGGTGCCGGCCGTCATTCGCGGCCGCCAACTGCTCGGCAATATCGTCCGCTATGAAGTCGACGCCGACGGCGTGAGCCTGCGCGTCGACCACCTGAACCGCGGCGCCGACGATTTGCTGCCGACTGGCAGCGCGATCGGGGTGTCGATCGATCGCAGTCAGATGCGGGAGGTGCACTGAATGGCGCTCGCGATTTTCGACATGGACGACACGCTGATCGACGGCGACAGTTCGAACCTGTGGTTGCGATTCCAGGTCGAGCACGGTCTCGCGCCGGCCGACATGCTGCCGCACGAGGCGGCATTACTGCGCGACTACCATGCGGGCACGCTCGCGATGGAAGACTACATGGACTACACGCTCGCGCCGTTGCAGGGTCTCGCGCGCGACGAGGTCGGCGCGTGGATCGACCGCTTCATCGAAGAGGTGATCGTGCCGCGCGTGTTCCCCGAAGCCTGGAGCCGGCTTGCGCTGCATCGCGCGCGCGGCGACCGCGTGCTCGTCATTTCAGCGTCGGGCGAGCATCTGGTCGGACCGATTGCGCGGCGGCTCGGTGTCGCGGACGTGATCGCGATCCAGCTGGAAATGACCGACGGCGTGTACAGCGGCCGGACATGCGGCGTGCTCAGCTATCGCGAAGGCAAGGTTACGCGGCTGCGGGAGTGGCTCGCGCAGCACGGCGAGTCGCTCGATGGCAGCTACGGCTATAGCGATTCACTGAATGACATGCCACTGCTGCAGTCGGTGCGGCATCCGCACGTTGTGAATCCAGGCGACATGCTGCATGAGGAAGCGACCCGCAGACAATGGATGGAACTGAACTGGCGACGCGTATTGGCAGAATCTTGAGCACGCGAGACGTAGACCTTCCCGGACAAGCGCACGTCTGCTGCCGCGCAAGCGAGCAGACTATTTCCCCGCCGACAGATCCGGGAGAGACAGGAAATGAGGGCATTCGCCTCCAAGGAAGAGGCCGACTATCAAACTCAAACTCGACTACGTTGGCGTGTCGTTGCGAATACCGATCACGTAACGCGCATTGCGCGCCACGGACGGGTCTGGATCGGCGGCCAGCCGGGCAAGCAGGGCGGACGCCGCGCCATTGAATTCGGCGAGCGCCTGACAAACACGTACACGGGTCTGGACATCGGCTGGACCGTCCGAGATCGCTGCTTCAAAGCGCTCCACAATTTGCCTTGCGATCGCGGGGTCTTCCGCCAAATCGGCTAACGCATCGGCCGCCTCGACATCGTGAGTCCCGCCAAGAACCTGCTCGATCAGCAGGGGAATGGCGTCGCGTATCCCCCATCCGCCAAGCACCCGCGCAGCGCGATACCGCACGCGCTCCGCGGGGTCGAGGAGCGAGCCACGCAAGGTCTCCACCGCATCGGAACCGCCGAGTTTCGCCAGCGCGAGCACGGCCCGTTCGCGTACTGCCGGATCGGGCTGTTGAAGCGCCGCGCCAAGTACGCTGGCGCCGCTGCCTACGGTTCTTCCCAGCGCCCAGTGCAGCGCACCTGCGACATTCGGCTCCTGTTCCTGGAGCAGTGCGTGGGCGATGAGTGCTGCAAGCGGGGCATCGCTGGACGCGGCGTCGAACGCAGCACGCTGTCTCTCAGGCGCATGCGTCGACTCCAGTCCTTTCAACAGATGCACGACCTCAAGCACTGCTGACCAATCATCGGGAGAGGTGGCGGACACAGAAGTCAGCCGGCAAAGCAACGCTTGCTCTGCGGCCAGCCGCTCGCGGCTGCGAACCATCAGCGCGTCAATGAGCATATCGGGGTGAGGCGCCTGTTGGCTGAGCGCCTGACGCACCTCGGCCAGCCCAAGGCCCAGCGAACGCAGGCTCTCCACCTGGAACAGGCGCAAGGCATCGGCTTGCGAATACTCGCGGTATCCCGCTTCCGTACGTCCCGATGGGCTGACCAGTCCGATCGCGTCGTAGTGCCGCAGCATGCGCGCGCTGACGCCGGAACGATTGGCCAACTCGCTGATGCGCATCACTTGTCTCCGGTGTCATCTGGTTCACGCCGCCTCGTGTCTCGGCCTTGGCTCCCATCGAGCCTCGAAGATTCTAACAAACCGCCAACGGCTTCCATCACCTCGGCCAACACGTGGCTCATCACATCGATCGCCGTCAACCCGCCTATTCATCGGCGTAGGGCAACGGTGCACTTGCGCGCCACGCATCGGCTGGATCGAGCACAAACGCACTCTCCGGGTCCGCGATGAGCCTGAGGCTCGCGCAGGCATGAACGCGAACCGCCGGGTCCGTGTGTCGGGCCGCCGCCGCATCGAGCGGGGCAATGGCGTCGTCTCCAAGCATGAGCAAGGCCCGGCTCAGACTGCGCTTGAGGTCCTTGTCGCCGCGGCCCAGCTCGCGAACCAGTTCGCGTGCCAAGGCGGCTCGTTGCCAGGTCGGCACCAGCCCCGCCGCGGTGCGCCACGCAGTTCGTGCCACCTCAGGATCGGGGTCATGTAGATGCCCGCTCGTGATCGCTGACCAGGTTGCGGGGTCGCCGATCTTCGAGAGCGTATGCAGCGCCTGGCTACGCGCTTGCGCCAACGGCGAGCGCAGCTCGTCAAGCAGCAATGGCAAGGTCAGATCCTGCGCATGCCGGGTGAGCGCCCAGGTGAGCATGTCGCGAACGAAGAAATCCGGTTCGACACCGCAACGCTTCACCAGTAGCGTGATCTGGCCTGGATCGGGAGCCGTGCCGGCACCAAGCGCAGCCGCAAGACGGAGCGAAGCGTCCGGATGCTCGAGTGCCGTGGTCAGTGCGTGACGGGAAGTCGGGGGATAGTGAAGGGTCATGAACGCCTCCTCGCCCGACAGTGGACGCCTTGTCACTGTGACAAGGTCAAGCGTTTTCGGGCGAGGGGCGAATTGCACGCCCAGGCAGCCGTTCGTGGGGCCGATCATCGCTTCCTCCGCGGGTGACGGGCGGCCAGTTCCGGTCACTCGACAGTGCGGCCGGATTTGATGACAATCTGAGCAGTGCTGCTCGTTTAGGCTGCGTAGATCCGCGATGAATCTCAATGAAAGATTAGTCGAAATAGCCCGACAGTCATCTTGGTGTCTGTCGGCGCTGTCGGCGGCACGTGCAATGGGCCTGAAATCCTGGTGCATTGGCGCAGGGGCCATTCGCAATTTGGTCTGGGACTCGCTCCATGGATATGTGACTCCGACACGCCTAGCCGACGTCGATTTAGCCTACTTCGACCCGTCCGACTTGTCGTCGATTCGCGATGCCGAAATCCAGCGCAGCCTCACCGCGCAGTGTCCCGAAATTCCGTGGGAGGTCACGAATCAGGCCGCTGTTCATCTCTGGTTCGAGAGCGCCTTTGGGCATCCGGTGCCCCCCTTCAGTTCACTGGCCGAAGCCATTGCGTCCTGGCCGGAGTACACGACGACGGTAGGACTGACTTTGCTCCGTGACGGGACAATTGATGCCTGCGCGCCATACGGGCTCGACGACCTCTTTTCCATGGTGGTACGACGCAATCCAGCGCGTGTCAGCATTGATACCTATCTTCAGCGAATCCAGCAGAAAAGATACAAGGACCGCTGGCCCCGTGTGACCATCATCATTTAGAGATGCCGCAGGCAGCCAAGGGGCGAGTTACCGACGGAAGTCGACCATAGATGGTCAATCGACGCGAGAGGATTCCCGAATGCTCACAACAGCGTTCGTCGTTGAGGTTCCCGCAGCCGAGTCAACAGTAGCGGACCTTCGGAGCCGGTTTGATGCTACCTCTGACTTGGGCGTGCCGGCGCATATCACGGTCCTGTTTCCCTTCATGCCGCCTGACGAAATTACGCCCGATGTCCTTCATCAGGCACAAAGCGCGCTGAGTAACGTGCGGCCGTTCGAATTTTCGTTGAGGAAGGTCGAGCGGTTTGCGGTCACGACTTATCTTGCTCCCGATCCGCCAGAACCGTTTGTCGCCTTGACGACTGCGCTGGTCGAGCGATTCCCCATGTTTCGCCCCTATGGGGGCGCACACGATGGCATCGTCCCACATCTGACTGTCGCACACGGCGATGCCGTGACAGCACATTTGGCTGCCGTCGAGCTCGAACATCGTCTGTCTGCGCGGGAGGCGATTCGAACGTGCTGTAGCGCTGTCGCTCTGCTGGGGAACTCGTCGGGCCGCTGGAGGAAGATGCATGTGATTGATCTTCCAAACGTCTACGTGTAGTGACGATCGACCGCAGTCCGGTCTGGACTGTTCCATGGGACTATGCGTCTGGCCCATCTGAAGCGAATGGCTGCTTTGTAGAAAGCTGACCGTCCGCTTCAGGTCGATCACCACCATTGGCGACGAACGGTCGTATTATCCGAGACCCAATCTGACGTTGACCCACCAGTCAGATCCCGGCCTATACACCCGATGCTACCGATGGCGTCTCTTCCAGTCGAACGATGGAAGCTCGATACGACTGGCGACAGACCCGTTCCAGCACGTTTCGAACCCGGCCCGCGCAAGCGTTTCCGCGACCTGGCGGCCTACTACCGCACCGCGCGCGTCGTCGCCGGCGAGGTCGCCGAAGGCGAGCGTGAGGCCGTGTCCATCCAGCGCTCTTTCGACATCCTGTCCGTGATAAAAGCAGTACCCGTGATAGCGCCCTTGCGGCGCGTCCTGCACGGCTTCCGAAACGTCCGAGTGGCCATCCGACATCGTGTATCCGGCGTTCGACAGCGCGCAGATGCCGTCGTCGTCCAGTTCATCGAACACGCGATCCAGCCGATCGCAATCCGTCTCCCGAGGCCAGGACCGTTCTGCCGCAGCCTTGCGCTCGAATTCCGACTCGATGAAACCTTCCAGCCGATCTGCGTCGCAGTCCGGCTCCAGGATGTCCTCCATCATTTCCCGGACATCATCGGGGTCGTTAAAGCCTGACCAGACCCATTTGGTGATGCACTCCATCACGTATTTTTCGGTGTCCGTCACGTCATGGTCTCCAGGTGGCGTCGTTGATCTTCAACGCCGCTGCCGGCCGTTACCCGCCAGCGACAGTCCTGCTCGACAGTTCGCACCGGCGTATTGAAACCGTGTCGAGCGACGAACGTCCCTCCGGAAAACGGTTCGGCGTCTCGACGGGCGCCAGCGGCGCCGCCCGTTTTCGCGAGCACTAGCACCAGCACAAGCGTGCGCGATGCGCAGCGTCCAGCGCCACCATGTCGAATGCGCTTTCTCCAGCTACCGGTGCTCATCGTCGCGCCACCGTTTCAGCGGAGGGCAGGATCGATTTCGGCACTGCTCAATCCGAATCCCGCCATGCGCGCGCGATGCTCCGGCGAGCCCAGATACGCGCGCAGCTGCCGGTTGACCGCATCGAGCAACGCGCTGTTTTGTCGATTGAACGAGAAGGCACCCAACGGCGGCAGGTGGTGTAACCGGTCCGCTACCGGTTCATGCGCGACGGCCTCGAGCAATGCGCCGCCCATCCGTTTCGCCACGATCCGAAGTCCGAGCGCAGTACTCGCGTACGCGTCGACCGCGCCGGCGCGCACCGCGTCGATCGCATCGGCTTGCCGGTCGAACAGGGTGATCTGATGCTCGCTCACGCCCGCGGCTTTCGCCGAGTCGTGCTGTACCTGTCCGGTAATGATGCCAAGACGTGCATCGGGACGCGCGGCAAGCGACGCATAGCCGGTCAGTTGCTTCGGGTTTCCGGCACGAACGAGAAAGCCGTCCGCGATTCCCCACACGGGTACGCTGAACGCGACCATGGCGGCGCGTTCCGGCGTAACGAAGAGCGGAACGTTCATGTCCCAGCGGCCTGCGGCGACACCGGGCAGCAGTTCACTGAATGTCGTCAGGTGAGGTTCGATCCGCGTGACACCGATCGCCCGAAGGATCTCGCCGGCAAGATCGAGGTCGGCACCGGTTGCCGTGCCGTCCGGTTCCGTCCATCCAAATGGCGGTTCGTCGAGGTATGCAATCGTTACCTTCATCGCGTCTTCTCGCGAGCAGGGACGGCCGCCGAATCGGCAGCCGATTGCCGACGATTCTAATACTTCGCTCGCAGGACAGGGCCGGCCGCAGCCGGCCCCATCATGCGACTACCTGGGCCGCACTCAACCCGCCACGTTCCGATTCGCTTCGATCACGGTCAACGCCGTCATGTTCACGATCCGTCGCACGGTCGCGCTCGACGTGAGGATGTTCACCGGCGCATTGACCCCCAGCAGGAACGGCCCGACCGCGACGTTGCTGCCGGCTTCCGTCTTGAGCAGGTTGTAAGCGATGTTCCCTGCATCGACGTTCGGGCACACGAGCAGGTTCGCCGCGCCCTTCAGTGGCGACATCGGCAGCAGCCGCGCACGCAGCGCCTCATCGAGCGCGCAGTCGCCATGCATCTCGCCATCGGCTTCGATATCCGGCGCGTGCGCGCGGATGATCTCGAGCGCCTTGCGCATCTTCACGCCCGACGCCGCGCTGCCCGACCCGAAGTTCGACCGCGACAGCAGCGCAGCCTTCGGCGTGAGGTTCAGCCATTCCATCTGCCGCGCGGCCGCGATCGTGAATTCCGCGATCTGCTCCGCATACGGGTTGTCGTTCACGTGCGTATCCACGAGCGCGACCGTCCGCTGATTGAGCAGCAGGATGTTCATCGCCGCGTAGGTCGATGCATCGGGCTTCTTGCCGATCACTTCATCGACGAAGCGCAGGTGATTGTGATACTCGCCGACCGTCCCGCAGATCATCCCGTCCGCATCGCCGAGCCGCACCATCATCGCGCCGATCAATGTCAGGCGCCGGCGCATTTCGACGCGCGCCATTTCCTTCGAGATGCCGTCGCGGCAGCGCAGTTCCCAATACGTGGTCCAGTATTGCGGGAAGCGCTCGTCGTATTCCGGATTGGTCACCTCGACGTCCTGACCGAGACGCAGGCGCAGGCCGAACCGCTCGATCCGCGCGAGCAGCACCTCCGGACGGCCGACCAGGATCGGGCGCGCGAGCTTCTCGTCGACGATCACCTGCACCGCGCGGAGCACACGCTCGTCCTCGCCTTCGGTGAACACGATGCGTGCCTTGCCGCCGTCGCGCACGAGCTGGCGCGCGGTCGCGAACAGCGGCTTCATGAACGCGCCCGAGTGGTAGACGAACTGCTGCAGCTGCTCGACATACGCGTCGAGATCCGCGAGCGGGCGCGTCGCCACGCCGCCTTCGATCGCCGCTTTGGCGACGGCCGGTGCGATACGCACGATCAGGCGCGGATCGAACGGCTTCGGAATCAGGTATTGCGGACCGAACGACACTTCGTCGCCGCCGTAGGCCGCCGCGACGATATCGTTCTGCTCTTCCTGCGCGAGGCCGGCGATCGCGTGAACCGCGGCGATTTCCATTTCGCGGGTGATCGTCGTCGCGCCCACATCCAGCGCGCCGCGGAAGATGTACGGGAAGCAGAGAACGTTATTGACCTGATTCGGGAAATCCGAGCGGCCGGTCGCGATCACGACGTCGTCGCGCGTCGCGTGCGCGAGTTCCGGGAAGATCTCCGGCGTCGGGTTGGCGAGCGCGAGAATCAGCGGCCGCGCGGCCATCGCCTTCAGCATCTCCGGCTTCAGGATGCCGCCGACCGACAACCCGAGGAACACGTCCGCGTCGCCGATCACTTCGGACAGCGTGCGCGCATCGGTTTCCTGCGCGAAGCGTTCCTTGGCCGGATCCATCAGCGTGGTGCGGCCGCGATAGACGACGCCTTCGATATCCGTCGCCCAGATGTTCGCGACCGGCAGCCCGAGGTCGACGAGCAGGTCCAGGCAGGCCAGCGCCGCCGCGCCGGCACCGGACGTCACGACCTTCACTTCCTTGATCGACTTCCCGACCACCTTCAGCCCGTTGATGAACGCGGCGGCGACGGTGATCGCGGTGCCGTGCTGGTCGTCGTGAAAGACGGGAATCTTCATGCGCTCGCGCAGCTTGCGCTCGACGGTGAAGCACTCCGGCGCCTTGATGTCCTCGAGGTTGATCCCGCCGAAGGTAGGCTCGAGGCCGGCGATGATGTCGACGAGCTTGTCCGGGTCGGTCTCGTTGATCTCGATGTCGAACACGTCGATCCCCGCGAACTTCTTGAACAGCACGGCCTTGCCTTCCATGACCGGCTTGGACGCGAGCGCGCCGATGTTGCCCAGACCCAGCACGGCGGTGCCGTTGGTGATGACGCCCACCAGATTCCCGCGGCTCGTGAAGCGGTGCGCGTTCAGCGGCTCGGCGGCGATCGACTCGCAGACGCTGGCGACGCCGGGCGTGTAGGCGAGCGCGAGATCGCGCTGCGTCACGAGCGGCTTGCTGGCGACGACGGAGATCTTCCCCGGGGTCGGAAACTCGTGATAGTCGTACGCGGCCTGCTGCTGGGTCTCTGTCTGTTTCATGTTGTCGGGTCCGGGCGTGCGCGTCAGGCCAGTCCCGACGCGATCCATGGAGGTGATTCTAGGGATCGGCCATAAGGAGATGATTCTGTTTTAATATCGCTCCATCACTTTTTCATGATGGTGTGGCGGTACGGCAATGACATTCGACGCGAACGACGTGGTCAGGCGGCTTGGCGCGCGCCTGAAGATGCGGCACCTGATGCTGTTGCTGCAGATCCAGCAGCACGGGTCGCTGACGCGCGTCGCGGAGCACATGGCCAGCAGCCAGCCCGCCGTGACGAATGCGCTGTCCGAGCTGGAAAGCATGTTCGGCACGCCGCTGTTCGAGCGCTCGTCGCGCGGGATGCGGCCGACCGCACTCGGTTCGGTCGTGCTCGAGCGCGCGAAGGCGATGCTGAAGGATCTCGACCATCTCGCCCGCGAGATGGAGGCGGTCGCCGCCGGCCATGCGGCGCACCTGCATATCGGCGTGATTCCGTTTATTTCGGGCCAGATGCTGTCGGCGGCGCTCAAGCGCCTGCAGTCCCGGATGGAACGGCGCCTGACCGTGACGATCCACGAGGGCACCAGCGATCAGCTGCTGTTGCAGCTCAAGGATCACAGCGTCGATCTCGTGATCGGGCGCGCATCGTCGGCGATCGATCTGGGGCAGGTCTCCTTCGAAGTCCTGTACCAGCAGCAGCCGCGGATGATCGCGAGCCGGCGGCTCGCCGCGAAACTGGCCCGCACGAAGCTCGACTGGGAGAAGCTGCACGCGCTGGACTGGATTCTCGGCGCGCCCCACACGCCGATGCGGGAGCAGGTGACCGACCTGTTCCTGTCGGCGGGCATCGCGCCGCCGGTGCCGATCGTCGAAAGCTACTCGTCGAAGCTGATCGGCGAAATGATCGCGTCGAGCGACGACGCGGTGTCGATCGTGCCGGCCGATATCGCGGAAGAAATGGTGCGCATCGCCGGCGTGGCGATCGTGCCTTACTCGCTGGTCTGGACGCTGCCGCCCATCGCGCTGTTTACCCGCGCCGCCGAATCGCATGCGCCGACGCGGGATGTGCTCGTCCAGGCGCTGCGCGAGATCTGCAGGGAAACCTACGTCGAAACGCCGCGATAAGCGTTCGGTTGCCGGCCGGTACGTGCGCGGCCGGCAACCGCGTCATTCCCGCTTTTCATCGTCCGCCGATTCACATGGCGTGCTGCGGCGGGCGTGTTGCAATTGCATGGATCGTCATCGTCAACTGCGTCGTCAACCATCACTGGATCGTCACGGCGCATGGCCGGCAACAGAGGCGGCAAGTCCGATGCTGGCACGACTCGATTTCGTCATCAAGAAACGAGCGGCATGGGTGAATTTCCAAATAGTGGTTGTTCATCGAGCGGTGCTTGTCCTACCCTCATAATCGGTCCGCAAGGGAAGGCTCGCGGCGGCCGCGTACCGTATCGATTCCATCGTCTTTGTCGCTTGTTCCGTCGCAGTTCGGCGGATTATCAACGTCAGACGCGTGCATGTCGATTCGTATGGTGTGCGTTGCACCATCGCTGCCGTGATGGCATGGGTTGCCGGCCAACGCATCGGACGGTCGAGACGTGGAGGAGGCGGGCTTGATTTTGCGACTCATATTCAAACATTTCGCAGGGCTGATCGTGGCCGCCGCACCGGCGGCCGCGTTCGCGCAGACGAGCGTGACGCTGTACGGCCGGATCGACGGCGGCGTCGAATACCTGAACCACATCGCGACGCCCAGCGGCAGCTCGACGCGCTGGAGCGCGGAAGGCGGCGACTGGGGCACCAGCATGTTCGGCCTGAAGGGCTTCGAGGATCTCGGCGGCGGGATGTCGACGGTCTTCAACCTCGAAACCGCGTTCCAGGTGATGAACGGCACGACGGGCGGCGGACGCATGTGGTCGCGCCGCGCGTATGTCGGCTTGAAGAGCGACACGTGGGGCCAGCTGCAGGCCGGCCGCAACCTGTTCATCGACAGCGACGGCGTGTGGGAATTCGATCCGTTCGTGCAGCAGGCGTTTTCGTCCGCATCGCTCGTGCGCGGCCGCAACTGGCAGCAGAGCAGCAACAACGTCGAATATCACAGCCCGGTGATCGGCGGCTTCGACGTGCAGGCGCAGTATGCGTTCGGCAACCAGTCGCGCGGCTTCAACTACGGCGCGGCCGACGACTTCGGCCGCTCGGACGGGATCATGATCTCGTATCACTCACCAATGCTCGACGTGCGCGGCCTCTACGACGAGCTGCGCGACAACAACGGCAAGTTCAGCAACATCTTCACCGCGTCGCGCGAGTATTTCGTCGGCGCGAACGTGAAGGTGTCGAAGTTCAAGATCCAGGGCGCGTATACGCACTACCAGGCGCCGGACAGCCCGGCGGGCGTCGCCGATCGCGCCGATCACTACTGGCTCGGCGCGACCTACACGGCCACGCCGCAGTGGGCGGTGACGGGCGGCGGGTATTACGTGAAGGTCGGCGACGGCGGCGGCGACGCGTCGCACGATCCGTCGGGCCACGCGATCATGTACGTGCTCGGCACGACGTACAACCTGTCGAAGCGCACGTTCCTGTACGGCACCGTCGCGTACGTGCGCAACGGCGGGAATTCGAACTTCTCGCTGCTCGCGTCGCCGCGCGATGCGACGTCGGGCACGAGCCCGATGACTGGCGAGTCGCAGACGGGCGCGTATGTGGGGATGATGCATACGTTCTGAGCGGCGGATCTGCCGGTGCATCGGCTTCAGGGTTCGCGCGTCGTCACGCGCTGTCGTCACGGGCGCGCATGTTTCATCGGCGCGTGTGGTGGTTTCATGCAGTGGTCCTATGTTTCGCGCTTCGCAACCGAACTTTGGGTATCGATATTCACGCTGCGTCAAATGATTCATCCCGGCCATGTCGACCTTTTCCCCGCTTTTGAAAGCACGCGCAGGTTGGGTATCGCCAGGCGTGCCGGTCGCTTCCTGTCGCCCCGGCGCGCCAGTTTTTTTCACCGCGGCCGTTTCGGTTCGGCCGGTCATCAGTCACTCTTCTCTCGGTAAGGTGATGTCATGAAAACATCCAACAAGCAGCATGCCGGACTTGCCTCGTGGCGCCGGCGTACGCCGGCCATGATCGGCACGCTTGCCCTGTTCGGCATGATCGCAAGCGGCCCGGGTGCGGCGGCAGACTGGGTCTTTGCCGGGCAGGGTGTCGACAACACGCGCACCGCGCCGGACGAGCACGTCATCGGCGTCGACAACGTCTCGCAGCTTGCGCCGCGCTGGACGCTGGATACCGACGGCAACGTGTCGGCCACGCCGACCGTCGCCAACGGCACCGTGTATGTGCCGGACTTCGGCGGCTCGCTGTGGGCGGTCGACGCGGCCAGTGGCAAGGTGAAGTGGAAGAAGAAGATCACCGAATACAGCGGTATCGACAACGATGCGTCGCGCACCAGCCCGGCCTACTGGGAAGGTACGCTGATCTTCGGGCAGGGCACCCAGGTTGCGAACAACCCGACCGGCGCGTTCGTGCTGGCAGCGAAGGCAGACGATGGCGCGCCGCTGTGGCGGACCAAGGTGGATTCGGATCCGACCGCGATCATTACCCAATCGCCGATCGTCGATCGCGGCGTGGTGTATGTCGGCCTCTCGTCGCGTGCCGAGGCGCTCAAGGACAAGCCGACCTATCGCGGCGCGGTGGTCGCCCTCGACGCCAAGACCGGCAAGATGCTGTGGAAGACCTATATGGTGCCGAAGGGATATACCGGCGGCTCGGTGTGGGGCAACACGGCTGCGGTCGATCATGAAACCGGCCTGCTCTACGTGACCACGGGCAACAACTTCTCGGTCCCGCCGGGTCACTGCCGTTACCCGACCCAGAAGAACTGCAAACCCGATACGCCGGCCAACATGATCGACAGCTTCGTCGCGCTCGACCTCAAGACCGGCAGGATCGTCTGGCATAGCCGCACGTTGGCGGCCGACATGTCGACCAACTACGACCACGACGACGGCCCGGACTACGATTTCGGCTCGGGGCCCAACCTGTTCAAGGCGACCATCAACGGGAAGGAGAGGACGTTGGTGGGCGCAGGCGCGAAGAGCGGCGTGTACTGGGCGCTCGATCCCAAGACCGGCAAGGTGGTCTGGCAGACGCAGGTCGGCCCGGGCAGCCTGCTGGGCGGCATGCTGTGGGGGACGGCCGCCGACGGCAAGCGCATCTACGTTTCGATCGGCAACCTGGACGGCAAATCGATCGACGTCGACAACGGTCCGAACGGCCAGAAGACGACCAAGGGCGGCATCTGGGCGGCGGTCGACGCCGCCACCGGCAAGGTGCTGTGGCGCACGGCCGACCCGCAGGGCAAGATGGACACGGTGGCGATGTCGGCCGCAAACGGGGTCGTCTATGCCGGCTCGTTGGCCGGGACGGGCGCGAGCATGTATGCGCTCGATGCGGCGACGGGCGAGATCAAGTGGAGCTACGAGAACAACGGCGCGGTGGTGTCGGGCGCTGCCATCGTCGACGGGTCGGTGTACTGGGGGGCGGGCTACCACACCAAGGTGCTCGGTCTGCCGTACGACGGCACGAGTCACAAGCTCTACGCGTTCGGTCTTGCCGCCAAGCAATAAGCGCAACGCAGATACCGGCGTACGCGGATGACGGGCTGCTCGTGCGCCGGCGCAAGCCCGGGCAGGCCGATGAAGAGGCGCAACGCTGGACACCGGGGCGCGCGCTGCGCTCCGGACCCTGTTCCAGTCTTGCGGGAGAGACGATATGGTTCTTCGACAAAGTATCGGTCGTTGGCGGGAGGTGTCCTTCGAGGTTGCCGCATGGGATGGCGTAGGCGCGCAGGTCGACCTCTCCTGTGGCTGCATGTTTGCGCGCGAGGCGACGGGCGATGGCCCGACCGGCGGGTTACGCCATCTCGACCTCGCACTGTCGGGGGCACTCACCGGCTTGCGGCACGAGGGCCGTTTTCGGGCCGCGCCGATGGAAACGCTGTGGATCAGCCATCCGCCCGCGGGCATCGCGGCGCGTGCCTTGTTGCTGGTCGGGCTCGGCGATCCGGCCAGCTGGACGATCGAAAGAACCGCGGATGCCGTCGCCACGGCCGCGCGGACGGCGATGCAGCAGGATGTCGAAAGCGCAGCCTTTGCGCCGAGCATACTCGACGGCGGGCTGACGACCGCCGCCACCGAAGGCATGCCGCAAGCCATGGTGAAGGCCGTGCTGGCCGTGATCGACACCCGGTATCGGGTCGCGGAGCTGGGTCTTGCTGCGCCCCCCGCGCTGCGCCGCTGGGTGTTCGACGTCGGCGCGGCGCGCTTCGACGGCGCCGTCGAGCATTTCGGCAACGCGCTTGCAGCCGCACGGACCTGACTGACCCTGTCTGGTTGTCGCGTACGGCATCTCGTCACGCCGCATCCGGACAAACCCCTCCTCATCGAAATCCACCCCAAACCCCCGCCATACAAGCCATTCCGCGCGCATAGTGGTTTCCACTCATAGTCGCAAATAGTCAAGAACAGGTCGCCGGCGGTCGTCTTGCGGTGAATATGGCTCGTTACTTTTACTCCCACGATGCAGGCCGGGACGCACTCCGCGCACCGTCGGACATCGGTCCAACCGGAGGGGAGAAACATGAAGTCGACAAAGATCGCCGCGTTCGTCGCGGCCGTGCTGGCGACCGGCGCGTTCGCGACCGCGGCGCAGGCCGAAACGGATGCCGCGACCTGCCGCAACGTACGCTTCGCGGATATCGGCTGGACCGACATCACGTCCACCACGGCGCTCGCGTCGACGGTGTTCGAAGGGCTCGGCTACAAGCCGACGACGACGATCGCATCGGTGCCGATCTCGTTCGCCGGCCTGAAGAGCAAGCAGCTGGACATCTCGCTCGGCTACTGGTGGCCGGTGCAGCAGAAGCAGCTCCAGCCGTTCCTCGACAGCAAGTCGATCAACGTGGTCGAACCGCCGAACCTGTCGGGCGCGAAGGCGACGCTCGCGGTGCCGAGCTACGAATACCAGGCCGGCCTGAAGACCTTCGAGGACATCGCGAAGCATCGCGCGGAGCTCGACGGCAAGATCTACGGGATCGAGCCGGGCAGCAGCGCGAACGCGACGATCCAGAAGATGATCGACACGAACCAGTACGGCCTCGGCGGCTTCAAGCTGGTCGAATCGAGCGAGGCGGGGATGCTCGTCACGGTCGAGCGCGCGATCCGCGACAAGAAGTGGGTCGTGTTTCTCGGCTGGGAACCGCATCCGATGAACATCCAGATCAGCATGAACTACCTGTCCGGCGGCGATGCGGCGTTCGGCCCGAACTACGGCGAAGCGCGCGTGTACACGCTGACGGCGCCCGACTTCATCTCGCGCTGCCCGAACGCGGGCAAGCTCGTCGAGAACCTGCGCTTCACGACGCAGCTGGAGAACCAGCTGATGCAGTCGGTGATGAACAAGACGAAGCCGGCCGACGCCGCGAAGGCGTACCTGAAGAAGAATCCGCAGGTGCTCGATGCCTGGCTCGCCGGCGTCAAGACGTTCGACGGCAAGGACGGCCTGCCTGCCGTGAAGGCCTATCTCGGCCTGTAACGGCCCGCACGCGCCGCGAGCGTGCGGCGCGCAGCGAAAAATCATCTGCAGTACGACGGAAATCGAGCGACACGAACCGAATCAAACGAGGGCACTCAGCATGAACCACGAAGTCATCATCACCTGCGCGGTCACCGGCGCGGGCGATACGGTCGGCAAACATCCGGCGATTCCGGTCACGCCGAAGGAAATCGCGGCCGCCGCGATCGAGGCCGCGAAGGCCGGCGCGACGGTGGCGCACTGCCACGTGCGCGATCCGCAGACGGGCCGCGGCAGCCGCGACCCGAACCTGTACCGCGAAGTGGTCGACCGGATCCGCTCGGCGGACGTCGACGTGATCATCAACCTGACGGCCGGCATGGGCGGCGATCTCGAGATCGGTCCGGGTGAAGACCCGATGCGCTTCGGCAAGGGCACCGATCTCGTCGGCGGCCTCACGCGTCTCGCGCACGTCGAGGAACTGCTGCCGGAAATCTGCACGCTCGATTGCGGCACGCTGAATTTCGGCGACGGCGACTACATCTACGTGTCGACGCCCGCGCAACTGCGCGCTGGCGCCAAGCGCATCCAGGAACTCGGCGTGAAGCCGGAACTGGAAATCTTCGATACGGGCCATCTGTGGTTCGCGAAGCAATTGCTGAAGGAAGGGCTGCTCGACGATCCGCCGCTGTTCCAGCTGTGCCTCGGCATTCCGTGGGGCGCGCCGGCCGACACTGGCACGATGAAGGCGATGGTCGACAACCTGCCGCCGGGCGCGCACTGGGCGGGCTTCGGAATTGGCCGCATGCAGATGCCGATGGTCGCGCAGGCGATGCTGCTCGGCGGCCACGTGCGCGTGGGCCTCGAAGACAACATCTGGCTCGATCGCGGCGTGCACGCGACCAACGGCACGCTCGTCGAGCGTGCGCGGGAAATCGTCGAACGGCTCGGCGGTCGCGTGCTGACGCCGGCCGAAGGGCGTCGCAAGCTCGGCCTGCCGGCGCGTGGCGAGCGTCTGCTCGAACGCCGCGCGGTGGCCGAGTTCGCGTGAGTTTCGCGGCTGATTCCGCTTCAATGCGGCGGCGCGCACGGGTGCGCCGCCGTCCGATTCTCCTCGATTTGAAGGATGTGTTGACATGGCAGTGAAGACCGACATCAAGACGTTCGCCGCGATCGGCACCGGCGTGATCGGCAGCGGATGGATTTGCCGTGCGCTTGCGCACGGTCTGGACGTGGTCGTGTGGGACCCCGCGCCGGACGCGGAAGCGCGCTTGCGCGCGAGCGTCGCGAATGCATGGCCCGCGCTCGAGCGCGTCGGCCTCGCGCCGGGCGCCGATCCCGCGCGGCTGCGCTTCGAGTCGACGATCGAGGCCTGCGTCGCCGACGCGGACTTCATCCAGGAAAGCGCACCCGAGCGCGAGGCGCTGAAGCTCGAGTTGCACGAACAGATCAGCCGCGCGGCGAAGCCCGACGCGATCATCGCATCGTCGACGTCGGGGCTGCTGCCGACCGACTTCTATGCGCGTGCGACGCATCCGGAGCGCTGCGTGGTCGGGCATCCGTTCAATCCGGTCTACCTGCTGCCGCTCGTCGAGGTGCTCGGCGGCGCGCGTACTTCGCCGGAAGCGGTCGAGGCGGCGATGGAGATCTATCGCAAGCTCGGCATGCGGCCGCTGCACGTGCGCAAGGAAGTGCCGGGCTTCATCGCGGACCGGCTGCTCGAAGCGCTGTGGCGCGAGGCGCTGCATCTCGTCAACGAGGGCGTCGCGACGACCGGCGAGATCGACGATGCGATCCGCTTCGGCGCGGGCATCCGCTGGTCGTTCATGGGCACGTTCCTGACGTACACGCTGGCCGGCGGCGACGCGGGCATGCGACACTTCATGCAGCAGTTCGGCCCCGCGCTCGAACTGCCATGGACGAAGCTGGTCGCGCCGAAGCTGACCGATGCACTGATCGACAGCGTCGTCGAAGGCACGAGCGAGCAGCAGGGCACGCGCAGCATCAAGGAACTCGAACGCTATCGCGACGAGTGCATCACCGAGGTGCTGAAGGCGATCGCCGCGGTGAAGGCGCGGCACGGAATGCGATTCGAGGACTGAACGAACATGACAGGCGATACCCCGCTGACGATCTACCGCGACGTCGTGCGGCCCGAATGGGTCGACTACAACGGCCATCTGCGCGACGCGTTCTATCTGCTGATCTTCAGCTTCGCGACCGATGCGCTGCTGGACCGCATCGGTCTCGACGACGCCGCGCGTCGCGAGCGGGGCCGCTCGGTCTACACGCTCGAAGCGCACGTGAACTATCTGCAGGAGATCAAGGAGGGCACGCGCGTGCGCGTCGATGCGCGCGTGCTCGCGCACGACGCGAAGCGGCTGCACCTGTATCTCGAACTGTTCGCCGACGGGCACGACGGCGCGGTGTCGGCGAGCGAGCAGATGCTGCTGCACGTCGACACGCGCGACGGCGCGAAATCGGCGCCGTTCGACGACGACGTCGCCGCGCGCGTGGCCGAAGTGCATGCGTTGCAGCGCGATTGCGCGGCCCCTGCGTATGCAGGCCGCGTGATCGGACTGCCGCCGCGCCGCTAGCGTCGACGTTCAACCCTGGACCGCGGAGCGCACACGATGCTCGAACCGGAAATCGCGGCGTTCGTCGCGGCCGTCGACGCGTGGTATCCGGCCGACGCAGCGGCGCGCTCGCCCGACGAGCAACGCCGCGTCTACGATCGCTTCGCGGCCGCGTGGACGCCCGCCGAACTGCCGGCCGGCATCGTCCGGCATGATGCGGTGTGGCATGCGCCGGACGGACGCGCGATCGCGCTGCGGCGCTATGCGCCCGCGCACGGTGAGCCGCGCGGCACCGTGCTGTTCTTTCATGGCGGCGGCTTCGTCGTCGGCTCGCTCGACAGTCATGCGTCGATCACCGCGCAACTGGCGGCCGACACGGGGCTTGCCGTGATCGCGGTCGACTACCGGCTCGCGCCCGAGCATCGCGCGCCGGCCGCGCTCGACGATTGCCTGGCCGTCACGCGCGCCGCGCGCGACGCTGCGCACTGGCCGTTCGACGCGTGCGCGCGACCGCTGACGCTCGCCGGCGACAGTGCCGGCGGCAACCTCGCGGCCGCCGTCGCGACCGCGCTGCGCGATGCGGGCGAAGGCGGCATCGACGGGATCGCGCTCGTCTATCCGATGCTCGGCTTCGAGCCGCAATCGCCGGCGCGCGAAACCGAGGCACACGCGCCGATGCTCACGCTCGACGACGTCCATCGCTATCGCGCGTTGTACTGGGGCAGTGAACGCGACGATGCGCCGGGCGATGACGATCCGCTGCTGCGCGCTTCGGTGCCGCTCGCGGCGGCGCGTTTCGACGGGCTGCCGCCCGTGCTCGCGATCGGCGCGGAACACGATCCGCTGCGCGACGATGCGCGCGTCTATGTCGAACACATTGTTGCGGCCGGCGGCGCCGCGCGTTACTGGATGGGAGAGGGGCTGGTGCACGGCTGCTGGCGCGCGCTCGGAACGAGCCCGCAGGCGGCGCGGATGCACCGGATGATCGGCGGGTTTCTGCTCGCACCACACGCGTAGCGGGCGTTTTCCGGGAGGCAACGATGCAGGCAGCGCAACACCGTATCGAGGACTGGCGGACCTTTTCCGCCGACGCGGCCATTGCGGCGGCGACGATCGGCGAGGGTGCGGTGAACGTCGAGTGGAGCGACACGCGACGATCGCCGTTTCACTTCGACTGGTTGCGCGACAACTGCGCGTGTTCCGCGTGCGTGCATGTGCTCACGCGCGAACAGGTGTTCGAGATCGCCGATGCGCGCGAGGATCTGTCGGCGCTCGTCGTGCATGTCGAAACCGACGGCGCGCTGCACGTCGAGTGGAACGACGGGCATCGCAGCGCCTGGTCGCCGGGATGGTTGCGCGCGCATGCTTACGACGATGCGTCCCGCGCGGAACGCCAGGCCGCGCACGGGCGGCACGTGTGGACCGGCGACGATGCGACGGCGATCGGCGTGTTCGCGTGGCGTGACGTGATGGAGGACGACGGCGCGTTGCTCGCCTGGCTCGCCGCGTTGCAGCGCACGGGGCTGACGCTCGTCGAGGGCGTGCCGGCCGAACCCGGCCGGGTCGACCGGATCGCGCGGCGTGTCGGCCTGATCCGCGAAAGCAATTTCGGCGTGCTGTTCGATGTCGAATCGAAGCCGCGGCCGGACAGCAATGCCTATACGTCGCTGAACCTGCCGCCGCACACCGACCTGCCGACGCGTGAATTGCAGCCGGGCGTGCAGTTCCTGCACTGCCTCGCGAACGACGCAACGGGCGGAGACAGCGTCTTCCTCGACGGCTTCGCGCTCGCGGATGCGCTGCGGCGCGAATATCCGGACGATTTCACGCAACTTGCGTCGACACCGTTCGAGTTCTGGAACAAGAGTGCGAACAGCGACTACCGCTGTTCGGCGCCGGTGATCGGGCTCGATGCGCGCGGCAACGTGACCGAGGTGCGCGTCGCGAACTTCCTGCGCGGGCCGCTCGATGCGCCGGCCGGCGCCGTCGCGGCTGTCTACCGCGCGTACCGGCGGTTTCTCGCGCTCGCGCGCGAGCCGCGTTTCCGCGTGCAGCGCCGGCTGCGGGCGGGCGACATGTGGGCGTTCGACAACCGGCGCGTGCTGCATGCGCGCACCGAGTTCGATCCGTCGACGGGCCGCCGGCATCTGCAGGGCTGCTACGTCGATCGCGACGAACTGCTGTCGCGCTGGCGAGTGCTGTCGCGTGCGCTGCCCGCGGCTGCCGCCGGGCGCTGATCGGCGCATTCGACTTCCGCATTCGACTTCGTTACGCATACCTCGCCGGGGAAAAAGCGCCCGGACGCAAGGCGCCCGGGCGAAGCCACCCGCTGCCGGGCGGCGGAGGTATGCGTTTCACGAAAAAAGACGAGCCCGCATGAGGGGCTCGTCCGGATACTGCTTCTTCATCGCGCGATGCGCGGTGCGCCCGCCGGGGGCGCGTCGGCTTACTGGCCGAAGAAGACCGAGTCGCGTGCGTTCGACGACGCTGCGGCAGCCGGGGCGCCCGAGTGGACGACCGGAGCCGGTTGCGCGCCGTAGCCGCTGGCGTCGGCACCATGAACACGCGCTTCCGCCGACTGGATGTCGTTCGGGTAGTACGGGCTCGACACGCCCGGCTTGTAGCCGGCTTGTTCGAGCTGGACCAGTTCGTTGCGGACTTGAGCGCGGGTCACGGTGCTTTGTGCGAAAGCGCCGAACGAAGCGGACAGGGCGACAGCGGCAACAACTGCGGAAACGAGCGATTTCATGATGACCTCCGGTGTTTTATTGGGTTCGCTTGCGACACCATGTCTGCAGCGATTGACTAAATCTTAGTCACCGGGTCGTTCAGGGTAAACGCTGGTTTTGACGATAGATTGTTTCCAGGGCGGTAACAGTGGGACGCCGGATCAGGCTTTCATCCTGCTTTCGTTTCCGTAAGCGTAATAAGTATGAAGAATGTTGAGGCGACGCACGCGCGGGATTCAGCGCACCTCGGCGGCCGCGTCGAACGGCTTGGCGGGCGGACGGCCGGCGGGCGCGCCCGAACTCAGGAAACGCATGCCCGTCGCGGTTTCGGAAGCCTCCCACAGCAGTGCCGCGAGGGCCACGTCGCGTGCCGCGCGCGGCACGCTCGCCGGTGCCGGCAGGCCGCGCGACTCGAGCCAGCCGGACGGTCCGATGTACGAGCCGCCGGCGAGGTCGGGCGACGTCGCCGCATGAATCGCGGGCAACGCACCCTGCTCGGCCGGTTGCGCGAGATAACGGTTCGCCGCGCGCATCAGCGCGGCGCGCGTGGGCGAACTGTCCATCGCGGGGCCGGCGAACTGCAGGTTGGTTGCCGCGTAGCCGGGATGCGCGGCGACGCTGATTCCCGCGAACCCCGCGTGCTGGAAGCGGCGCTGCAATTCGAGCGCGAACACCAGGTTCGCGAGCTTGCTGTCGCAGTACGCGAGATAACGGTTGTAACGGTGCTCGGCGCGCAGGTCGTCGACCCGGATCCGGCCGCCGCGGTTGAAGCCGCTCGACATCGTCACGACGCGCGCGCGGCGGGCGGCGCGCAGCGCGGGCAGCAGATGGCCGGTCAGCGCGAAATGGCCGAGGTGGTTGGTGCCGAACTGCATCTCGAAGCCGTCGTGCGTGTGCCGCAGCGGCAGGAACATCACGCCGGCGTTGTTGCAGAGGATGTCGACGCGGCCGTGGCGGTCGGCGACGCCGGCAGCGAAGCGCTGGATCGACGCGAGATCGGCGAGGTCGAGCGTATCGACTTCGACCCGTGCGGCGGGATGGAGCCGGCGAATCGCAGCAGCGGCCTGCGCGGCGCGCGCGGCGTCGCGGCAGCCCATCACGACCGTCGCGCCCTTGGCGGCCAGCGTTTCCGCGATGTGCCAGCCGAGGCCGCTGTTGGCGCCGGTCACGACCGCGACCTTGCCGCCTTGCGCCGGGACGTGGCGCGCGCTCCATGCATGCATGTCTGCCTCCATCGGCGTGGCCGGTGCGCCACGACGCGTAATCGTTACATTGAGTGGTGTAACGATAGTCCGCGCAGGCGGGGCAGACAAGCGGGGGAATTAGACCGGCGGTTCTAGAGCGCGCAAGCGCATCACGCTGCGGGCCCCGGCATGCGGTGGCCGGCGGGCGTTACCGGCTGCCGGCCAGCGCGAGCACTTCGGCGGCGGAGATCATCGCCGCCGCATTCGCGGGTGCCGGGCGCTCGGCCGGGCGGAACACTTCGTCGCCGCGCTGGATGACCTGGCGCGACAGCGCGCAGGTGCCGGTGCGCTGCGCGAAGCGGCGGCGCCAGCGCTGTTCACCGTAGTGACAGCGGCCGGGTTCGACCCAGCGGACGACGAGCAGCGTATCGGAGCGTTCCAGAATTTCGACGTGGACGTCGGCGGGATCGAGCACAGGCAGGGATTTGGAGGCCTTCATTTGCCGTTTCCTAAAGCTCGTGCGGTTTCGGCCGTGGCAGTGGATGTCACTACCCGAGGGCGAATCCGTAGCGGTTTCCATGAGTGGTGCGCTAAATGTAAGCGTCTGTGACCGGAAAAAACATCCTGTCTGGCTCAAATTACCTTTTGCCGAATCAGAAACAATCGACGCGCATTTTCGTGAAAAAGCCAACGACAAAAGCGCCCCGGACGCGCACGCCCGGGGCGGAAAATCGGCCCGCGCCCCCGTGTCTGCTCGCTCAGTCACGTGGACACCGCGGGGGACGGAGACGCCCGTCAGGGATCGGAGACGGGCGGGGGGCGGTGTCCGGGGAAGCGCGGTCCGGCAACACCATGATCGCGCGCGCCTGCCGTTGACACCCTGACGGGAACATGACTTTTTTGTCAGTTTCGCCGTGCCGACGGCGCGACTCCGGTGCCCCGGTGTCGCCCAAACGCCCACCGGTATTGGCTTTGCGCGATACGCGGCCGATCGGCGGAACCTGAAAAATACGGTAATCGAAGCCCGCCCAGCGCCTCCCGCCCGATTCTCCCGCTCGGGAAAATACTGAATCACGCGAACGTGACAAATCCGGAATCTGTTCCTATGATTGGTTGGACCTTTAGTCCTTTGTGCCAATCAGCCGGCCCGGCCGGCTTCTTCGGGAGAGGTACTCATGAGATTGCAGGGCAAGCGCGCGCTGGTGACGGCGGCCGGGCAGGGTATCGGCCGCGCGACCGCGCTGCGGTTCGCAAGCGAGGGTGCCGACGTGCTGGCGACCGACATCAACGAAGCCGCGCTCGCGCAACTCGCGGCCGACGCCGAACGCGCGGGCGGCCGTCTGGCCACGCGGCGGCTCGACGTGACCGATGCGGGCGACGTTGCCGCACTCGCCGCGCAGGAGCGCGCGTTCGACGTGCTGTTCAACTGCGCGGGCTTCGTGCACCACGGCTCGATCCTCGACTGCGACGACACCGCGTGGGCGTTCTCGCTGAACCTGAACGTCACGTCGATGTACCGGCTGATCCGTGCGCTGCTGCCGGCGATGCTGGCAGCAGGCGGCGCGTCGATCGTCAACATGGCGTCGGCCGCGTCGAGCGTGAAGGGCGTGCCGAACCGCTTCGTCTACGGCACGACCAAGGCGGCCGTGATCGGCCTGACCAAGTCGGTGGCCGCCGATTTCGTCGAGCAGCGCATCCGCTGCAACGCGATCTGCCCGGGCACGATCGAGTCGCCGTCGCTGGAGCAGCGGATCACCGAGCAGGCGCGCACGCGCCAGGTGTCGACCGACACCGTGCGCCAGGCGTTCGTCGCGCGTCAGCCGATGGGCCGTATCGGCACCGCGGACGAAGTGGCCGCGCTCGCGCTGTATCTCGCGTCCGACGAAGCGTCGTTCACGACCGGCACGATTCACCTGATCGATGGCGGCTGGTCGAACTGACCGCGCCCTTCCACTTACTTTCCATTTCCGTTCACACCACATGAAACTGCTGAGATTTGGCGACAAACACCATGAAAAGCCGGGCCTGCTCGATGCGCAGGGCAGGATCCGCGACCTGTCGGGCGTGATCGACGACGTCGCCGGCGACGCGCTCGCACCCGCGTCGCTCGCGCGGCTGCGCGAGCTCGACCCGGCGTCGCTGCCGCTCGTCGAAGGCGCGCCGCGGCTCGGCGCGTGCGTCGGCCGCGTCGGCAAGTTCATCTGCATCGGGCTCAACTATTCCGACCACGCGGCCGAATCGGGGATGGACGTCCCGAAGGAGCCGGTCGTGTTCGGCAAGTGGACGAGCGCGATCTCGGGGCCGAACGACGACGTCGAGATCCCGCGCGGCTCGGAGAAGACCGACTGGGAAGTCGAGCTGGGCGTCGTGATCGGCCGGGGCGGCCGCTATATCGACGAAGCCGACGCGCTGTCGCACGTCGCCGGCTACTGCGTGGTGAACGACGTGTCGGAGCGCGAGTACCAGCTCGAACGCGGCGGCACGTGGGACAAGGGCAAGGGCAACGATACGTTCGGCCCGCTCGGCCCGTGGCTCGTGACGGCCGACGAAGTGCCCGATCCGCACGCGCTGCGGCTGTGGCTGGAAGTGGACGGCCACCGCTACCAGAACGGCACGACCGCGACGATGGTGTTCCGTGTGCCGCACCTGATCAGCTACCTGAGCCGCTTCATGAGCCTGCAGCCGGGCGACGTGATCTCGACCGGCACGCCGCCGGGCGTGGGCCTCGGGCAGAAGCCGCCCGTCTATCTGCGCGCCGGGCAGGTGATCACGCTCGGCATCGACGGGCTCGGCGAGCAGCGCCAGCGCACCGTGCAGGCCTGAAACCCTTTCCCGGACGGTTCGCCATGCCTATCATTCGATCGATGCGCGTCCTCGACGTGCGCTTCCCGACCTCGCGCCAGCTCGACGGTTCCGATGCGATGAATCCGGACCCCGATTATTCGGCTGCGTACGTCGTGCTCGAAACCGACCGCGACGGGCTCGAAGGCCACGGGCTCACGTTCACCATCGGGCGCGGCAACGAAATCTGCTGCGCGGCGATCGACGCGATGCGTCACCTCGTCGTCGGCCTCGACCTCGACTGGATCCGCGAGGACATGGGCCGCTTCTGGCGGCACGTGACCTCGGACAGCCAGTTGCGCTGGATCGGCCCCGACAAGGGCGCGATCCACCTGGCGACGGGCGCCGTCGTGAACGCGGTGTGGGATTTGTGGGCGAAGGCGGCCGGCAAACCGCTGTGGCGGCTCGTCGCCGACATGAGCCCCGAGGAGATCGTGCGCGCGATCGACTTCCGCTACCTGACCGACTGCCTGACGCCGGACGAGGCGCTCGACCTGCTGCGACGGCAGGCGCCGGGCAAGGCGGCACGGATCGCGACGCTCGAGCGCGAAGGCTACCCGTGCTACACGACGTCGGCCGGCTGGCTCGGCTACAGCGACGACAAGCTGCGCCGGTTGTGCCATGAAGCGGTGGACGCGGGTTTCGAATACGTGAAGCTGAAGGTCGGCGCGAATCTGGAGGACGACATCCGCCGCGTGACGATCGCGCGCGAGGTGATCGGCCCGGACCGCAAGCTGATGATCGACGCGAACCAGGTGTGGGAAGTCGACGAGGCGATCGACTGGGTGCGCGAGCTGGCGTTCGCGAAACCGTGGTTCATCGAGGAGCCGACGAGCCCCGACGACGTCGAAGGGCACCGCAAGATCCGCGAGGCGATCGCCCCGGTGCAGGTCGCGACCGGCGAGATGTGCCAGAACCGCGTGATGTTCAAGCAGTTCATCGCGCGCGGCGCGATCGACGTCGTGCAGATCGACGCGTGCCGGCTCGGCGGCGTGAACGAGATTCTTGCGGTGATGCTGCTGGCCGCGAAGTACGGGTTGCCGGTGTGTCCGCATGCGGGCGGCGTCGGGCTGTGCGAATACGTGCAGCATCTGTCGATGATCGACTACGTGTGCATTGCCGGCACGAAGGAAGGGCGCGTGACCGAATACGTCGATCACCTGCACGAGCATTTCGTCGAGCCCTGTGTCGTGCGCGGCGCGGCGTACCTGCCGCCGACGGCACCCGGTTTCTCGATCGAGATGAAGCCGGCATCGCTCGAGCAGTACCGGTTCCGCGGCTGAAGCACGCAGCACGCAGCACGACGGCGCACGATGACCCGCGCAAGGCCTGCGCGCGGCGACAACATGAACGACGGAGACGCGAAGTGGATTTGAATCTGCAAGACAAGGTCGTGATCGTGACCGGCGGCGCGTCGGGCATCGGCGCCGCGATCTCGATGCGGCTTGCCGGCGAAGGCGCGATTCCGGTGGTGTTCGCGCGCCACACGCCGGACGACGGCTTCTGGCGCGCACTCGCGCAGAAGCAGCCGCGCGCCGCGTGCGTGTCCGTCGAGCTGCAGGACGACGCGCAATGCCGCGACGCAGTCGCGCAGACCCTCGCGCGCTTTGGCCGCATCGACGGCCTCGTCAACAACGCGGGCATCAACGACGGCGTCGGGCTCGATGCCGGGCGCGACGCATTCGTCACGTCGCTCGAACGCAACCTGATCCACTACTACGTGATGGCGCATTACTGCGTGCCGCACCTGAAGGCGACGCGCGGCGCGATCGTCAACATCTCGTCGAAGACGGCGGTCACCGGCCAGGGCAACACGAGCGGCTATTGCGCATCGAAGGGCGCGCAGCTCGCGCTCACGCGCGAATGGGCGGTCGCACTGCGCGACGACGGCGTGCGCGTGAACGCGGTGATCCCGGCCGAGGTGATGACGCCGCTTTACCAGAACTGGATCGCCGGTTTCGACGACCCGGAAGCGAAGCTCGCGGAAATCGCCTGCAAGGTGCCGCTCGGCAAGCGCTTCACGACCGCCGACGAGATTGCCGACACGGCCGTGTTCCTGCTGTCGGCGCGCGCATCGCACACGACGGGCCAGTGGCTGTTCGTCGACGGCGGCTATACGCATCTCGATCGCGCGATCGGCTGAGGGCGGCGAGCCATGCAACCCGATCCGAACCCGACGACCCTCGCGCCCGCGGCGCTGATCGAGCTGACCGGCGTCAGCAAGCGCTTTCCGGGCGTGCTGGCGCTCGACGATTGCCGCTTCGACCTGCGCGCCGGCGAAGTGCATGCGCTGATGGGCGAGAACGGCGCGGGCAAGTCGACGCTGATGAAGATTCTCGCCGGCGTTTATCAGAAGGACGAAGGCGAGATCCGGATCGACGGCCGCGCGGTGGACATCGACGATCCGCGCGCCGCGCAGGCGCTCGGGATCGGCATCATCCATCAGGAACTGAACCTGATGAACCACCTGAGCGTCGCGCAGAACATCTTCATCGGCCGCGAGCCGCGCGGCCGCTTCGGCGTGTTCGTCGACGAAGAGAAGCTCAACCGCGACGCCGCCGCGATCTTCGCGCGGATGCGGCTCGATCTCGATCCGCGCACGCCGGTCGGCCGGCTGACGGTCGCGAAGCAGCAGATGGTCGAGATCGCGAAGGCGCTGTCGTTCGACTCGCGCGTGCTGATCATGGATGAACCGACCGCCGCGCTGAACAACGCGGAAATCGCCGAGCTGTTTCGCATCATCGGCGACCTGCGCGCGCGCGGCGTCGGCATCGTCTACATCTCGCACAAGATGGACGAGCTGCGCCAGATCGCCGATCGCGTGACGGTGATGCGCGACGGCAAGTACGTCGCGACCGTGCCGATGGCGGATACGTCGATGGAAGCGATCATCGCGATGATGGTCGGCCGCCAGCTCGATGCGACGTTCCGCACGCCGCCCGATACGTCGGCCAACGCGGTCGCGCTCGAGGTGCGCGGGCTGTCGCGCGGCCGCGCGATCCGCGACGTCGGCTTCACGCTGCGGCGCGGCGAGATCCTCGGCTTCGCGGGGCTGATGGGCGCGGGCCGCACCGAGGTCGCGCGCGCGGTGTTCGGCGCGGACCCGGTCGACGCGGGCGAGATCCGCGTGCACGGCAAGACCGTGACGATCCGCACGCCGGCCGACGCGGTCAGGCACGGGATCGGTTATCTCTCGGAGGACCGCAAGCACTTCGGGCTCGCGGTCGGGATGGACGTGCAGAACAACATCGCGCTGTCGAGCATGCGGCGTTTCGTGCGCCGCGGCCTGTTCCTCGATGCGCGCGGGATGCGCGACACCGCGCAGTCGTACGTGCGCCAGCTCGCGATCCGCACGCCGTCCGTCGCGCAGCCGGCGCGGCTCCTGTCGGGCGGCAACCAGCAGAAGATCGTGATCGCGAAGTGGCTGCTGCGCGACTGCGACATCCTGTTCTTCGACGAGCCGACCCGCGGCATCGACGTCGGCGCGAAAAGCGAGATCTACAAGCTGCTCGACGCGCTCGCCGCCGACGGCAAGGCGATCGTGATGATCTCGTCGGAGCTGCCCGAGGTGCTGCGCATGAGCCACCGGATCCTCGTGATGTGCGAAGGGCGCGTGACCGGCGAATTGCGCGCGGCCGACGCCACGCAGGAAAAGATCATGCAGCTCGCGACGCAGCGCGAGTCGACCGTATTGTCCTGATTCCGACGCTTACCCGATCATGTCCAACGATACGCATCCCGTTCCGCCTCTTGCCACCGGCGACACGCCGGCCGGCGCAGCGGGCCTCCGTGCCCGCTTCTTCAACCCGG
The DNA here is from genome assembly GCF_905339955.1 of Burkholderia sp. BCC1996. Classification (NCBI taxonomy): domain Bacteria; kingdom Pseudomonadati; phylum Pseudomonadota; class Betaproteobacteria; order Burkholderiales; family Burkholderiaceae; genus Burkholderia; species Burkholderia sp. BCC1996. The sequence goes on from NZ_CAJPHM010000015.1 coordinate 181,230, forward strand.
CCGCGCGGCAGAAGCTGCTCGCGTTCGCGAGCCTCGTGCTGCTGATCGTGTTCTTCAGCTTCGCGTCGCCGAACTTCCTCGAAGTCGACAACCTCGTGACGATCCTGCAGGCCACCGCCGTGAACGGTGTGCTGGCCGTCGCGTGTACCTACGTGATCATCACGTCGGGCATCGACCTGTCGGTCGGCACGCTGATGACCTTCTGCGCGGTGATGGCCGGCGTCGTGCTGACGAAGTGGGGGATGCCGCTGCCGCTCGGGATCCTGGCCGCGCTATCGTTCGGCGCGCTGTCGGGCAGCGTGTCGGGCTTCGTGATCGCGAAGATGAAAGTGCCGCCGTTCATCGCGACGCTCGGCATGATGATGCTGCTCAAGGGGCTGTCGCTCGTGATCTCGGGCACGCGGCCGATCTACTTCAACGACACGCCGGGCTTCACGTCGATCGCGCAGGATTCGCTGATCGGCAGCCTCGTTCCCGCGCTGCCGATTCCAAATGCGGTGCTGATCCTGTTCCTCGTCGCGGTCGGCGCGTCGATCGTGCTGAACCGGACGATCTTCGGCCGCTACACGTTCGCGCTCGGCAGCAACGAGGAAGCGCTGCGGCTGTCCGGTGTGAATGTCGATGCGTGGAAGATCGCCGTCTACACGTTCAGCGGCGCGGTGTGCGGGATCGCAGGACTCCTGATCGCGTCGCGGCTGAATTCCGCGCAGCCCGCGCTCGGGCAGGGCTACGAGCTCGACGCGATCGCGGCCGTCGTGATCGGCGGCACGTCGCTGTCGGGCGGCGCGGGCAGCATCGTCGGCACCATCATCGGCGCGTTCATCATGAGCGTGCTGACCAACGGCCTGCGCATCATGTCGGTCGCGCAGGAATGGCAGACGGTCGTGACGGGCGTGATCATCATCCTCGCCGTCTACGTGGACATCCTGCGCCGGCGCCGCCGCTGACGCATGCGCGCACGAACCCGAACCCGAACACGAACACGAACACGAACACGAACACGAACACGAACACGAACACGAACACACATGCGCTTCACCGCCGGCCGGGCCGGCATTTCAGTCGATACCAACCAAGGAGACGCGAAGTGATCAGGAGCAAGGTGTTGAACGCGATCGTCGGGCTGACGTTCGCCGTCGGCGTGACGGCCGGTGCGCAGGCGCAGGAATCCTACATCCCGCTGATCTCGAAGGGCTTCCAGCATCAGTTCTGGCAGGCCGTGAAGGCGGGCGCGATGCAGGCCGCGAAGGACTACAAGGTGAAGGTGACGTTCGAAGGCCCCGAAACCGAGGCGATGGTCGACAAGCAGATCGACATGCTGTCCGCCGCGATCGCGAAGAAGCCGGCCGCGCTCGGCTTCGCGGCGCTCGACAGCAAGGCCGCGCTGCCGCTCCTGAAGAAGGCGCAGGCCGAGAAGATTCCGGTGATCGCGTTCGACTCGGGCGTCGACAGCGACATCCCGGTGACGACCGCCGCGACCAACAACAAGGCTGCCGCCGCGCTCGCCGCCGACAAGCTCGCCGCGCTGATCGGCGACGAAGGCGAGGTGGCCGTGGTCGCGCACGACCAGACGAGCCGTACGGGCATCGACCGCCGCGACGGCTTTCTCGAACGGATGAAGTCCGCGCACCCGAAGGTGCAGGTCGTGACCGTGCAGTATGGCGAGGGCGATCAGCTGAAGTCCACCGAAGTGACGAAGTCGATCCTGCAGGCGTATCCGAAGCTCAAGGGCCTGTTCGGCACCAACGAAGGCTCGGCGATCGGCGTGGTGAACGGCGTGCGCGAGATGAAGCGCAAGGTCGTGATCATCGGCTACGATTCGGGCAAGCAGCAGAAGGACGCGATCCGCAGCGGGCTGATGGCCGGCGCGATCACGCAGAACCCGGTCGGGATCGGCTACAAGACGGTCGAGGCGGCCGTGAAGTCGGTCAAGGGCGAGAAGCTGCCGAAGGTCATCGATACCGGTTTCTACTGGTACGACAAGACCAATATCGACGACCCGAAAATCACGGCGGTGCTGTACGACTGAGCGTGACGTGACGCGGCGGGCAACGGTGAATCACGAGGACACCATGGGCGCAGTGCGTATCGATTCCCACCAGCACTTCTGGCGTTACCGCGCGGCCGACTATCCGTGGATCGGTCCCGGCATGGGCGTGCTCGCCCGCGATTACCTGCCCGACGCGCTATGGCCGCAGATGCATGTGCAGGCGCTCGGTGCGTCGATCGCGGTGCAGGCGCGCGCCGGGCGCGACGAGACGGCATTCCTGCTCGATCTCGCCCGCGACGACGCGCACATCGCGGCGGTGGTCGGCTGGGAGGATCTCGGTGCGCCGGAACTCGCCGAGCGCATCGCCGAATGGCGCAGCCCGAAGCTGCGCGGCTTTCGTCACCAGGTGCAGGACGAAGCCGACGTCGGCGCGTTCGTCGCGGATCCCGCGTTCAATCGCGGTGTCGCGTGGCTGCAGGCGAACGGCTATGTGTACGACGTGCTCGTGTTCGAGCGCCAGTTGCCCGAGGTGCGCGCGTTCTGCGCGCGACACGATGCGCACTGGCTCGTGCTCGATCATGCCGGCAAGCCGCCGCTCGCCGAATTCCACCGCGATGGCGCTGCGCTCGCCCGCTGGCGTGCCGGGTTGCGCGAGCTGGGCGCGCTGCCGCACGTCGTGTGCAAGCTGTCGGGGCTCGTGACCGAGACGGACTGGCGGCGCGGCCTGCGCGGGCAGGACATCCGGCACATCGAGCAATGCCTCGACGCGGCGCTCGACGCGTTCGGCCCGCAGCGGCTGATGTTCGGGTCGGACTGGCCCGTGTGCCTGCTTGCGGCGTCGTATGACGAAGTGGCATCGCTGGTCGAGCGCTGGGCCGAAGCGCGGTTGTCGGCGGCCGAGCGCAACGCGCTGTGGGGCGGCACGGCCGCGCGTTGCTATGCGCTGCCGGGCGATTCGAAGCCCGGCATATAAAATAGGCGCGAACGGCCCGACGCGCGTGCGCCATTCGTCAGACCGTCCGCAATGCAATCGCTTACCTGTATCAACGTATGTCCATCCAGCCGATTCAGAACCGCCGCCTCTACCAGCAGATCGCCGACAAGCTCAGCGCGATGATCGAGTCCGGCGACTTCCCGCCGGGCAGCTACCTGCCGCCCGAGCGCGAACTGGCCGAGCAGTTCGGCGTGTCGCGCACGTCGGTGCGCGAGGCGCTGATCGCGCTCGAAGTCAGCGGGCTCGTCAGCGTGCGTGTCGGCGACGGCGTGAAGGTGCGCCAACCCGAGGCGGCGGCCGCGCCGGAGCCGCGGCCCGATACGAAGGTTGCGCCGTTCCCGGTCGTCGAGATCGATCCCGAGCTCGGCATCGCGCTCGACCTCGATACCGAGATCCCGCCGTTCGCGCTGCTGCAGGCGCGCCGGCTGATCGAGCCGGAAGCCGCGTCGCTCGCCGCGAAGCACGGTTCGGACGCGCAGATAGAAGGGATTCACGCGGCGTTCCTGCGCAACCAGGAGGACAACCGCAGCGGCTCGCTCACGCATCCGGGCGACCGGCTGTTCCATATCCGTATCGCGGAAGCGAGCGACAACCCCGCGTATGCGCTGATGATCAAGCAGCTGCTCGCGCACAAGTACGACCTGATGTTCCAGCGGCTGCAGTCGCTGTACATGCCCAACGACATGCCGCACCGCTCGGAGCTCGAACACCGCGCGATCCTCGACGCGATCCGCGCGCGCGACCCGGAGGCCGCGCGCCGTGCGATGGCCGAGCATCTCGACGAGGTGATCCGGATCTTCGGCCGCGCGCTCGACTGAGCGCGGGCGAGCGCAATCAGAAGCGGTCGGCGCGGTACGGCGTCGGGTCGGTGAACGGCGCTTCGCCCGTCATCATCTCGGCCAGCAGGCGGCCGGAGACGGGGCCGAGCGTGAGCCCGTGATGGTTGTGCCCGAACGAGAACCACAGCCCGCGATGCGCGGGCGCGGGGCCGATCACCGGCCGCATGTCGGGCGTGCACGGCCGGAAGCCGAGCCACGGCTGCGGGTCGAGCCGTTCGCCGAAGCCGAACACCGGGCGCGCGACGCGTTCCGCGCGCTCGAGCTGTACGCCGGTCGGCGGCAGGCCGCGCCGGGCGATCTCGACACCGGTGGTCAGCCGCAAGGCGCGCCGCATCGGCGCGATCACGTAGCCGTATTCGCGATCGACGATCGGCGCCGACGGTGCGCCGCGTTCGGACGGCGCGTAGTGCATGTGATAGCCGCGCTTCTCGCGCAGCGGAATCTTGTAGCCGAACTTGCCGAACACCGTGTCGGACCACGGGCCGAGCGCGACGACCACGGCCGGCGCGGCGATCTTGCCGTCGTCCGTCGTGACCTGCCACCCGGGCGACAGCGCGTCGAGGCTCGCCGCATCGCCGGTGAGCAGCGTGCCGCCGCCTTGCACGAAGAGTTGCGCGTAGGTTTTGACGAGCGCGGACGGATCGACGACGCTTTTCGGATCGAGCCAGTGCAGTGCGCCGCAGAAGCCGGGCGCGAGGCTCGGTTCCTGCGCGCGCAGTGTCGCGGCATCGAGCGGCGTGATGCCGAGCCCGTGGCGGCGCGCGGTGAGTCCCGCATCGGCGACGGCGCGTTCGAACGCGGCCGGCGTGCGGAACGCTTCCATCCAGCCGCTCGCGCGGATCAGCTCGGTGGCGCCGGCGCGTGCGATCAGCGCGTCGTGCTCGACGATGCAGCGCTCGATCAGCGGCAGCATGTCGCGCGAGGCCGCCGCGTGACGCAGCGGTGCCGACTCCCACCAGAAACGCGCGAGCCACGGCGCGAACGCGGGCAGCGACGTGCTGTGCCAGTAGAGATCGGTGGAGCGGTTCAGCGCGTAGCGCATCAGCGTGAACGGGCTGCGCGGAAACGGATACGGCTCGACCGACGAGCGCTCGATCAGCCCCGCGTTGCCGAAGCTCGTGCCTTCGCCGGGCGCGCCGCGGTCGACGAGGGCGACCTTGCGGCCGCGATCCTGCAGGTGAAGCGCGGCGGAGACGCCGACGATGCCCGCGCCCAGAACGATTACGTCGAAGTCCATCGGTGGTGTGACCGCGGTTGGTGTCGGTGATAAGCCGACGTTGTGGACGAGGCCGAATGACGGACGGTTCGTCGGCATGCGGCTGTTCGTTAGGATACTCGCTATGTCGTTCGATCCGCAAAATCAGGATACGGCCCGGTGGCTCGCGCTTCACGATTGGCGACATTGCGAGCGTCCCTACTGCGCAAAGCGTCGGTCGAGATTCGGTGCATTTTCTCGCGCTTCGCCGCCGCTCTGACTTGTAACTTCATGATTTAAAATGGATTCGAAGCGCCGGTGCCGGCGGCATTCCGGGCCCTGTCCGGCGCGAGCGTTTTGTGCACGCCGAGCGTGTCGGTGGCGAGTGACGCATGTATCCGTCATGCTGCTGATGTTGGCCTCTTGAATCGATAGAGAAGCAAGGATGAAACGAGAACCTGTCGAAGGCGTTCAGCCCGAGGTGTTGCGTTGGGCGAGAGAAACGGTCGGACTGTCGATCGACGAAGTCGCGACCATGCTTCGCATTCCGTCGGCCGAGGTTGCCGATTGGGAGGCGGGAGCGGGGGCGCCGACCTACGCTCAGCTCGAAAAGCTCGCGTATCAGGTCTTCAAGCGGCCGCTCGCGGTCTTCTTTCTTCCCGCTCCGCCCGAGGAGAAAGTACCTCAACGTGAATTCCGGACGCTGCCGGACGCGGATATGCGGTCGCTTACCCGTGACACTTATCTGCAGGTCCGGCAGGCGCAGGCGTTTCAGCTATCGCTCAGGGAAGTGTTCGGCGGGCGCAATCCCGCGGCCGACATGATCTGGAAATCCTTGTCGCTCTCGCTATCGGAGTCCGTATCGCAGCAGGCGGAGCGGATTCGTGATGCGCTCGGCATCACGCTCGAGGAACAAGCGTCCTGGCGTCATGACGATCTCGCGCTCAAGCAATGGCGAAAAGCCATCGAGGATGCGGGCATTTTTGTCTTCAAGTCGGCATTCAGGCAGCGTGAGATTTCAGGGTTTTGCTTGATGGATGATGCGTTCCCGATCATTTATCTCAACAACAGTACGACGAAGACGCGTCAGATATTCAGTCTTCTGCACGAACTGGCGCACCTGCTCCTGGGCATGAACGGCCTGAGCAAGCTCGATTCCGGCTATATCGACGCGCTTCCGCACGCCGAGAAGAATATCGAGCGATTCTGCAACGCCATAGCGGCGGATGTATTGATTCCGCACACGGCATTCGATCGTCTCGTGGCCGGGTTTCCCGCCGACGCTGAATCCGCGTCCGAGGAGGCGTTTGCCGAACTGGCCGGCTATTTCGGGGTGAGTCGAGAAGCCGTGCTGCGGCGCATGCTCGACCAGGGGCGAGTCAGTCAAGCGTTCTACAAGCGCAAGGCGGCGATCTGGTCGGCGCAGCGCAGAGAAGCGACGGGCGGTAGCTACTACGCGAATCAAGGCGCATATCTGAGCGACCGCTTTGCGCGAGAAGTCGTCGGTCGTCACTACCGGCATCAGATCACGCTCGAGCAGGCAGCGGATTTTCTGGGGATCAAGCCGAAGAGCTTTGCGGGATTTGAAGCGCATGTTCTTCACGGGGCGGGTGCATGATCTATGTGTTCGACACCAGTTCCATTCGATCGCTGCAGCATTTCTATCCGCGTGTGTTCCGGAGTATCTGGGATGGTATCGAAAGGCTCGTGGGGCAGCGTCGACTGATCTCCACGAGAGAAGTGTTGAACGAGATCGAGCGACAAGCCGTGAGCGCGGATGTATTGGCGTGGGTGCAGGGCAATCGATCCCTGTTCACCACGCCGAATGCGGATGAACTGCGGTTCGTCGCGGCGATTTTGAAGATCAGGCATTTCCAGGCATTGATCGGGCAGCAGCAGCGTCTCAAGGGCACACCGGTCGCCGATCCGTTCGTCATTGCCTGCGCCAGGGTTCGTCAAGGGACGGTCGTGACCGAAGAGGGATGGCAGCGCGCGGGCGACGGGCTGGCGCCCAAGCCGCATGCAGCGAAGATACCCAACGTATGTGCGCATTTCGAGATTCCATGCATCGACCTCGAAGAATTCATGCACCAGCAGGATTGGCAGTTCTGATCCGACGAGCATCAACGCATCCTGAACCGCTTCTCTCCCATCGCGCGAGCGAGCGCACATCGACGTCTGCCATCCGTAGCGTCTTACACACGACTTGACGAGTATCGGTAGCCGTCGCAGCAACTGCCCGCAGTATGTGCGCCCTAGCGTGGACGCTCGAACCGCAAGCAGACTTGGCACCCTGGGTCACCAAAAGGGCGCTAACGGTGCAGCCCGCACCACACAGCCGCGAATTTCCGCGCGGCGTCGAAGCAAACCGCGTCGCGTTGCGGCGCGCCGATCAACTGCACGCCCACTGGCAATTCACCCCGCACGAAGCACGGTGCGCTGACGACCGGCAGCCCCGCGAACGAAATCGGCTGCGTGAGCAGGCCGAGCGTCTTCGCGGGTTCGAGCGCGACGCCGTTGACATCGACGGTCGCGTCGCTGAAGCGCGGCGCGGCATAGGGCGTCGCGGCCGCGAGCAGCACGTCGTAGCGCGCGAACAGCGCTTCGACGCGCGCGCGCCACGCGGCCCGGCAGGCAAGCGCTTCCCGATGGGCGGCGCCGGACGTGGCGAGGCCGGTTGCGATGCGCGACCGCAGGCGTTCGGAGACGTGCGCCGCCGGCGCGTCGAGCAACCCGCGATGGTTGCGGGCCAGCTCCACGTTCGAGATCGTGACCGCGGCTTCCCGCACGCGTGCGACTTCGTCGCTGTCGACCGGCACCGCTTCCCCCGCATCCAGACACGCCGCCGCACGCCGCACCGCGCGTTGCGCATCCGCATCGGCATGTCGTTCGAAGTCACCCGTCAGCACGGCGACGCGAAGCGGCGCGGCCGGATCGCGAGCCGGTTGCGAGGGCGCTGCATGTGCATCGCGCAGCGTGTCATACAGCGCGGCCAGGTCGTCGATATCGTTCGCGAAGCCGCCGACGGTGTCGAGCGATTCGGCATAGGGGAGGCAGCCGACCGCCGACAGCCGCCCGTCGCTCGGGCGAAACCCCCATACGCCGCATAGCGCAGCCGGTGCGCGGATCGAGCCGTTGGTGTCGCTGCCGAGCGCAAGCGGCACGTAGCCGGCCGCGACGGCGGCGGCCGAGCCGCTCGACGAACCGCCCGTCATGCGCGCCGGATCCGCTGGCAGGCGCACGGCGCCATAGTGCGGATTCACGCCGGTGGCACCGCACGCGAGTTCGTCCATGTGCGTCGCGCCGATCGGCACCGCGCCGGCCGCGCAGAGTCGCGCGACCATCGCGGCATCGGCGACGGCGGGCGGCAACGCGGCGCGCGCCGGCGAGCCGGCGACCGTCGTGTAGCCCGCCACGTCGACATTCCACTTCACGAGAAACGGCACGCCTGCCAGCGGCCCGGGATCGCGTCCGTCGCGCACGAGCCGATCGATCCGCAGCGCGTCGCGCAGCGCCCGCTCGTCGAAGGTGCGGGCGCAGGCATGGATCGCGCCGTCGCGCGCGGCGATATCGGCGAGCACGGTTTGCACGAGCGACACGGCACTCACGCGTCCCGCACGAATCTCGGCCGCCAGCGCGAGCGCGCTGCGCATCGAAGGCACCGGGTTCACGTGCGCACCATCAGCCGGCGCGGAATCGACAGGATCAGCGCGGCGGCGGCGAACAGCGTGAAGGCGAGCAGCGCGACGCCGAGTTCGGTGCTGCCCGTCAATCCGGTCGCGTAGCCCATCAGCGTCGGGCCGACGAACCCGGCGACGGCCGCGCCGATGTTGACGAGCCCCGCGCCGCCCGCGGCCGCTTCACCTGCGAGAATCCGCGACGGCAGGCTCCAGAACATCGCGAGCGTGCTCATGATGCCGGCCACGCCGATGGTCAGGCACATGACGGCGAGCACCGGATGTGCGCGCATGCCGAGGCTCGCGAGCAGCGCGACGCCGCCGATCGCGACGGGCAGCGCCGTATGCCAGCGGCGCTCGCCGGTTCGCACCGAGTGCTGCGCGTTCGCGACCATCGCGACCGATGCGACCAGATAAGGGATCGCGCTGACGAGGCCGACGCCGAGATTGCTCAGCGAACCGAGCGCCTTGATCATCGTCGGCATCCAGAACACCAGCCCGTAGTTGCCGACGTTGTAGAGGAACGACGTCGCGAACAGCAGCCACAGCGTCGGCTCGCGCAGCGCGGCGCCGAGCTGCGTGCGCTTGCCGGCGGCTTCCTGCGCCATCTCCGCGCGGATCATCCGTTTCTCCGCGTCGGTCAGCCAGGTCGCGTCGTCGATCCGCTCCGTCACGCGCGCGAGCAGGTACACGCCGAGCACGATCGCCGGCAGCCCTTCGATCAGGAACATCCACTGCCAGCCGCGCAGCCCCAGGCCGCCATGCGTCGCGTCCATGATCCAGCCCGACAGCGGGCCGCCGACGATCACGCCGAGCGGCATCGCGAGAAACAGGAAGGCCATGACCTTCGCGAGCCGGTGTGACGGAAACCACACGCTGAAGTACGCGATCACGGCCGGAAAGAAGCTGGCCTCGGTCACGCCGAGCAGGAAGCGCAGCGCATAGAAGCTCGCGGTGTCGCGGGTCGCCAGCGTCGCGACCGACACGACGCCCCACGTCAGCATCGAGCCGGCGAGACAGCGCTTCACGCCGATCCGCCGCACGAGCCAGCCGGCCGGCACCTGCAGCAGCAGGTAGCCGACGAAGAACAACCCGGCGCCGACGCCGTAGGCGGCGTCCGTGAGGTGCAGGTCCGTCACCATCTGCAGCTTCGCGAACCCGACGTTGACGCGATCGAGATAGCCGAAGAAATAGCAGACCAGGATCAGCGGAATGATGCGCCGGCTCAGGCGCGCGTACAGCGCGTCGAGGCCGGGCGCGGCGGTGTCCGCGTGCGGGGCCGCGCCGGTTTGCATGCCGCGCGGCGTGGGGATGCCGTTGGAATTCGTCATGGTGACTCCGTGCAGGTTGATTCCGGGGCGACGGCCGCGCGGGAGGCGGCCTTCGCGACGACGGACAGGCGTGCCATCGATCGGCCGACGTCAGTGTCCACGGCGCAGCGCCCGGCCGGGGCGCGCGCCGGTGTGCCGGCCGTGTTCGAGCACGGCACACCCGTTGACGAACACGTGCTCGATGCCTTCAGGGCGAAGCGTCGGGCTCGCGAACGTCGCACGGTCGATCACGCGGGCGGGATCGAACACGACGAGATCCGCGTAATGACCGACCGCGAGCCGCCCGCGCGCCGCGATGCCGAATTGCTCGGCCGTGAGGCTCGTCATCTTGCGCACGGCGGTTTCGAGCGGGAACAGGCCTCGCTCGCGCGAGAATTCGCCGAGCACGCGCGGGAACGTGCCCCACAGCCGCGGGTGCGGGCGCGTGTCGTTGGGCAGGCCGTCGGAGCCGATCATCGTCAGTTCGTGGCGCATGATGCGTTCCACGTCCGCCTCGTCCATCACGAAGTAGATCGCGCCGGCGGGGCGCAGCGCGTCGATCGCGGCGTCGATGGAATCGCCGAACAGCGGCAGCAGTTCGTGGAAGTCGCGGCCCGCGAGCTCGGGATGCGGCTTCGACCAGGCCAGGATCACGCGTGACGACTGGCTGATGCGATCCGCGCGCAGCATCGTCGACGTGGCGGGATATGGATGGCAGTCGATGCACAGCGGTTGCCGTGCGCGCTGCGCGTCGATATGCGCGAGCGTCTCGACCGAGCGGCCGTGGTTGGCCTTGCCGGCCACCTTGTGATGCGACAGCACGACGCGCACGTCGAGCGCGCGTCCGATCGAGAACGCTTCGTCGAGCGACGCGATGATCGCGTCGGTTTCGTCGCGCAGGTGCGTCGCGAACACGCCGCCCGTCTCGCGCAGCGGCGCGCACACGTCGATCAGCTCGTCGGTCGTCGCGGCCGCCGCGGGCGGGTAGAAGGTGCCCGACGAGACGCCGAACGCGCCGGCCGTCATCGCTTCGCGCACGTCGGCCGCCATCGCCGCGATCTCCGCCGCGCTGGCCGCGCGATCGAGATCGGCCATGTGCCGCACGCGCAGCGTCGAATGGCCGAGCAGGGCCGCCGTGTTCACGGCGGCGGGCGTTGCGTCGAGCGCGTCGAGATACGCGCGAAACGACGGGAAGCGAAACGACTGCCAGGCGCCCAGCAGGTCGAGCGGCTGCGGCACGTCGCGTTCGGCGAGCAGCGGGGCGAGACTGATCCCGCAGTTGCCGGCGATCACCGTCGTGACGCCTTGCGCGACCTTCGGTTCGACGTCGGGATCGGTCAGCACGAACGCGTCGTCGTGAGTGTGGCTGTCGATGAAGCCCGGCGCGACGACCAGGCCGCTCGCGTCGAGCGTGTGTGCCGCCGTCGCGCCGCCCAGGTCGCCGATCGCGGCGATGCGCTCGCCCGTCACGCCGAGATCGGCCTCGAAGCGCGCGGCCCCTGTGCCGTCGATCAGCTCGCCGCGGCGCAGGATCACGTCGAAATGCATGGTGGCTCCTCCGGAATCTGCCCGGACCCGCGTGCTGCCCGTGTCCGTCGTTCATGTTCGCCACCATCGTCACCAGCCATTTTTCAGGCGTCCAATGCCGTTCGGCTCGCGATTCATGCGAAACCGGCATCAATGCGAGCGCCGCCGCGCCCGCCGCGTTACGCGAACGCTGCCTTCACCAGCGCAAGGAGATCGCTCGCGAAGCTCGACATCGAGATGGTGCGATGCCGCACGATGCCGACCGTGCGGTCGATCGTCGGGCTCGCGATCGGCACCGCGCGCACCGCCGGCGAGCCGTACGCGCGCAGGGCGCTTTCGGGCAGGATCGCGCTGCCGACGCCGGCCGCCACCAGCGCGGCGACGCACGAGATGTGCTCGACCTCGTAGAACCAGCGGGTTCGCACCGCCTCCTGGCCCATCAGCATTTCGAGCAGCAGACGATTGCCGCTGTCGCGCCCGCCGATGATCAGCTTCGCGTGCCGCAGTTCGCCGAGCGTGACGGCGTCCGCGCGCGCCAGCGGATCGTCCTCGTGGGTCGCGAGCACGTAGCGGTCGGTGAAGAGCGGTTCGAACACCAGATCGTCGTCGTCGCCGGGGTGCAGGCTCACGCCGAACTCGGCGATGCCCGCGCGCACCTGCGACAGCACGAAGTCGTGATTGCCGTCGAGGATCTGCACGGCGACCTGCGGATACCTGGCCGCATAGTGGCGCAGCACGTCGGGCAGCGCCTGTGCGACGACCGTCGGGATCGACGCGAGCCGCACCTTGCCGTAGCGCTTTTGCGCGATCTCCTGGATCGACGACAACATCATCCCGAGCTGCGCGATCTGCTCGCGCGCCATCGGCAGGAACTGGCGACCGACGCCCGTGAGCGTCACGCTGCGCGTGGTGCGCTGGAACAACTCGACGCCGAGCGTCTGTTCGAGCTTCTGGATGCGACGCGACAGCCCCGGCTGTGTCAGGTGCAGCTTTTCCGCCGCGCGATGGAACGTGCCGAGTTCTGCAACGGCGACGAAGGCTTCGAGTTCCGAGTTTTCGACTTTCATGGCGCTCCAATGTGCAGGCCGGCTCCCGCATGCCGGCGTGTGGCGGCAGGATTCACGCACCGGTATTTTCGTCGATATCGATTCGTGGCCGGCGGTGTCGCTCGCGGGGCGATCGTGGCGGGAAAAATGACGTGACTGCTTCTGGCAGAAGGTGAGCGTCGGGCGGCGGACGAGGCTTCGGTCGAAGCCGGGACGAATGTATGAAGGTTGACGCGCCCGGGTGTCCAATCCACTGATCAATTTTCCGAAGGCGAGGCTCGATCGTCGTCGGCAAACAGTTTGCTCGCATCGTCGCGCATCGCACCGATTCGCCCTATTTTCCGATTGCCATTTAGCGGGAGTATCCCACTGGTTCGGGTTGCGAATTTTTACCTAAGATGGAAGCAATCATGTGCGTGACACGGTACCTGCGCGCGCACATGGCAGGCAGGAGGCAGGGCCGGGAACGACTGCAACCGATGTTTCCATCATGGATGCGAGTGTGTGCGCGACGGCCGCGAATCATGCGGCCGCATCGACGCCAGCGGGCGCGGTGGCAATCGCCGCGCGGACGGCGTCCGGCCGGTCGGGCCGAGTCGCCTCGTTGCGCCACGCGTTCATCGCAATCGTTTGCGTTCTGAGCGTTGTCCCTTCCGTCCTTGCCGGATCGCCTGCCGCCAGGGACGACCCGGTCGACGCGATGCAAATCTCAGCCACCGCGACTCCTGCCGGCCCGACGGGTCCCGCCTTTTCGTCACACGACTCCAACGTACGCCAGGTCGTGCTCGGCATCGTCAGTTTCACGCGCTGGCCGACGACGCCCGCGCGCCTGCATCTATGCGTGACGGGCAGGCCCGACTACGCGGGCGACCTCACCGACACGATGCAGGCCGGCTCGACCGTGCTCGACGTGCAGCGCGTCCGCTTCGACGATCCCTCGCTCGGCATCGCCTGCGACGTCGTGTATCTCGGCGCGCTCGGCAACGACGAGCGAATGCGGGTGAGAACCGCGCTCGCCGGCCATCCGGTGCTGACCATCGCCGAACACGATCCGTCGTGCACCGCGGGCAGCATGTTCTGTCTGACGGTCGAAGGCGAACACGTGACGTTCGACATCAATCTCGACGCCGTCGCGCGCAGTGGCGTGCGCGTGCATCCGAACGTGCTCAACCTCGCGCGGCGGACGCTGACGCCATGACACGTTCCGCGCCCCCCATTGCGTCCTCAAGCGTGCCGCGCCCGACGCTGCAAAGCGTGTTGCGCCGCGCGCACCTGCGCCTGGCGTTCGTCGCGGTGACGATGGCCGCCGTGTCGCTGATCGTCGTCGCCGTGATCGCGTTGCGTGCGTATGCCGGCAACAACCTGAACCTGCTGGCCCGCTCGCTCGGTTACACGGTCGAGGCGGCGCTCGTGTTCGGCGACCGTGCCGCGGCGAGCGAAGCGATCGCGACGATCGCAAGCGATGAGGACGTCGCGCAGGTGGTGGTCACGGACAACAAGGGGCAGTTGTTCGCGATCTGGAAGCTGCCTGCCGGCGGCCGGATCGCCAGGCTCGAGCGCGGCGTCGCCGATCTCGCGTTGCCGGGGGCCGTGACCGTCCCGGTGATGCACGACGGCATCGTCGTCGGTCAGGTGATCGTGCGTGGCCGCGGGCATCAGTTCTTCGGCTTCCTGCTCGGCGGCATCGGCGGCATTCTCGGCTGTCTCGTCGTCAGCGTGTTCGGCGCTTATGTCAGCTCGAAGCGTTTGCTGCGCAACATCGTCGTGCCGCTGCGCGCACTCGCCACCGTCGCGCACGCCGTGCGGCGCGAGCGCGCGTTCGCGCGTCGCGTCGAGCCCGTGGCGATCGCCGAACTGAACCAGCTCGGCGACGACTTCAATGCGCTGCTCGATGAACTCGAGGAGTGGCAGAACACGCTGCGCAACGAGAACGCGTCGCTCGAATACAAGGCGACGCACGATGCGCTCACGGGTTTGCCCAACCGCGTGCAGTTCGAGTCGCGTCTGTCGCTTGCACTCTGCGACGCCGTGGTGACGGGGCAGCGGGTCGCCATCCTGTATCTCGACTGCGACCGCTTCAAGGAAATCAACGACTGCCTTGGCCACGATGCCGGCGATGCGGTGCTGGTCGGCATCGCGGCGCGGTTGCGCGCGCAGGTGCGCGAAGCCGATCTCGTCGCTCGCCTGGGCGGCGATGAATTCGCGGTGATGCTGACGGGTGTGCGCGAAACGGACAGCGTGTGCCGGATCGCCGAGCAGATTTTGTCCGGCCTGGTGTCGTCGATCGAGTTGCCCGACGGACGCATGGTGGCCACCATGATGAGTGCCGGCGTTGCGCTGTATCCCGACCATGCGTCCGACGCGAGCGGCCTGCTGCGCGCGGCGGATGCCGCGATGTACCGCGCCAAGCGTGCGCGGCCGGGGTCGTGGCAGTTGGCGGAAGGCGTAGCCGGGCGGGTTTGAGGTCTATCGTTTCGCGCTGCGGGCGAGGCCGCGGCGGCGGGATAAGAAGCGCACGCGATGCGGGCGCATGCGAAGGAAGGGGGCGGTGATGAAAAACGCGTTATCTGTGAGCATGGGGAGGATGTGCGTCGCGAGCGCGGTGCTGCTGTGCCTGCTGCTTGGCGGGTGCAAGACGCCGCCGCTTCATCGTGGGCTCACGCAGACGCAGGTCACGGCGCTGAAGTCGGCCGGGTTTCAGGAGACCGAGCAGGGGTTCGAGTTCGGGTCGACGGGGCCGATCCTGTTTGATTTCGATCGGTACAACCTCAAGCCGGTCGTCAGGCGGATCGTCGAGCGGATCGGGAGGACGTTGAGGTCGGCCGGGATCAATGGTGTGCGGGTTTATGGGTACTCGGACGCGGAAGGGGAGGCGGCTTACGATCTCGAGTTGTCCCGGCGGCGGGCGGAGGTGGTGGCGATCGAGCTTGTGGATGTGGGGCTGGACGGCAAGCAGATCGCGGTGGTCGGGAAGGGGAAGAGCGATCCGGTGGGGGATAACCGGACACCAGGCGGGCGGGCGCAGAATCGGCGGGCGGCGATTGTGGTGTCGCCGCGGTGAGGGGGCGTCACGTCTGCATGACCAGCGACGTCAATTGCGCTGCCCGCGACACTTCCGTCTTCGCATAGATCGACTTGATCTGCGAGCGGATCGTGCCGATCGACACGCCGCGCAGCTCGGCGCATTCCTGCGGCGAGCGTCCGTCGCAGCACAGCAGCACCGCGAGATCGGCTTCGGCCAACGACAGTCCGTAGAACACGCGCAGCCGCTGCGCGCGTGCCGCCGGCGAACGCAGGTCGGCTGCTGTCATCAATGCCGCGACGCCGGGCCGCTCGCGCACGAGGCGTGACTGTTCGGGCACCGGCATCAGCGCAAGCGGCAGCGGTTCACCCGTCGTACGGCGCAGCAACACCCCACCGCGCGCGAACGCGTGCCGCCAATGCGCATCGTCGACGCAGCCTTCCGGCGCGAAGCGCCCGTTCACGATTCGCAGCGCAGGTTCTGCCGCGATCAGTTGATCGGCTGCGCGATTCGTATAGCGGAGTTCGCGTTGCGCGCCGAGCAAGAACACCGGCACCGGAAGCGCATCAAGCGCCGATTCCGCGGCGGCCACGCGTGCTTCGAGTTCGCCGATGCGTGCCTCGATCCGCAATGCGCGGCTGATGTGTGCGCCCATGCTTTCGATCGCGACGCGCTGTGCGTCCGACAGGCCCTGCGATTCGGGGCCGCTCTGTACGCTGAGGAATGCGCCGGTGTGCTCGCCGCGATGGATATACAGGCCGGCGATGCTGCCGATTCCGTATGGCCTCAGGAATTCCTGGTAGAACACGCAGTGTTCGCGCTGCGGGCGGGACAGTTGCTTGACGTCCTCGAACCAGCGACCAGTCGGCCAGTTGCCGGCGATCGGTACGACCGGGTCATACAGATAGAACTCGGTGTTGTATGCGCGGCGGCAATCGGCAACCCACGGCTCGTCGTCGCCCGCAGCCCGGTCGATGACCGGCACTCCCGCCGCATCGTCGAACGACAGCAGTGTTGCCATGCGCACGCCTACCGACGATCGCAAGCCGTCGAGCACGACTTCCCATCTCTGATCGCCCAGTGCTGCAGCGTAGATGTCATCGAGCAATGCCGATGGAATCAACTCGTTCCGTTGCATTTGGCTACCCCGCGCGATGCGTTCTTGTCGACAGCCTTTCGGGCATCTTACTCATTCTTGTGCGGGGTTCAATATGCGGGGAGCGCTTTCGGCTCGAAGCATATTGCTTCAGGGGTGCTTCTCGTCAGACGTAATGGCGATTCTCAATGTTTTTCTGCCGTTCTTTTGCATACAGGACAAAAGCAGCGGCATCACCGGACGAATCGGACATTGCATTTTTTCATCCCCAATCTGGGGGATGAAATCCGATCCAAACATTGCTGAAATCTAGCCCAATGCACGGGGGAACGGAATGGAGTTGACCCTGTACTTCCGGACACCGCATCACCCTTAGGTTGAGGTGCTCATCGCCTACGTGGCCCCCCGTTGAGAGCGCAATTCAAGGTGCTGCTCGTTGTAAGGTTGACGGGTGATGGTCAGACTCCTCGCTGCTATCACAGCGTCTGGCCTGGGCATAAAGGCGAAGTAGTCGCGCTTCATCGAATCTCCCGAGCGCGAGCAAGGCACGGTCGTGGGCTTTGGCGGTCAAAGTCAAACTTCTGGCGCTTGCTGTCAAGAAAACCACATAACATGTGTTGGTTGCATTTTCCACACGTTTGCTTGGAGCCTGAGGTTTCCTATGGAACGACGCGTGTTTCTCTCGGTTCTAGGTTCGGCTGCACTCGCGAACAGTTTGCCTGCCTTTGCACAGGCCGATAGATTTGAAACACTGCTTCATCAAATCCAGAATGACCCGGAAATGGTTGAGCACAGTTGGATCTATCGCGATAAGACGGGGGCTCGCGGCGTACCTCATGGTAAACCCTCTAAGCGGCTATTGAGCCAGCGGTCGATCGATCTGATTGTTGCCTGCGAGGTCGCGAGCGAGGCGGTCTACAAAGCAAAGTATCAACGACCGATCTGGCCAAAGGGGCAGTCAGGCGTGACTATCGGAGTCGGCTACGACCTGCAGTCCGCAAACGCAGCCATCATCGATCGTGACTGGCCGATGCTCAGCGTGGATGACCGCGCGCTTCTGACAAGCGTGGCTGCACTCAAGGGGCCCGCCGCAAAGGCAGCTTTGCCGCGTGTGCAATCTGTCGAGATTTCTTGGTCGGACGCCTACTCGCAGTTTCTCGCTTTCCTGCGATACCCCACCAAACAGACGGAAGACGCTTTTCCAAACTGCGGAATGTTATCCGACGATAGCTTCGGGGCACTCGTTTCGCTGGTTTACAACCGAGGGCCGTCGACGCATAACAACAAATCTCGGAAAGAGATGTACGAGATCAAGCAATTGATGGCAGCCGAGCAATTCGATAAAGTACCCGATCGAATTCGTGCAATGAAGCACCTCTGGCCGGGCCCCGACCAACGGGGATTACCCATTCGTCGTGAAGCGGAGGCCGCCTTGTTTGAGCGAGGGCGCCGTGCCTGAGGCCACTGCAATGATCACAGTCGCACAACCGGCACTGCGAAACAACAGTTGGCGAGTCCGATTCGGCCGAGTATTGTTGTTGATTGCAACGTCAATTGCATGCTGCGCGGCCTGCGGTCAAACACCGGTCCGCATTGCATTAGTTATTGGCAATACCCACTATAAGCCGAATCCCTCTCTGCCAAACGCATTATCTGACGCGCAAAAGCTGGCTGAACAATTAAGGCGACAGGGCTTTACCTTGCAGCCGAACAGTTACGATCTCGACCGCCCCACTTTAACCAACGTGATCGCTGCATTCGGGAAGCGACTGCGTGCGGCTGGAGACAACGCGGTAGGCTTTTTCTACTATGCTGGCCACGCTGCTCAGGATGAATTCGGCAACAACTATCTGCTGCCGCTCACATCCAAGGCGCGAACTCCCGCCCAAGTTCGCAACGAAGGCACTCCGTTGCAGCCACTGCTGAAGGACATGGAGGAGGCCGGCAACCCAATCAACATCGTTGTGCTCGATGCGTGTCGCCAATGGTATCCGTCTAATACGCCACGAGATCCAAAGGGACTGCACGACATGGGCCGCCGTGGCAGCACGCTCATCGCCTATGCGACACGCGCTGGCGATATCGCTGACGAAGGCGCTTCGCTGGAGAGTAGTCCGTTCTCAGGTCGCTTGATTGAAGCAATAGCGCGACATCCGAACGACCCGATAGTCCTGCTCTTTGACGACGTGAAGACGCTTGTTTCCAACGACACAGGCGGTGAACAACTCCCGCTCGTGGTTAACGGTCTCACTGCGTCAGGCCGCTGGAGCTTCGCCAGCGGCGAGTTCAACGGTGTGCCGGACAAACCCGAGCCGGTCGGAACGCCCGACAAAGTCACTCCTTTCCTGGAGGGCCTCGACCGTGCAAAGCTAGTGCACTTCTTCCGTGGCAGAGAATATTTTGCCGACGCGCTCCTCAAACACCGCGACGTCTTGGCCAAATACGAGATTAATACCCCGATCCGCCTTGCCTACTTTTTAGGCGCCATCGGTTACGAGACCGGGGGATTTAGAGCCAAGGAGGATAGGCTTACATATTCTGCCGCAGCTTTGCGTAAGGACTGGCCTCGCCAAGTGATATCTGACGAAATGGCAAGAAGCCTCGTTGGTAAGCCCGAAGCCATCGCCAACGTGATCTACGGGGGCAGAAGCGACTTGGGGAACGGGCCACCAGGAAGCGGAGATGGCTGGCGCTATCGTGGCCGAAACATATACGGCCTCCTTGTCGTCGGTCGGTACAACTACAAACGTTTCGGCGAAATGGTCGGCGTTGATCTACTCAATTCGCCAGACTTGGTCAATGATCCAGACATTGGATTGGCGGTCTCTGGGGCTATCTGGCACGCCTACAATGTCAACCCGGCTGCTGACGCCGGAGACTTGGAACAGATCGCGCGAAGATTACGCACCCCATTCAATCCCAAGGAGATTCGGGAGCGGAACTGGTGGGTTAGCCAGGCTAAGACCGCTGTCAATTAGCAGGCGATGGCTCGGGGGCTTCGGCATTCCGCCTCTGCCTCTCCATCAATCGCTGACCGCGTTCTCGTATGGAAGATCGTTCTACAGACCGCCATGCCCTGCCGATGCCTTTAGTCTCGGATGCGGTCGATCTACTACAACGCGGACTAGGACAATGACAGTCCGATATCCGATCTATCTCCTCACCGTCGACATGAGAGCTAGGCGTGCGTCGGAGCAAACACTTCCTGCGGTCGCTTGCCGACCATCCTGGACCACTCATGCCATGAATGATCAATGGCTGAGAAGGGGCGACACGACCTTTGACTTGGAGTCGACAGACTGCTTTACGTCCGTAAGCCGCCGCTGCCGAACTGGTCGACGGCAAGAGCGCTTTTGCCTTGCGTCAGTCGTCCCCATCGTGGCATCCCAATGACTGGTCGTGGCGCTTTCTCCCGACTGGTGATTTCTTCCGGCGCCCCCAAGTATCCCTCAAGCGGACGATACCGGAAATTTCCGCACCAAGATTGTGCATCATGGACATGCTGCGCCGCAAAA
>NZ_CAJPHM010000016.1:0-195915 GCF_905339955.1 Burkholderia sp. BCC1996
GCCATCAAGCGCCCACACTTATCGGCTGTTAATTTTTAAAGAGCATTTCTGCGAGAAACTTCGTGTTTCTCAGCAGCGCCGCGTTTTCAGCAGCGCCGCGTTTTCAGCAGCAGAGAAGCGAGATTATGAACCGTCTTTTTCAGTTCGTCAACAACTTTTTAACTGCTTCGTTGCGACGGCTGGGGTTCAACTTCCTGCACCGCCGAGGCTGCTACGACCAGCCCGACAGCACCGCTTCCCTTCTTCTCCCGCGCCGCGTTTCCGTTAGCGCGAAAGAGGCGTGATTCTAAGCACCCGCCCTCGTCTGCGCAACCCCTTTGTGAAAATATTTTGAAAAGCCCCCGTGCGCTGCCGCGCACGGGGGCTTGGGGTTCGTTGCACCAGGCGATCATGGCGGCGACCGACACCCGTCGCTCGCCAAGCTCCACCCGGCCGCCGGCGAATCAACGGTTCTTGAATACCGGTTTCCGCTTCTCGACGAATGCCGCCATCCCTTCCTTCTGATCTTCGGTCGCGAACAACGAATGGAACAGCCGACGCTCGAAATGGACGCCCTCGGCCAGCGTCGTCTCGTACGCACGGTTCACCGACTCCTTGACCATCATGACCGCCGGCAGCGAAAACTCGGCGATCGTCGTCGCAGCGGCAATCGCCTCGTCGAGCAGCTTGTCGGCAGGCAGCACACGCGACACCAGCCCGGCCCGCTCCGCCTCGGCTGCATCCATGAAACGTGCGGTCAGGCACATGTCCATGGCCTTCGCCTTCGAGACCGCGCGCGGCAGGCGCTGCGTACCGCCTGCGCCAGGCATCACGCCCAGCTTGATCTCGGGTTGACCGAACTTGGCCGTTTCCGCCGCGAAGATGATGTCGCACATCATCGCGAGTTCGCAGCCACCGCCGAGCGCGAAGCCCGCCACGGCAGCGATGATCGGCTTGCGGATCTCGCGGACGGTCTCCCAGTTACGGGTGATGTAGTCGCCGCGGTAAACATCCATATAGGAATAGGTCGCCATCATGCCGATGTCGGCCCCGGCCGCGAACGCCTTCTCGCTTCCCGTCACGACGATCGCGCCGATCTCGTCGTCCGCGTCGAACGCTTTCAGCGCGGCGCCCAGCTCATCCATCAGCGCATCATTCAGCGCATTCAGCGCCTTCGGACGGTTGAGCGTGACCAGCCCGACTCGCCCCCGGGTCTCCACCAGGATGTTCTCGTAAGACATCTATTTCTCCTCGATCAATGAAATGAGAAACGCCTCGCACATGCGAATAGTTTGATGCTACCATTCTCCGACCAACCGGTCGGTTAATTAATCGATCCAACCCTTCTCAACGTCCATCAGGCTGCCGTCATGACCCATGCACTGTTCACGAAGCACGAAGACACGCTGAAACACGCCCTCGCCGCCATCGAGAGCCGCGGGTACTGGAGCCCGTTCGCGGAAATGCCGAGTCCCAAAGTGTACGGGGAAAGCGCGAACGCCGATGGCGAAGCGGCGTTCAAGGCACACCTCGGCAACACGTTCGTGCTCGACCAGCCGGCGTCCGGCGGAACCGTCGGCGCGGAGCAGTCGCCGTACGGGGTCGCGCTGGGCATCCGCTACCCGAAATCGACGCCCGACGAACTGATTGCCGCAGCCGCCGCGGCCCAGCGTGCATGGCGCGAAGCCGGCCCGAGCGCCTGGATCGGCGTCAGCCTGGAAATCCTCGCGCGACTGAATCGCGCGAGCTTCGAGATTGCCTACAGCGTGATGCACACGACGGGCCAGGCGTTCATGATGGCGTTCCAGGCCGGCGGCCCGCACGCGCAGGATCGAGCACTCGAAGCGGTCGCCTATGCATGGGACGAGTTGCGGCGCATCCCCGCCGATGCGCACTGGGAGAAGCCGCAAGGCAAGAACCCGCCGCTCGCGATGCACAAGCGCTATACGATCGTCCCGCGCGGTACCGGCCTCGTGCTCGGCTGCTGCACGTTCCCGACCTGGAACGGCTATCCGGGCCTGTTCGCCGATCTGGCGACCGGCAACACGGTGATCGTCAAACCCCATCCGGGCGCGATCCTGCCGCTCGCGATCACGGTCCGCATCGCCCGCGACGTGCTGCGCGAAGCCGGCTTCGATCCGAACGTCGTCACGCTCCTCGCGACCGAGCCGAACGACGGCGCCCTCGTGCAGGACCTCGCGCTGCGTCCTGAAATCAAGCTGATCGACTTCACGGGCAGCACGCAAAACGGCACGTGGCTCGAACGCAATGCCCACCAGGCACAGGTGTATACCGAGAAGGCAGGCGTCAACCAGATCGTGATCGACTCGACCGACGACCTGAAGGCTGCAGCCAAGAACATCGCGTTCTCGCTGGCGCTGTACTCCGGCCAGATGTGCACGGCACCGCAGAACATCTATGTGCCGCGCGACGGCATCCGGACGGCAGACGGTCATGCGAGCTTCGACGAAGTCGCGCAGGCCATCGCCGTCTCCGTGCAGAAGCTGACCGGCGACCCGGCGCGCTCGGTCGAACTGATCGGCGCGATCCAGAACGACGGCGTGACCGCGCGCATCGACGACGCGCGCAAGCTCGGCCGCGTGCTCGCCGACAGCCAGACGCTCCAGCACCCGGCGTTCGCCGACGCTCGCGTGCGCACACCGCTCGTGCTGCAACTCGACGTGGCCGACCGCGCGAAGTTCACGCAGGAATGGTTCGGCCCGATCTCGTTCGTGATCGCGACCGACTCGACCGCGCAGTCGCTCGATCTCGCCGGCGAAATCGCCGCGGAACATGGCGCACTGACGCTGTCCGTCTACAGCACCGACGACCAGGTCCTCGACGCTGCGCACGATGCGGCGGTGCGTGGCGGCGTCGCGCTGTCGATCAACCTGACGGGCGGCGTGTTCGTCAACCAGTCGGCCGCGTTCTCCGACTTCCACGGCACCGGCGCGAACCCGGCCGCCAACGCGGCGCTGGCCGACCCGGCGTTCGTCGCCAACCGGTTCCGCGTGGTGCAAAGCCGCGTCCATGTTGCGCCGAAGGCAGTGCCCGCGGAAGCCGGCCAGACGGCATAACCCGAATGGCCGACGTGCAAACGCCGTCACGTTCTCTACCATGAACGAATCCGCCACCCGGCGGGTTCGTTGCACATCGACACACCCATGACCGACGCCTACATCTGCGACGCGATTCGCACCCCCATCGGCCGCTACGGCGGCGCCCTGAAAGACGTTCGTGCCGACGATCTCGGCGCGGTGCCGCTCAAGGCGCTGATCGAACGCAACCGTAACGTCGACTGGTCGGCCATCGACGACGTGATCTATGGCTGCGCGAACCAGGCCGGCGAGGACAACCGCAACGTCGCGCGCATGTCCGCGCTGCTCGCGGGCCTGCCGACCGCCGTGCCGGGCACGACGCTGAACCGGCTGTGCGGCTCGGGCATGGACGCCGTCGGCACCGCCGCGCGCGCGATCAAGGCGGGCGAGGCACGCTTGATGATCGCGGGCGGCGTCGAAAGCATGACGCGTGCGCCGTTCGTGATGGGCAAGGCCGCCAGCGCGTTCGCGCGCCAGGCCGCCATTTTCGACACGACGATCGGCTGGCGTTTCGTCAATCCGCTGATGAAACAGCAATACGGCGTCGATTCGATGCCGGAGACGGCCGAGAACGTCGCGGTCGACTACGACATCAGCCGCGCCGACCAGGACCTGTTCGCGCTGCGCAGCCAGCAGAAAGCCGCGCGCGCGCAACGGGACGGCACGCTCGCCGAGGAAATCGTCCCGGTGACGATTCCGCAGAAGAAAGGCGACACGCTCGTCGTATCCGTCGACGAGCATCCGCGCGAAACGTCGCTCGAAGCGCTCGCGAAGCTGAAGGGCGTCGTGCGCCCGGACGGCTCGGTGACGGCCGGCAACGCGTCGGGCGTCAACGACGGCGCATGCGCAGTGCTGCTCGCCAACGCGGAAGCCGCCGATCAATACGGGCTGCGCCGCCGTGCGCGCGTCGTCGGCATGGCGACCGCCGGCGTCGAGCCGCGCGTGATGGGCATCGGCCCGGCGCCGGCCACGCAGAAACTGTTGCGCCAGCTCGGGATGACGATCGATCAGTTCGACGTGATCGAGCTGAACGAGGCATTCGCGTCGCAGGGTCTCGCGGTGCTGCGCATGCTCGGCGTCGCCGACGACGATCCGCGCGTGAACCCGAACGGCGGCGCGATCGCGCTCGGCCACCCGCTCGGCGCATCGGGCGCCCGGCTCGTGACCACGGCACTTCATCAACTCGAGCGTACGGGCGGCCGCTTTGCGCTCTGTACGATGTGCATCGGCGTCGGCCAGGGCATCGCGATCGCCATCGAACGCGTGTAACCGACGCACCGCGCGCCTATAACGAAGTCATGAAGGAGACACTGCATGTCATATCAGGCGATCCAGCTGGATATCGATCAGGCTGCCCACGTGGCCACGATCACCCTCAACCGTCCGGACAAGCTGAACAGCTTCACACGGGCAATGCACCGCGAACTGCAGTCGGCACTCGATGAAGTAGAAACGGCCGGCGCGCGTGCGCTGATCCTGACGGGTGCGGGGCGCGGCTTCTGCGCAGGCCAGGACCTGGCCGACCTCGACTTCACGCCGGGCGCGTCCACCGACCTCGGCACGCTGATCGACGAGCATTTCAATCCGCTGATCCGCCGCCTGCAATGCATGCCGATTCCGGTGATCGCCGCCGTCAACGGCACCGCGGCCGGCGCTGGCGCAAATCTCGCGCTCGCCTGCGACATCGTGTTCGCCGCGCGCTCGAGCAGTTTCATCCAGGCCTTCGTCAAGATCGGGCTCGTGCCCGATTCGGGCGGCACATGGTTCCTGCCGCAACGCGTCGGCATGGCACGCGCGCTGGGGCTCGCCCTGACCGGCGACAAGCTCGGCGCCGAACAGGCCGAACAATGGGGCTTGATCTGGCGCGCGGTCGACGACGATGCGCTCGCCGCGTCGGCCCGTCAAGTTGCCAACCAGCTCGCGCAGCAACCGACGCTCGCGATCGCGTCGATCAAGCAGTCGATGCGCGACAGCGTCACGAATACGCTCGACCAGCAGCTCGACCTCGAGCGTGACCTGCAGCGCAAGCTCGGCCAGTCGTACGACTACGCGGAAGGCGTGAAGGCGTTCATCGAGAAGCGCGCGCCGCGGTTCGAGGGACGTTGACATGACCACCTCCACCGACACGATCGACCCCGATGCGCTCGCCCGTGCGGCGGCACGGGCCATGTACGACGCGGACGCCTGCAGCCGCGCGTTCGGCATGGAAATCGCCGAAGTGCGCGCCGGCTACGCACGCCTGCAGATGCGCGTACGGCCGGAATTCCTGAACGGGCACCAGACCTGCCACGGCGGCATCATCTTCACGCTCGCCGATTCGACGTTCGCGTTCGCGTGCAACTCGTACAACCTGAATACCGTTGCCGCGGGCTGCTCGATCGAATACCTGCGCCCCGTCTACGGCAACGACCTGCTGACGGCCGAGGCGATCGAGCAGACACGCAGCGGCCGGCATGGCGTCTACGACATCCGCGTCACGAACCAGACAGGCGAAACGGTCGCGATGTTTCGCGGCAAATCGGCCCAGATCAAGGGCACGGTCCTCCCGGAAGACCGCTGACGTCCACGGCTCGCTCATAACAATCACTGGAGACAGGCATGACTACCCCGCTACCGCTCGAGCCGATCGAGACCGCTTCACGCGACGAGCTGACCGCGTTACAGCTCGAACGCCTGAAATGGTCGCTCCGGCATGCGTATGAGCACTCCCCCGTCTATCGCCGCAAATTCGACGAAGCGGGCGTGCATCCCGACGACCTGAAGACACTCACGGATCTGTCGCGCTTCCCGTTCACGACCAAGAGCGACCTGCGCGACAGCTACCCGTTCGGCATGTTCGCGGTGCCTCAGGACCAGATCTCGCGCATTCACGCGTCGTCGGGCACGACCGGCAAGCCGACCGTCGTCGGCTATACGGCGCGCGACATCGATACGTGGGCGAATCTCGTCGCGCGCTCGATCCGCGCAGCCGGCGCGCGGCGCGGCGACAAGGTTCATGTCAGCTACGGCTACGGTTTGTTCACCGGCGGGCTCGGCGCACACTACGGCGCCGAACGCGCAGGGCTCACCGTAATCCCGTTCGGCGGCGGCCAGACCGAGAAGCAGGTGCAGCTGATCCAGGATTTCCGGCCCGACATCATCATGGTGACGCCGAGCTACATGCTGTCGATCGCCGACGAGATCGAGCGCCAGGGTCTCGATCCCGCGCAGAGTTCGCTGCGCATCGGCATCTTCGGCGCGGAACCGTGGACGAACGACATGCGCGTGGCCATCGAGCAGCGGATGGGCATCGACGCGGTCGACATCTACGGTCTGTCCGAAGTGATGGGCCCGGGCGTCGCGTCGGAATGCGTCGAGACCAAGGACGGCCCGACCATCTGGGAAGACTACTTCTATCCGGAAATCATCGACCCCGAGACCGGCGAAGTGCTGCCGGACGGCGAACTCGGCGAGCTGGTCTTCACGTCGCTGACGAAGGAAGCGCTGCCGATCATCCGCTACCGCACGCGCGACCTCACGCGCCTGCTGCCCGGCACCGCGCGCACGATGCGCCGGATGGAAAAGATCACCGGGCGCTCGGACGACATGATGATCGTGCGGGGTGTCAACGTCTTCCCGACGCAGATCGAGGAACAGCTGCTGAAGCAGCGCGCGCTGGCACCGCACTATCAGATCGTGCTGACGAAGGAAGGTCCGCTCGACGTGCTGACGCTCAACGTCGAGCCGTGTCCCGAAACGGCGCCCGACACGGCCGCGATCCACGCGGCCAGACAGGCGCTCGCACACGACATCAAGTCGCTGATCGGCGTGACGGCTGTCATCAACGTATTGCCCGTGAACGGAATCGAGCGCTCGGTCGGCAAGGCGCGACGCGTCATCGACAAGCGCAAGGGCTGATACCGGCTACGGCACGAGGGCGCTCCGGAACAGCGATCATGCGCGGCCCTCGAAAAAACAGCCCGACCGGCCAAAACCGGTCGGGCTGCCTCGTCTCGATGCGCCGGCTACACGTGCGTGCCGGCGTCACCGCGGATCACGAATTCGGGAACAGCAGCCACATCCGGCCGATCTGCTTCATCCGTCCGGCCTGGTCGCCGGCGTCGTCGCCGAGCCCCCAGAAATAGTCGGCCCGCACGCCGCCCTTGATCGCGGAACCCGTGTCCTGCGCGAACACGAGCCGGTTCATCGGCGTATTCGTCAGCGGACGCGTGGTCTGCAGGAACACCGGCGTGCCGAGCGGGATCGACGACGGATCGACCGCGATCGAACGCTCCGCCGTGAGCGGCACGCCGAGCGCACCGATCGGGCCGTCCGCGCCGCCGTGCGGTGCATCTTCCTTCGTCGGCATGTCGCGGAAGAACACGAATCGCGGATTCGTGTCGAGCAACGCATCCACGCGAGTCGGGTTCGCCTTCGCCCACGCCTTGATGCCCTGCATCGTCGCCTGGGCGGGCGTCAGCTCGCCGCGATCGAGCAGCCACTTGCCGATCGAGCGATACGGCTGGTTGTTGGTGCCGCCGAAACCCACCCGCATCACCGAACCGTCGTCGAGCAGCACGCGTCCCGAGCCCTGCACCTGCAGGAAGAACGCCTCGATCGGATCGTCGACCCACACGAGTTCGTTGCCGTTCAGGATGCCGGCGCGCTCGAGCTGCGCGCGAGCGGGCAGCGCGGCACCGGCGCGATAGCCGGCCGGCCAGCGGTACAGCGCGTACTGGTAAGGACCGCGACGCACGCGGGAGCCATGCAGCAGCGGCTCGTAATAGCCGGTCACGAGCCCGTCGAGCGTGCCGTCGGTGTTCGCCAGCTGAAACGGCGTGAAATACGTTTCGAAGAAGGTACGCGCGCTGCTGACGTCGAGTTCGTCGAGGCGATCGGCGGCCGCGCAGGCGCGCTGCCACGCCGGCTGCCGCGCAAGCCGCGCGCAGTTCTGCCGCAGCGCGGCCGTCGCGCCGATCAGCGAATCGTCCTGCCACCCCGGCACCTGTTGCCAGGCAACCGGCGTGAGCCGCTTCGCGGCGACCTGCCCCGGCACGATCGCCGCACCGGTCGGCGGCTTGAGCGTCGACGTGCGCGTCGGCGCGCCGCCGCACGCGGCAAGCAGCGCCGCCGTCGCGACCGCCGCAACCCAGCCGGCCGCCCGCGGCCCAAACCACATACAATGTCCGTTCTTGATGGAAACCGCCATGTCAGATTTTCTCGACCAATATCCGATGCTCATCTTCGCGCTCGAAGCCTTCGTAGCGCTTGCCCTGCTGATCTTCATCGTCGTGTGGACGTCGTCGGGCAGGAAGAAGCACGCCCGCGGCAACGACCGCCAGCCGCGCTGACCAGCGCCCGCACGCTCAATGCAGCGTGCGCGGCATGTGCAGCGCAAACTCGTCGACCGGCGCGTCGAACCGCTCGCCGTCCTCCGCCACGCAGAAGTACGCGCCGCGCATCGTGCCAACCGGCGTCGCGATCACGGCCCAGCTCGTGTATTCGAACTGTTCGCCCGGCTGCAGCAGCGGCTGGTGCCCGACGACGCCGAGCCCCTTCACTTCCTGCACGTGGTTTTCGCTGTCCGTGATGATCCAGTGACGCGCGATCAGCTGGGCTGCGACCTGCCCGGTATTCCGGATGGTCAGCGTGTACGCGAATGCATATTGACGTCGATCGGGGTCGGATTGTTCCGGCAAGAAGCTGGTTTTCACCGAAACGGTGAACTGATACTGACTCATGGTGTTTCCGCTGTAGGTAACCGCCGCGCCGACTCGAGCGGCAGGGCCGCGGGCGCGCCGCACTGGTTCGGCATTCTATGCGGAATCGGGCCGCATCCGCACGGCCCGTCGCCGCGCGCCGGGTCGCCGGACGGTAGAATGGCGGTTTTGCGCCGCAGCGTCCCCGCTCCCCTGTCATGACTCAATTCCGCATCGCTCCCAGCATCCTGTCGGCCGACTTTGCACGGCTCGGCGAAGAAGTCCGCAACGTGGTCGCCGCCGGCGCCGACTGGATTCACTTCGACGTGATGGACAACCATTATGTGCCGAACCTCACGATCGGCCCGCTCGTCTGCGAGGCGATCCGCCCGCACGTGCAGGTGCCGATCGACGTGCACCTGATGGTGCGCCCGGTCGACCGGATCGTGCCCGATTTCGCGAAAGCCGGCGCGAACCTGATCAGCTTCCACCCGGAAGGCTCGGACCACATCGATCGTACGCTGTCGCTGATCCGCGATCACGGCTGCAAGGCCGGCCTCGTGTTCAACCCGGCCACGCCGTTGAACTATCTCGACCACGTGATGGATCGCCTCGACTTCGTGCTGCTGATGTCGGTGAACCCGGGCTTCGGCGGCCAGTCGTTCATTCCGGAAACGCTGAACAAGCTGCGCGAAGCGCGCGCCCGCATCGACGCGTACACCGAGCGCACCGGCCGCGAGATCCTGCTCGAGGTCGACGGCGGCGTGAAGGCCGACAACATCGCGGAAATCGCGGCGGCCGGCGCGGACACCTTCGTCGCGGGTTCGGCGATCTTCGGCAAGCCCGACTACCGCACGGTGATCGACGAGATGCGTGCCGCGCTCGCCACCGTCGCGCGGGGCTGACGCCGTGGCCGATTCCTCGCTGGCCGGGGCCGCAGCCGACGGCGCGGTCCGTTTCGCGACGCCGCGCATCGACGCGGCATTGATCGACCTCGACGGCACGATGGTCGACACGGCCGACGATTTCACGGCCGGGCTGAACGGAATGCTCGCGCAGCTCGGCGCGCCGGCCACGTCGCGCGACGAGGTGATCGGCTACGTCGGCAAGGGCTCCGAGCATCTGATCCAGAGCGTGCTGAAGCCGCGCTTCACGCGCGACGAAGCGCACGCGCGCTTCGACGACGCGCTCGCGATCTACCAGACCGAGTACGCGAAGATCAACGGACGCCACACGCGCCTCTATCCGGACGTCGCAACCGGCCTCGATGCGTTGCGCACGGCCGGCATCCGGCTCGCATGCGTGACGAACAAGCCGCACCGCTTCGCGGTCGAGCTGCTCGAGCAATACGGGCTGATCGATCGCTTCGGCATCGTGCTCGGCGGCGACAGCGTCGCGCGCAAGAAGCCCGATCCGCTGCCGATGCTGACGGCGTGCGAAGCGCTCGGCGTCGCGCCGGACGCGGCGGTCGCGATCGGCGACTCGGAAAACGACGCGCTGGCGGGCCGCGCGGCCGGCATGGCGACGCTGACGGTGCCATACGGCTACAACCACGGCAAAGCTATACAAACGATAAATTCGGATGGTATAGTCGATTCGTTGCTGGTCGCGGCCCGCGCGATCACCGCGCACAACGCCGGCCGGCCAACCCTCTGATTATTTCTTCCATCCGCATGTTTCTGAATAAAAAACGGAGTCTGAGCAGCATCGACCGGGGAGCCTGGCCCTGGCGTCGCTGGTCGCGCTAACCTCTTCGATGAGGTACGCTGAGGCACGTCTTCAGCGCCGTTTTTTATCTCGCTGCGCAGCCGCGCGCCGATCGTCGCACCACCTCGAGTTCTACCGCGTCCGAACGCTTGCGTTCAGGACCGGCCGCAGGCTCGCGACGTTCACGCCCGGCGTGCCGGCCGGCAACAGGCACTTCTCGATCGACCGCCCTTTCGCCGACGGCAGCCCGCGCAGCGTCAAGTGATCCCTGGCGCACGCCGCCGCTCGTCCCGAACAGGACCGGAACATGACCGAACTCGAATTCCAATCGCTTGCGAACGAAGGCTACAACCGCATCCCGCTGATCGCGGAAGCGCTCGCCGACCTCGAAACGCCGCTGTCCCTCTACCTGAAGCTGGCCCAGCCTGAACGCGCGGGCGCCAACTCGTTCCTGCTCGAGTCGGTAGTCGGCGGCGAACGCTTCGGCCGCTATTCGTTCATCGGCCTGCCGGCCCGCACGCTGGTGCGCACCCGCAACGGCGTGTCCGAAGTGGTGCGCGACGGCCAGGTCGTCGAGACGCACGACGGCGACCCGTTCGAATTCATCGAGTCGTTCCAGGCGCGCTTCAAGGTGGCGCAGCGCCCGGGCCTGCCGCGCTTCTGCGGTGGCCTCGCCGGCTATTTCGGTTACGACGCGGTGCGCTACATCGAGAAGAAGCTCGCGAACACCGCGCCGCGCGACGATCTCGGCCTGCCCGACATCCAGTTGCTGCTCACCGAAGAAGTCGCGGTGATCGACAACCTCGCCGGCAAGCTCTATCTGATCATCTATGCGGACCCGGCCCAGCCGGAAGCCTATACGAAGGCCAAGCAGCGCCTGCGCGAGCTGAAGCAGCGCCTGCGCACGACCGTGCAGCCGCCCGTCACGTCGGCGAGTGTGCGCACCGAGACGTTCCGCGAGTTCAAGAAGGAAGACTATCTGGCCGCCGTGCGCCAGGCGAAGGAATACATCGCGGCCGGCGAACTGATGCAGATCCAGGTCGGCCAGCGTCTGACGAAGCCGTATCGCGACAATCCGCTGTCGCTGTATCGCGCGCTGCGTTCGCTGAATCCGTCGCCGTACATGTACTACTACAACTTCGGCGATTTCCACGTGGTCGGCGCATCGCCGGAAATCCTGGTGCGCCAGGAAAAGCGCGGTGAAGACCAGATCGTCACGATCCGTCCGCTCGCCGGCACGCGTCCGCGCGGCAACACGCCCGAGCGCGATGCGGAACTCGCGACCGAACTGCTGAACGATCCGAAGGAGATCGCCGAGCACGTGATGCTGATCGACCTCGCGCGCAACGACGTCGGCCGCATCGCGGAAATCGGCTCGGTGCAGGTGACCGACAAGATGGTGATCGAAAAGTACTCGCACGTGCAGCACATCGTCAGCTCGGTCGAAGGCAAGCTGAAGCCCGGCATGACGAACTACGACGTGCTGCGCGCGACGTTCCCGGCCGGCACGCTGTCCGGCGCGCCGAAGGTGCGCGCGATGGAACTGATCGACGAGCTCGAGCCGATCAAGCGCGGGCTGTACGGCGGCGCCGTCGGCTACCTGTCGTTCTCGGGCGAGATGGATCTCGCGATCGCGATCCGCACGGGCCTGATCCACAACGGCAACCTGTATGTGCAAGCGGCGGCCGGCGTCGTCGCGGACTCGGTGCCCGAATCCGAATGGCAAGAGACCGAGAACAAGGCGCGCGCGGTGCTGCGTGCGGCCGAACAGGTCCAGGACGGCCTCGATAGCGACTTCTGACCGGAGACTGACCATGCTGCTCATGATCGACAACTACGATTCGTTCACCTACAACCTGGTCCAGTACTTCGGCGAACTGGGCGAGGACGTGCACACCTATCGCAACGACGAAATCACGCTCGACGACATCGCGCGCCTGAACCCCGCCGCCATCTGCCTGTCGCCCGGCCCGAGCAATCCGCAGCACGCGGGCATCACGCTCGACGTGCTGCGCGAATTCGCGGGCAAGAAGCCGATCCTCGGCGTCTGCCTCGGCCACCAGGCGATCGGCGAAGCATTCGGCGGCCGCGTCGTGCGCGCGAAGACCATCATGCACGGCAAGGTGAGCCGGATCGAAACCGACTGCCGCGGCGTGTTCGCCGACCTGCCGAAGCATTTCGACGTCACGCGCTACCACTCGCTCGCGATCGAACGCGAATCGCTGCCCGACTGCCTCGAGGTGTCCGCGTGGACCGACGACGGCGAGATCATGGGCGTGCGCCACAAGACGCTGCCGGTCGAAGGCGTGCAGTTCCACCCGGAATCGATCCTCTCCGAGCACGGCCACGCGCTGCTCGAGAATTTCCTGAAGCAGAATCGCGCAGCGGCCCGCGCGGCCGCGCCGGCAGCCTGACGGGAGACGCACGATGACGATTACCCCGCAGGAAGCGCTGCAACGCACGATCGAGCACCGCGAGATCTTCCACGACGAAATGCTGCACTTGATGCGGCTCATCATGCGCGGCGACATGTCGCCCGTGATGGCGGCCGCGATCATCACCGGGCTGCGCGTGAAGAAGGAGACGATCGGCGAGATCGCCGCCGCCGCGACCGTGATGCGCGAATTCGCGAACCACGTCGAAGTGCAGGACAACTCGAACTTCGTCGACATCGTCGGCACGGGCGGCGACGGTGCGCACACGTTCAACATCTCGACCGCGTCGATGTTCATCACGGCGGCGGCCGGCGCGAAGGTCGCGAAGCACGGCAACCGCGGCGTGTCGAGCAAGTCCGGCAGCGCCGACGTGCTCGAGGCGCTCGGCGTGAACATCGACCTGCAGCCCGACCAGGTTGCCGCATCGATCGCCGAAACCGGCATGGGCTTCATGTTCGCGCCGAACCATCATCCGGCGATGAAGAACATCGCGGCCGTGCGCCGCGAGCTCGGCGTGCGGACGATCTTCAACATTCTCGGCCCGCTGACCAATCCGGCCGGCGCGCCGAACCAGCTGATGGGCGTGTTCCACCCCGACCTCGTCGGCATCCAGGTGCGCGTGATGCAGCGCCTCGGCGCGCAGCACGTGCTGGTCGTGTACGGCAAGGACGGGATGGATGAAGTATCGCTGGGCGCCGCGACGCTCGTCGGCGAATTGCGCGACGGCAAGGTGCACGAATACGAGATCCATCCGGAGGACTTCGGCCTGCAGATGGTGTCGAACCGCACGCTGAAGGTGGAAAATGCCGAGGAATCGCGCACGATGCTGCTCGGCGCGCTGGACAACCAGCCGGGTGTCGCACGCGAGATCGTCACGCTGAACGCGGGCACCGCGCTCTATGCAGCCAATATCGCCGAATCGATCGCCGACGGCATCCAGCTCGCCCGCGAAGCGATCGCGAGCGGCAAGGCACGCGCGAAGGTCGACGAACTCGTGCGCTTCACGCAGCAGTTCAAGCGCTGACTCCCTTTACGAATCAAGCAGGAACCCACATGAGCGACATTCTCGACCGAATCATCGCCGTCAAGCGCGAAGAAGTCGCGGCGGCCATGCGCAGCACGCCGCTCGAGGCACTGAAACTGGACGCATCGGCGCGCGACCTGCGCGACTTCGTCGGCGCACTGCGCGCGAAGCAGGCAGCGGGCCAGGCGGCGGTAATCGCCGAAGTGAAGAAGGCGAGCCCGTCGAAGGGCGTGCTGCGCGAGCATTTCGTGCCGGCCGACATCGCGCGCTCGTATGCGGCCCACGGCGCGGCGTGCCTGTCGGTGCTGACCGACGAGCAATTCTTCCAGGGCAGCGTCCGCTATCTCGAGGAAGCGCGTGCGGCGTGCACGCTGCCGGTGCTGCGCAAGGACTTCATCGTCGACGCGTACCAGATCCTCGAGGCGCGCGCGATGGGTGCCGACGCGATCCTGCTGATCGCGGCCGCGCTCGACACGCCGCTGATGCAGGACCTCGAGGCGTACGCGCACTCGCTCGGCCTCGCGGTGCTGGTCGAAGTTCACGACCGCGACGAGATGGAACAGGCGCTGACGCTGAAGACGCCGCTGCTCGGCATCAACAACCGCAACCTGCGCACGTTCGAGACGACGATCCAGACCACGCTCGACATGCTCGACATGATTCCGCCGGACCGCATGGTCGTGACCGAGTCGGGCATCCTGTCGCGCACCGACGTCGACACGATGCGCGCGGCGAACGTGAACGCGTTCCTCGTCGGCGAAGCGTTCATGCGCGCCGACCAGCCGGGCGAGGAACTGGCGCGGATGTTCTTCTGATGGCGATCGAAAAGGAAATCAAGCTCGCGCTGCCGGCCGGCCAGGCCGATGCGGCGCGGCGCTTTTTCGAGACGCTGACCGGCGAAACCGGTAACGTGATCGCGCTGGCGAACGTCTACTACGACACGCCCGACCTCGCGCTGGCGCGCTCGAAGAGCGCGGTGCGCGTGCGCCGCACGCCGCACGGCTGGCTGCAGACCTTCAAGACGGTCGGCAGCGCGGAAGCCGGCCTGCATCGCCGCCATGAATGGGAGTTGCCCGTCGCCGGCGATGCGCTCGAAATCGATGCGCTGGTCACCGCGTGCGACGTGCCGGAGGCTGCCGGCGCGCTGCGCGATGCGGCGCCCGCGCTGCACGCACTGTTCCGGACGGATTTTTCGCGTACGCTGTGGCGCATCGCAATCGGCGGCGCAACCGTCGAGGCCGCGGTGGACGTCGGCGAGATCGTCGTCCAGGCGGAACACGATACGCGCCGCGAACCGATCAGCGAAATCGAACTCGAACTGATCGACGGCCCGGAAGCGGCGCTCGCGACACTCGCCGCCGAACTGCAGCAAGCGCTGCCGGGCCTCGCCCCCGAAAACATCAGCAAGGCGCAACGCGGCTACCGGCTGCGCGCGCAATAAACCCGCATCACGCATGGCAACCCGCAAGACTCTCCGCACGCCGCAGCAGGCGTCGCTGTTCGATGATCCCGTGCCGGAAACGGCGCAGGACGATGTTTCCGCCCCGGCGCCTGCGCCGGCCGCAGCCGGGCGCAAGCCCGCAAAGAAGGCCGCGGCCGCCGCGCCGGTTTCCGCCGCGCCGCAGCCCGCTGCCGCCGACGCTCCCGGCACTCCCGCCGCCCCTGTTGTCGCGGATGTCCCGCACCTCGCCGCGCAATTCGACGCGCTGCCGGCCGTCTGGCGCGACGTGCTGAAACCCTTCACCGACAGCGACGCGTATGCGCCGCTGTGCCGCTTCGTCGACGACGAACGCGCGGCCGGCAAGACGGTCTACCCGACCGACGTGTTCCGCGCGCTGCGCCTGACGAGCCCGGACGACGTGAAGATCGTGATCCTCGGCCAGGACCCGTACCACGGCGACGACCGCGGCACGCCGCAGGCGCACGGCCTCGCGTTCTCGGTGCCGCCGGCCGTGCGCACGCCGCCGTCGCTGCGCAACATCTTCAAGGAGATCGCCGCGAATTTCGGCCACGACACGCCGCGTCACGGCTGCCTCGATACCTGGGCGCGCCAGGGCGTGCTGCTGCTCAACACCGTGCTGACGGTCGAGCGCGGTGCGGCCGCGAGCCACGCGAAGCGCGGCTGGGAGCAATGCACGGACACGCTGATCCACGAACTCGCCAACCGCCATCGCGGCCTCGTGTTCATGCTGTGGGGCGCGCATGCGCAGGCCAAGCGCGCGCTGTTCGATGCGAGCGCGCACTGCGTGCTCGAGGCGCCGCATCCATCGCCGCTGTCCGCTCACCGCGGTTTCCTCGGTTGCCGCCACTTCGCGCTCGCGAACGACTACCTGGCCGACGCGGGGCGCGAGCCGATCGACTGGCGCCTGCCGGAGGTGGCCGAAACGCTTGCGTAACCGCGTTGCGCATTTAGCGCTTCACGTTTCGCGTTCGTCCGCATCAAGCAAAAACGCCGCGTCCCTTTCGGGACGCGGCGTTTTTTTCATCCGTCGGACGCAGCGGGTGCGGCGCACCCGCGTCGGCCTCAGACGGCAGCGATCGCTTCGCGTGC
The DNA here is from genome assembly GCF_905339955.1 of Burkholderia sp. BCC1996. Taxonomy (NCBI): domain Bacteria; kingdom Pseudomonadati; phylum Pseudomonadota; class Betaproteobacteria; order Burkholderiales; family Burkholderiaceae; genus Burkholderia; species Burkholderia sp. BCC1996. Next base: position 16,473 of record NZ_CAJPHM010000016.1, read on the forward strand.
GCTGGCGAGCGCGGCGCTCTGCGCATCCGGCCCGAGGTTCAGGCCTTCAGCGTGGATGAAGTTCACGTCGGTCAGGCCGATGAAGCCGAGGAACGAGCGCAGGTACGGCGTCTGGCTGTCGTTCGGCGTACCCAGGTACTTGCCGCCGCGGGCCGTCACCACGTGAACCTTCTTGCCCTTGATCAGGCCTTCCGGACCGTTCTCGGTGTAGCGGAACGTGACGCCTGCGCGGGCGATCCAGTCGAAATACGTCTTCAGTTGCGACGACACGCCGAAGTTGTACATCGGTGCGCCGATCACGACGATGTCGGCGGCTTGCAGTTCGGCGATCAGCGCATCGCTCTTCGCGACGATCGCATTCTGTTCCGCGCTGCGCTGGTCGGCCGGCGTGAAGAATGCGCCGAGCACCGATTCATCGAGGTGCGGCAGCGCGTCGGCCAGCAGGTCGCGAACCACGACCTTCGAACCGGGGTTCGATTGTTGCAGCTTTGCCGTCAGTTCGTTGGCCAGCAGCGTGGATTGCGCACCTTGCGAGCGCGCCGCGGAATTGATTTGCAGAATGGTCGTCATGTCAGGCTCCGGTTTGGTTGCGCTTCGGTAGCGCGAGTGACGCCATTGTGCGTGGCCGCATGGCCGCGAAAAAGCGGGTTCAGGGCGACGGATTGTTGCAGCAACAGAACAATCCATGATCGCGCCCCGAAACCCGCCCGTGCATGCTCAGCCCTTCAGCCAGGCTTCGCGGGCCTTCTGCGCGGCAGCCGGTTTCGCGGCGGCCGCGAGCCGGTAGCGCGCGATTTCCGGCCCGTCCAGTTTCAGTTTCGCGGTCCGCAGCTCGTCGCGGCGGAATGCGTGCACCTCGACCTTGTCGCCCGGCCGGTAACGCGCGAGCAGCATGTCGAGGTTCGTGCCGGTGACGCGCAGCCCGTCGAGCGCGATCAGCGTGTCGCCCGCCGACAGCCCCGCGCGATGCGCGCCGCCGCCTTCGTAGACCGCCGCCAGCGTGCAGTCCGCGCCGCCGCGCAGCCGCGCGCCGATGGTCGGCTTCGCGGTCGCACCCACTGCAACCTCCGGCGTGAGCGTCACGCCGAACGGCGCGAGCAGGTCGGCGAGCGGCAGGTCGCGCGTGCCGTGCACGGCGTCGGCGAACAGCCGGCCGAGCGCCACGCCCGTCGCTTCCTCGATCAGCGTCTCGACCTCGTTTTCCTCGACACCCGCCTGCTTGCCGCGATAGAACTCGCGGCCGTAGCGTTGCCACAGCAGACGCATCACGTCGTCGAGCGACTTGCGGTTGCGCGTCTGCGCGCGGATCGCGAGATCGAACGCAAGCGCGACGAGCGAACCCTTCGTGTAATAGCTGACGATCGCGTTGGTCGCGTTCTCGTCCTGACGGTAGTACTTGATCCACGCGTCGAACGAGCTGTCCGCGACGCTCTGCTTCAGGCGCCCCGTACCGCGCAGCACGCCGCCGACGGTACGGCCGAGCGCCGCGAAATATTCGTCCTGCGACATCAGCCCGCTGCGCACCAGCATCAGGTCGTCGTAATACGACGTGAAGCCTTCGAACAGCCACAGCAGCGACGTGTAGTTTTCGCGCGCGAGGTCGTACGGCACGAACGCGGCCGGTTTGATGCGCTTCACGTTCCACGTATGGAAATACTCGTGGCTGCAAAGGCCGAGGTACGTGCGATAGCCTTCCGTCGTTTCCGACCGGCCCTTCACCGGCAGGTCGGTGCGGTTGCAGATCAGCGCGGTCGACGCACGGTGCTCGAGGCCGCCGTAGCCGTCGCTGACCGCGAGCGTCATGAAAACGTAGCGGTCCATCGGCGCCTGTTTCGATTTCGGTTCGAACAGCGCGATCTGCGCTTCGCACACGCGCTTCAGGTCGGTGCGCAGCCGCTCCATGTCGAGCTGCGTCACGCGCCCGGCGATCACGATGTCGTGCGGCACACCGTGCGCGTCGAACGTCGCCAGCGCGAATTCGCCGATCGTCACCGGATGGTCGGCGAGCTCGTCGTAGTTCGCTGCGCGATACGCGCCGAACCCGTAGCGCCTGGTCCCGCGTGCCTCGGGTAACGACGTGCCGACGCGCCACGTGCGAAACGCCGGGCCCGCCGGTTTCGCGATGTCGACCTCGCATGGCGCATCCTCGCGGCCGGCGGCGCTCAGGAACACGGCCGTGGCGTTGAAGAAGCCGCCCGAGTCGTCGAGATACGCGGAGCGGACCGACAGGTCCCATGCGTACACGTCGTAGCGCAACGTCAGCGCGCCGTTCACCGGCGCGGCCTGCCACGTGTTCTTGTCGGTTTTCGCGATCCGCACCTTGCGGCCCGCGTCGTTGAACGCGGCGAGCGTCACGATGTTGCGCGCGAACTCGCGCACGAGGTAGCTGCCCGGAATCCATACCGGCAGCGAGAAGCGCTGGCCTTCGGGATCGGGATCGGTGACCGTCACCGTCACTTCGAACAGGTGCGCGGCAAGATCTTTCGGGGCAATCGAATAGCGGATCGGCTGGGTCATCGTGGCAATCGGTCGAAAATCGGACGGGAAATCAGACGGAATACGGCGGCGGAAACGAAGAGAGGCGCCGGCAGAGATCGCGGGCGCCCCTCGCTGGCCGGGCCGTGCGGCCCGGCGTGTCGCCGGTTACTTGCTCGACGCGAGCGCCTGGTTCAGCTGGTCGGCCGACACCGCGCCCGGCAGGCGGCGGCCGTCGGGCAGGAAGATCGTCGGCGTGCCGGTGACGTTCATCCCGCGGCCGAGCGCGAGGTTCTTGTCGAGCGCGGTCGTATCGCAGGCGCCGGCGCCGGTCGGCACGCGATGGTCGAGCATCCAGCCCTCCCAGGATTTCGCGCGGTCGGTCGCGCACCAGATCGCCTTCGACTTCGTGGTCGAATCGGGCGACAGCACCGGATACAGGAACGTGTAGACGGTCACGTTGTCGACCGACTGCAGCGTCGTCTCGAGGCGCTTGCAGTACGGGCAGTTCGGATCGGAGAACACCGCGATCTTGCGGGCGCCGTTGCCCTTGACGACCTTGATCGCGTTCGCGAGCGGCAGGCTCGCGAAGTCGATCTTGTTGAGGTCGGACAGGCGCGCGTCGGTCAGGTTCTTGTGCGTCTTGGTGTCGACGAGATCGCCGAGCAGCACGTAGTCGCCGGCTGCATCGCTATAGATGATCTGCGTGCCGAGGTTCACTTCGTACAGGCCCGCGACGGGCGACTTCGACACGCTCTTGATCGGCGCGTCGTTGCCGAGACGCGCTTGCAGCGTGGCTTTCAGCTTGTCGGTGGTCTGGTCGGCCTGCGCGGTACAGCCGAGCGTCGCCATCGTGACGGCCAGCGCCAGCGATGCGATGCGGATCGTTTTTTTCATCCTGTCGTTCCTTCAGCTCAATCGGAGTGCACGTCACAGTGTACGCCGTAACGGAACCGAGTCCGACAGGCCGAGGGCGCGAAGGTTCGCTCAGCCGAGCGCGGCCGACACGAGCCAGCGCTTCACGAGCGGTTGCGCGCCGACGAACGCCATGCCCGCGTTGCGGACCGCCTTCGCGAACGAGCCCGGAACCGCGAACAGCCGCTGCAGCCCGTCGGTCGCGACCATCAGTGCGCGGATGTCCTCGCGGCGCGAGCGCTCGTAGCGGCGCAGCAGCACCGTATCGCCGAGGTTGCGGAAGCTCTCCTTGTTCGCGATCGCATCGGCGAGTGCCGCGACGTCGCGCAGCCCGAGGTTCATCCCCTGCCCCGCAAGCGGATGGATCAGGTGCGCGGCATCGCCGACCAGCGCGACGCGCGGGGCGATCAGCTTGTCGACGGTCTGCAGCGCGAGCGGGAAGCCGGCCGCCGGCGTCACGCATTCGAGCGTGCCGACCTGGCCGTGCGACACGCGCTCGACTTCCGCCGCGAGCTGCGCGGGATCGAGCGCGAGCAGTTCGTCCGCATGCGCTGTGTGCGCGGACCACACGAGCGACACGTGACCGTCCGGCAGCGGCAGCAACGCAATGATCTCGCCTTCGTGAAACCACTGACAGGCCGTCTCGCGGTGCGGCAGCGACGCCTTGAAGTTCGCGACGACGCCCGTCTGCCGGTAATCGCGCCGCTCGACCCTGGCCCCCATTTGCGAACGCACCCACGAATGCGCGCCGTCCGCGCCGACCACGAGGTCCGCTTCGAGCACCTTGCCCGACGACAGCGTCAGCACGGCTGCGTCGTCGCGCACGTCGAAGCCCTGCGCGCGCGCGTCGAACCACGTGAGGTTCGGCTGGAACCGCAGCGCCGCGTCGAGCGACGTCTCGATCAGCGACGATTCGGCGATCCAGGCCAGTTGCGGCACGGAGGCCTGGTACGCGGAGAAATGCAGTTCCGCGTGCGCGTCGCCGTACACGCGCATGTCGTACACCGGCGCGAGCCGGCCATGGTCGAGCGCCTGCCAGACCCGCAGCCGCTCCAGCAATGCCTGCGAGCTGGACGACAGCGCGTAGATGCGGGTGTCGAACGCGAGATCGGCGGAGCGCGGCGTGGCCGGCTGGGCGAGCAAGGCGGTCTTGTAGCCGGACTGGGTCAGTGCGAGCGCGGCCGTCTTGCCGACGAGCCCGCCGCCGACCACGGCGACGTCGAAGGTGTGGTGGGCAGTCATGGCGGGCATTATAGCCGTGGGGCCAATCCCTTACGCGGCCGGACTTTGCGGGAAATCAGCAGAATCGCAGGCGGGTCCGGCAGCGCGGCGGCCCGTCGCATCGGGCGTTCGGGTGAAGGCCGGAAACCGGGGCGTCGGCACGGTACAATAGCGCCTTTGAACGTCGGCCCGCCGCGCCCCGCGCGCCGGCCGTCCCTATTTTCCCGCGCCGCCGTGCCTTGTCCGGCCGCGCCGCTCCACCCGTCCGAAGGATTCCATGAGTCTCAAATGCGGCATCGTCGGCTTGCCCAACGTCGGCAAGTCCACCCTGTTCAATGCGCTGACCAAGGCCGGCATCGCCGCCGAGAACTACCCGTTCTGCACGATCGAGCCGAACGTCGGCATCGTCGAAGTGCCTGACACGCGCCTGAAGGCGCTCGCCGAGATCATCAACCCCGAGCGCATCGTGCCGGCCGTCGTCGAATTCGTCGACATCGCGGGCCTCGTCGCGGGCGCGAGCAAGGGTGAAGGCCTCGGCAACCAGTTCCTCGCGAACATCCGCGAAACCGATGCGATCACGCACGTCGTGCGCTGCTTCGAGGACGACAACGTCATCCACGTCGCCGGCAAGGTCAGCCCGATCGACGACATCGAAGTGATCAACACCGAACTCGCGCTCGCCGACCTCGGCACCGTCGAGAAGGCGCTCACGCGCTACTCGAAGGCCGCGAAGTCCGGCAACGACAAGGAAGCGGTGAAGCTCGCCGCGGTGCTCGAGAAGGTGCGCGCGCACCTCGACCAGGGCAAGGCCGTGCGCGGCCTCGATCTGTCGGACGACGAGCAGGCGCTGCTCAAGCCGTTCTGCCTGATCACCGCGAAGCCGGCGATGTACGTCGCGAACGTGAAGGACGACGGCTTCGAGAACAACCCGCACCTCGAAGCGGTGCGCAAGTATGCGGAAAGCGAGAACTCGCCGGTGGTCGCGGTGTGCGCGGCGATCGAGGCGGAAATCGCCGATCTCGACGATGCGGACAAGGAAGCGTTCCTCGCCGACATGGGCATGGAAGAGCCGGGCCTCGACCGCGTGATCCGCGCGGGCTTCAAGCTGCTCGGCCTGCAGACCTACTTCACCGCGGGCGTGAAGGAAGTGCGCGCGTGGACGATCCACATCGGCGACACGGCGCCGCAAGCGGCCGGCGTGATTCATACGGACTTCGAGCGCGGCTTCATTCGCGCGCAGACGATCGCATTCGACGACTTCGTCGCGTACAAGGGCGAACAAGGTGCGAAGGAAGCCGGGAAGATGCGCGCGGAAGGGAAGGAATATGTCGTGCACGACGGAGATGTGATGAACTTCCTGTTCAACGTCTGACGCATCAACAGACGCTGTTTCGTGCAGTGTCACGGTAACCAGGAAAAGCCCGCAAGTCGCGGGCTTTTTTCATTTCGAACGGGTTCGTGAAGGTTTGCGATGAGTGGTCGCGGATAACCTTTACGTCATTTCCTTCGTCGCCGCCGTTACACAGATCGCCTGTGCCGCAGGTCGCATCGAACCATGGCTCCATGCGTTACGCGTCGATTTTTCGCATGATGCGCCGCGCGCTTTCTTCCGCTTTGCGATCCTGCTTCGAGCTTCTGCCTGCGCCGAGGCCGCTCGCACACCAGCGTGTCGACCAGTTGCTGCAGCGCTCGCTCGGCGACAAGTTGATCTCTCCACGCGTGGCAATTCATGCTGGTCCGATTCGAATCGAGCGCCCGCCATACACCCGTGCGACGCCGGAATCCTCAACGTTGCAATCCTGCGGCGAGTTCCGGCCACAGCGATGAATGGCTGCGGCGAAACATGCCGACGTGACCGATTGCTCGGCCTTCGCAGTTTTCCGGACTGATGAAGTGGATATGGCTTCTGGCGCGCGGCAACCATCGCAGCCAGTCTTCTATATTGGCCGGCGTTGCAAGCGGATCGTCGACTGCCGCGACGACCGTGATCGGCGCGCAGAATTCGCCGTAGTAATGGTGTGTGACGCCGCGCCCGAACTCGTTCGCGACGTATCCGGGGCGGCGACACCATCGCGCCCATTGCAGCCCGACCTGCGCCGGCAGATCGTCGCCCCAACCGAGTGCTCTGGCTGGCACATAGCCGAACAGGCTTGCAAAAACCGGTACATAAAGATGCACCAACCATGACGCGGCGATTCGCGTCGGCCACCCGATGTTGCCGACGTAACCGGAGGAGGCGGATATCGCACACAGCGAGCGAACCGATGCGTGGTTCGGCATCAGGCCGACCAGTTGCGCACCCGCGCTATGTCCGATCAGGTGCGCATCGCTTGCTCGGGTTTCGTTGAGGAGCCAGTCGAGCGCAGCGGGCATGTCCCGTTGCCCCCAATCCTGTTTGCGGGCGCGCGAATGGCGGACGTGGCTCTCGTCGAGCGATGCGCCGATCCCCCGGTAATCGAATACGAACGTCGGATGGCCGCTATCGCGCAGCCACTCCGCGAACGCAAAATAGAAAGACTGACGCAGCCCGGTTGCAGGACAGACGAGCACGGGTGAACGGCTATCGGCCGCTGCCGGGAAATAGGTGCCCTGCAGCGCATACCCGTCGACGGCGCGAAACGCAACGCGCACTCGGGGAAGTGATGGCTCAGTCATTGCGTTCGATAACGAACGAGCGATCTCGTTTCGAGACGCAATGACCAGTCAACGCTCGCCAAATCGATCCTTCCATCGATTCACTCCAGTTCTCGAAGTGACCAATGTATGGAGAGGGCGTCGGCGATGAAATCAGACGAGTTCGATTTTGCGAGTCCTTATGTCAATGATTCGCCGTGGTGATGAACGCTCCAGGTTCCACGTCAAGTGCCTCCGTTTGCTGGTGCAAAACAAATGGCCCGATCGCCAATGCCGATCGGGCCACTTTCACGACGGGAATCCCCGTGTCTACCGACAGCGAACGCTCACGCCCGCTGCCGCATCGTCACTTCATCACATCGCCGACACCCGCCGCCCCGCCCCCGCCCGCGCATCGCGACCGCGCTTGTTCAGCCAAGACGCAAACAGCACGAGCAGCGCGAGCACGGCCGTCGCACCGACTTCCATCCGGTGTTCCTCGCTGACGAACATCACGGTCAGCGTGCCGCAGATGAACAGGATCACCGCCCAAGTGAGCCACGGGAACAGCCACATCCGCAGCGTCAGGTCGGCGCCGCCCGATTCGAGCGTCCTGCGCATCCGCAGCTGCGAGATCGCGATCACGAGATACACGAGCAGCGCGATCGCACCCGACGTCGCCAGCAGGAAGCCGAACACCTGCTCCGGCATCAGGTAGTTCGCGATCACGGTCAGGAAACCGAATGCGGTCGATGCCAGCACGGCCGCACGCGGCGTACCGGTCGAATCGGTGCTGTGCAGGAACGCAGGTGCGTCCTTGCGCTTGGACAGCGAGAACAGCATCCGCGATGCGGTGTACAGCGCGGAATTCAGGCAGCTCGCGACCGACACGAGCACGATCACGTCGATGATCGCCTTCGCGTTCGGAATGCCGATCAGCTCCATCGCACGCTGATACGAGCCGTGCTTCGGCAGCAGCGGATCGTTCCACGGCACGATCGCCGCGACGACGAGGATCGAGCCGAGATAGAACAGCGTGATACGCCAGATGACGGAATTGGTCGCACGCACGATCTGGCGTTGCGGGTTGTCCGACTCGGCGGCCGCGATCGTCACGATCTCGGTACCGAGGAACGAGAACATCGTCGTTAGCATCGCCGCGAGCACCGCGCCGGCGCCGTTCGGCATGAAGCCCTGGTGCGCGAAGAGGTTCGACACGCCCGATACGGCCGGCGCGGGCACGATGCCGACGATCGCCGCACCGCCGATGCACAGGAACACGACGATCGCGACAACCTTGATCAGCGCGAACCAGAATTCGAATTCGCCGTAGTTCTTGACCGAGAAGAGGTTGGTGATCGTCAGCAGCAGCGTGATGCCGAGCGCGAAGATCCAGGTCGCGACGCCGGGGAACCACGCATTGAGGATGGTAGCCGCAGCGGTTGCCTCGATCGGGATCACGAGCACCCAGAACCACCAGTACAGCCAGCCGATGGAGAAGCCCGCCCAGTGGCCGATCGCGCGATCGGCATAGGTCGAGAACGAACCGCTGTCCGGATGCGCGACGGCCATCTCGCCGAGCATGCGCATCACCAGCACGACTAGGACGCCCGCGATCGCATACGCGAGGATCGAAGCCGGGCCGGCTTCCGCGATTGCGTGGCCGGAGCCGACGAACAAGCCCGCGCCGATGACGCCGGCAATCGACATCATCGTCACGTGCCGCTGCTTCAGACCCGTGCCGAGGCCTGTCTTGCTTCCACTCATGTGTCTCTCTCCAAAAAACGGTTCCGGTATGACCGGGTGTCGCGTGAAGGCGGCGGGGAGTTGTCGTTGTTGAACCCGGCAGCCCGCCGCGCATGCGCGCATACGGGCAGGAAGCCGGGTCGAGCTGTTCCGGTCGGTGCGCGACGCAGTCTGCGAAGCCGCGGGTGCGATGCGGCGCACGAGGTGCCGGCGCATCGCGTACGCCCCTTCCGTCGGCTGTCGGTCAGCCGCCTTCGAAGCGAAGGAGTGTAAGCATCAAACGGTTCTTCACTAAGAACCAATTGAAGAATTTCGATGGATCCACTTGTTGCATCGATGCGAACCGATGCAACGCATGATCCGGTTCGGCGTCCGCCTGCGGGCAGCCGGATCGGGCAAGTGATGACGGCGCGTGCCCGCTCGGCATCATGGTGAACACGTTCCGTCGAAGCGGATCGCGTGCCGCGCGGGCGCGGCTCAGTTGGCGTCGTCCGGCCCTGCGTCGCGCCATTTGGCCGGCACGATTGCGCGCCATTCGCGCAGAAGCAGGTTTCTCACGGCGTCGGGATGCGCGGCCGACAGGCGCACCAGCACGATCGGCCAGCCCGCATAGTGGTCGGTCAGGTAATACACGTCGGGTTCCGCTTCGATCAGCCACGCGCGCTCGTCGGCGCCGACGCCCTTCACGACGAGCGTATCGCCGTCCTCGCGCAGGCGCGCGAGCGTCTTGCCCTTCACCTTGAGTGCGGGCGTGCCGTACGACGTCCCCTCCTCGACGCCGCGCCATGCGAGCGCGATCTGCCGCACTTCGTCGAATGTCACGATGCGCCTCCAGCCGTCGATGATCGAGTTCCGGCCACCGTAGCGGAAATCGTAGATCGCGCCTAGCTGGAAGGCGCCGTGCCTTGCAGCGGGCGACGCGCGTCTAGCGGCCGGCCGCGCGCACGGCCATCTGCGCGCGGCCGGTGGTGGCGACGATCGCGAACGCGATCGCATTGGCGGCCGCGCTGGCCAGGATCGGCACGAGATAACCGCCACCCGCGTCGTAGATGAAACCGGCCGCAGCCGGCCCGATCAGCGTGCCGAACGCAATGCTCGTGTACAGCACGCCGATGATCGCGCTCACGTTGCGGCCGCCGAAGTAGTCCATCACGACGGCGGGCAGCACGGCGACCCAGCCGCCGTAGAACACGCCGAACACGAGTGCGAACGCGGCCAGCGTCGCGACGCTGCCGGCGCCGGCCCACGCGACGAGCGCGACGGCCATGCCCGCGAACATCGCGAGCAGCGATGCGCGGCGGCCGAAGCGGTCGGCGAGGCCGCCGAGAAAGAAGCGCCCAGCCGTGCTGCCGACGCCGATCGCGCCGAGCAGCAGCACGGCCGTCGACGATGCGACGCCATGATCGAGCGCATACGGCACGAGGTGCACGAACGGCACGAAGACGCCGAACGAGCACACGAGGCACGCCGCGTAGAGGCTCGCGAACGGTCGCGACGTGACGGCCTCGCGCAGCGTCGCACCGGTGGGCGCCGCTGCGGCAGCCCGCGCGCGATCAGCAGCGTTCACGGAGTCCGCGGCCCCTGCCGTGTGCCCGCCCGCTTCCGGCAAGCCTCCGCCGGCGGCGGGATGCACGGCCTCCCCGTCCGGCAACAGCCCGCGCCCGCGCGGGTCGTTCTCGATCAGCAGCGACATCCCGGCGCCGATCGCGACGGCGAGCGCCGCAAGCGTGAAATAGGCGCCGCGCCAGCCGACGTGCGCGATCAGCGCAGAGGCGAGCGGCGGCATCACGAGCGTGCCGACGCCGATTCCCGCGACCGCGAGCCCCGACGCGAAGCCGCGCCGCCGCACGAACCAGCGCTGCACGGCGCCGACGGCCGGCACATACGCGCAGCCGACGCCGAGACCGACACCGAGCCCGTACGCGACATAGACCTGCAGCAGCGTATGCGCGGCGCCTGCCGCCGCGAGACCCGCCGCCGTCAGCAACATGCCGGTGACGGCGAGCCGCCGTGAGCCGAAACGATCGGCAAGCGGGCCGCTGACGATGCCGAAGCCGAAATACAGGAAGCCGGCCAGCGAGAACACGAGCGAGATCTGCCCGCGCGATGCGGCGAAATCCCGCTGCAGCGCTTCGACGAACGCGCTGAACGTGTACGCACTGCCGAAGCCGACGAACGTGACGGCGAACGCGGCCGCCACCACATACCAGCCGTAGAAAACGCGCGACGCGCGCGGGCCGCTCATGACGATGCTCCTCTCAGGTTCCGCCGGACGCCGCACGGCGTCCGGATTGCCTCATGGATATAGTTGAACTATGTTGGTCGCATCGACCGCCGCAAGTCAGCCGTGACGAATTGGATCCGACGCGACAACGGTACTCGCGCGCATGCCTTGCCTCAAACGATATTTCGTCGGCCTTTCGCTTTAGAAAAACTCAATGAACCGTTCCCGTCTGCCACCGCTCAACGCGTTGCGCGCGTTCGAGGCGGCGGCCCGCCACCTGTCGGTGAAATCGGCAGCGCAAGAGCTGTCGGTCACGCCCGGCGCGGTGAGCCAGCTGATCCGCACGCTCGAGACCCATCTCGGCGTGCAACTGTTCGAGCGCGTGAACCGCGGCATCCTGCTGACCGCCGCGGGCCGCGACTATCTGCCGCCCGTGCGCAACGCGTTCCGGCAAATCGCCGACGCGTCGCAGCGCGTGTCGGGCGCCGCCGACAGCGGCGTGCTGACGGTGAGCGTCACGCCGTTTTTCGCATCCGCATGGCTCGTGCCGCGCCTCGCGCAGTTCCGCGATGCATGCCCGGACGTCGACCTGCAGATCGTCGCGAGCCATGCGCTCGCCGATTTCTCGCGCGACGGCGTCGACGTCGCGATCCGCCACGGTCTCGGCCGCTACATCGGGCTGTGCAGCGAACGGCTGCTGACCGTGGAGATCGTCGCGCTTGCGGCGCCGGAACTCGTCGCGCGGCTGGGCATGCCGGCCACGCCCGCCGACCTGGCCGGATGGCCGCATCTGCACGACGCCGAACGCAAGGGCTGGCACATCTGGTTCGACGCGCAGCGAATCGCCGATTTCGGCCCGCCGCGCGGCCCCGCGTTCGACGATTCCAGTCTGTTGCTGCAGGCGATCCTCGCCGGCCAGGGCGCCGGCCTGCTGCCGGCGGCGATGGTGCGCGGCGAGCTCGCGAGCGGCCGGCTCGTGCAGCTTGCCGACGTCGCGTGGCTCGACGACTTCGCGTACTACCTCGTCTATCCGCCGCATCATGCGGAGCGCGCGAAAGTCGCCGCGTTCCGTCGGTGGATTCTCGAGGCCGCCCAGGCCGACGGCGCGGCATCGATGACGGGCACGGCGTAGCGTCGCTGCAGCGCGGGGCGGCGGCAACGATCTCGAGCCGATCGGCTAACATGCGGCCCGGGCCGTCGGCCCGCCAGCCACCGGCAACGGACAACGACATCAGCAGAGACCATGCCAGCCCTGCTCCGCCGCGCGACACGCATCGCAACCCTGTCGGCCGCGCTGTTCGGCGCGTGCGCCGCCCTGCCGCCCGCGGCGCACGCCTATCGCGCGTCGCCCAGCTACGGCAGCGAAGCCGACCTCGACCGGCACGACACGTACCGCAATCGCGACGGCGACACCGTCCATGCACCGGCGCATTCGAAATCGGGCCGCGTGCCCGAGGGCGCGAGCGCGCGCTGCCGCGACGGCACGTACAGCTTCAGCCGCCATCGGCGCGGCACCTGCTCGGGGCACGGCGGCGTCGCCGGATGGCTGTGAACGCGGGTCGGCCGAATGGCCAGCGCGGTGCCAGCGGCAGCCGGCGCCGAAGTACAATACGCGCTCGCGCCGCCAACCCGCGGCGACACCGCCGCGCCCCGCGCGGCACGCTCCGTACCGAATCCCCCGACGCCACGCACGCCGATGCGCTGCGCGGCAGTCTCAACCCTTTCTGAGTTTCACACCCAAATGGCCCAATACGTTTTCACGATGAACCGGGTCGGCAAGATCGTGCCGCCCAAGCGCCAGATCCTGAAGGACATCTCGCTGTCGTTCTTTCCCGGCGCGAAGATCGGCGTGCTCGGCCTGAACGGCTCGGGCAAGTCGACGCTGATCCGCATCATGGCGGGCGTCGACAAGGACATCGAAGGCGAAGCGACGCCGATGCCGAACCTGAACATCGGCTACCTGCCGCAGGAACCGCAGCTCGATCCGACGAAGACGGTGCGCGAAGCCGTCGAGGAAGGCCTCGGCGACCTGTTCCAGGCGAACAAGAAGCTCGAGGAAATCTACGCGGCCTATGCGGAACCGGACGCCGACTTCGACGCGCTCGCGGCCGAGCAGGCGAAATACGAAGCGATCCTCGCATCGAGCGACGGCGGCAGCCCCGAGCAGCAGCTCGAAGTGGCCGCCGACGCGCTGCGCCTGCCGGCATGGGACGCGAAGATCGAGCACCTGTCGGGCGGTGAAAAGCGCCGCGTCGCGCTGTGCAAGCTGCTGCTCGAGAAGCCGGACATGCTGCTGCTCGACGAACCGACCAACCACCTCGACGCGGAATCGGTCGACTGGCTCGAGCAGTTCCTGGTGCGCTTCCCGGGCACCGTCGTCGCCGTCACGCACGATCGCTACTTCCTCGACAACGCGGCCGAGTGGATTCTCGAACTCGACCGCGGCCACGGCATTCCGTGGAAGGGCAACTACAGCAGCTGGCTCGACCAGAAGGAAGAGCGCCTGAAGCAGGAAGAAGCGTCGGAATCGGCGCGCCAGAAGGCGATCAAGAAGGAACTGGAGTGGGTGCGCCAGAACCCGAAGGGCCGCCAGGCGAAGTCGAAGGCGCGTATCGCGCGCTTCGAGGAGCTGAACAGCCAGGAATACCAGAAGCGCAACGAAACGCAGGAAATCTTCATTCCGGTCGGCGACCGCCTCGGCAATGAAGTGATCGAGTTCAAGAACGTCAGCAAGTCGTTCGGCGACCGCCTGCTGATCGACAACCTGAACTTCAAGATTCCGGCCGGCGCGATCGTCGGCATCATCGGCCCGAACGGCGCCGGCAAGTCGACGCTGTTCAAGATGCTGACCGGCAAGGAACAGCCGGATTCGGGCGAAGTCGTGATGGGCCCGACCGTGAAGCTCGCGTACGTCGACCAGAGCCGCGATGCGCTCGACGGCTCGAAGACGGTGTTCGAGGAAATCTCGGGCGGCGCCGACGTGCTGACGGTCGGCAAGTACGAAACGCCGTCGCGTGCGTACATCGGCCGCTTCAACTTCAAGGGCGGCGACCAGCAGAAGATCGTCGGCAACCTGTCGGGCGGCGAACGCGGCCGCCTGCACCTCGCGAAGACGCTGATCTCCGGCGGCAACGTGCTGCTGCTCGACGAACCGTCGAACGACCTCGACGTCGAAACGCTGCGCGCGCTGGAAGACGCGTTGCTCGAATTCGCCGGCTCGGTGATGGTGATCTCGCACGATCGCTGGTTCCTCGACCGGATCGCGACGCACATCCTCGCGTTCGAAGGCGATTCGCAGGTCACGTTCTTCGACGGCAACTACCAGGAATACGAAGCCGACAAGCGTGCGCGCCTCGGCGAGGAAGCCGCGAAGCCGAAGCGCCTGCGCTACAAGCCGATCAGCCGCTGAACGATGCGGCCCGTGCATCCGGCGCGCGGCGACGCGCGGCCGGATGCCGAAAGCGGCCGCTTCCGGCTCGGCAAAACGAAAAAGCGGGCTCCCGGCCCGCTTTTTTCATCCGGCTGTCGTCCGGCGCCGGCCTACGCGAGCGCGCCCAGCTCGCGCAAACGCGCCTCGGTCGCGGCCGCGCTCGTGTGATGAATGCCATGCCAGCCGAGTGCCGTCGCAGCCGCGGCATTCTTCGCGTTGTCGTCGATGAACACGAGCTCATGCGGCGCAATGCCCGGCAGGTGCGGATCGATCCGCGCATGCATCTCGCGGTAGATCGCCGGATCGGGTTTCACGAGCTTCACGCGGCCCGACACGACGATGTCCTTGAAGCGCCGCAGCACCGGGAAGTTGTCCCACGCATACGGAAACGTCTGCGCGGACCAGTTGGTCAGCCCGAAGAGCGGCATCCCCTGCGCATCGAGCCGGTCGACGAGCGCGGCGCCTTCGTCGAGCACGCCGCCGATCATCTCGTGCCAGCGCGCGTAGAACGCGCGAATCAGCGTCTCGTGCGCCGGAAACTTCGCGACCAGCTCGCTCGTCCCTTCGTCGATTGTCTGCCCGCCGTCCTGCCGGATCACCCAGTCCATCGCGCACACGTGCGTGAGGAACCAGCGGCGCTCGGCTTCGTCCGGAATCAGATGCCGGTACAGGTACTCGGGGCTCCAGTCGATCAGCACGCCGCCGAAATCGAACACCACCGCCTTGATCGTCATGCAAACTCCGCGAGCACGTCGGCGAGCGGACGCGGCGTCACCGCATTGCCCGACAGCGTATTGTTTTCCCACACGAAGTGATGATGCGCGACGATCTGCGCGGCCGACAGGTGCGCGCGCTCGTTCGTCGTGTGCAGGTCGGACACGACGGTCGTCCGGTAGCCGAGCAGTGCCGCGCGGCGCGCGGCCGAATCGACGCAGAACTCGGTCGCATAACCGCAGATCAGCACCGAACGGATGCCATGGCCGTCGAGCTGCGCGGCGAGCGGCGTGTCGTGGAACGAATCGCTCACCTGCTTGCGGATGCGCCAGTCGGCGCGACCGACGATCAGTTCCACATGCAGTTCCCAGCCAGGCGTGCCGGGCACGATGTCGTCGTCCGCATCGCCGTCGTGCTGCACGAAGCACACGGGCGCGTTTGCCGCACGTGCCGCCGCCGTCAGCCGGTTGATGCCCGACACGACGTCGTCGAGCCGGTACGCGGGCCGCGCCCGCTGCACCAGCCCGCGCTGCATGTCGATCACGATCACTGCGGTGTCTGCCATCGATTGCCCTCTCCGTCGTGGTCCGGCCGTCGCGCGGCCGGTATCTGTCGTGTATTGCGCGTCGCGTCAGATCGGCTGCGTGCGCGCGTCGAGCCACGCCTTCGCGTCGCCGCTCACGTGCCGGCCGACGCGTTCGCGCACGGTCGCGTGATACGCGTTCAGCCACGCGCGTTCTTCTTCATGCAGCATCTCGATCAGCACGCAGCGCGTGTCGATCGGGCACAGCGTCAGCGTCTCGAACGCGAGGAAATCGCCGAATTCGGTCTGCCCGCCCGCGCGATTCACGACCAGGTTTTCGATCCGGATGCCCCACTTGCCGGGCCGGTACACGCCCGGCTCGATCGACGTGATCATCCCCTCTTCCATCGCCGTGTACGGCTCGGCTGGCGCGTAGTGCGAGATGACCTGCGGGCCCTCGTGCACGTTCAGGAAGTAGCCGACGCCGTGACCGGTGCCGTGGCCGTAGTCGAGCCCGGCCGCCCACATCGGCGCGCGCGCGATCGCGTCGAGCATCGGCGAGCGGATGCCGCGCGGGAAGCGTGCGCGCGACAGCGCCATCATCGACTTCAGCACGATCGTGAAATCGCGGCGCTGCAGGTCGCTGACCGTGCCGACCGGCACGACGCGCGTGATGTCGGTGGTGCCGGTCGTGTACTGGCCGCCCGAATCGACGAGCAGCAGGCCGTCGCCGGCGATCGTCGCGTGCGACTCGGGCGTCGCGCGATAGTGCGGCATCGCACCGTTCGCGTTGAAGCCGGCGATCGTCGCGAAGCTCGGCGACACGTAGCCGGGGCGCCGTGCGCGCGCGGCCGTGAGTCGCTCGTCGATCGTCAGCTCGGTGATCGTCTCGCGGTTCACCGCCTGCTCGAACCACGCGAAGAACTCGGCGAGCGCGGCGCCGTCGTGCTCCATCGTCACGCGCACGTGCTCGATCTCGGCGGACGTCTTGCGCGACTTCGCGAACGTCGACGGGTTCACGGCCTCGATCAGCTTCACGCCGGCCGGCACGGCCTCGAGCGTGCCGAACGTCACGCGGCGCGGATCGATCAGCAGCGTCGCGCCGTCGGGCAGCGCCGCGAGCGCCGCGCGCGCGGCGTCGTACGCGCGGACCTCGACGCCGTCCTGCGCGAGCGACGCGGCCAGCGCCGGCGACACCTTGCCGTCGGCGACGAACAGCGTCGCGCGATCGGCCCCGATCATCGCGTGTGCGACGAACACGGGGTTGAAGTTGACGTCGGCGCCGCGCAGGTTGAACAGCCACGCGAGATCGTCGAGCGTCGACACGAAATGCCATTGCGCGCCCTGCGCGTGCATCGCACGGCGCACTTCGGCGAGCTTGCTCGCGCGTGTCGTGTCGGCCTGCGGCGCCACATGCTCGAACACCGCGTCGCCCGGCAGCCCCGGGCGCTCCGGCCAGATCGCGTCGAGCAGGTCGAGATCGGTGCGCAGCGCGATGCCGCGCGCGCTCAGCGCGGCCGTCAGCGCGCGTGCCGCCGCGACGCCGAGCACGGCGCCGTCGACGCCGACCGTCGTCCCGGCCGGCACGTTCTGCGCGAGCCAGTCGACGTGCGGCGCGCTCTGCTGCCCGCCCGTCATCTTCATCAGCTGGACGCCCGTGCCGGCGAGTTCGGCCTCGGCCTGCACCCAGTAGCGGCTGTCGACCCACAAGCCCGCGAAATCCGCGGTCACGACCAGCGTGCCGACCGAGCCCGTGAAACCGGACAGCCAGCGTCGCGCCTGCCAGCGCTCGGGCAGGTACTCGGACAGGTGAGGATCGGCGGACGGCACGAGATAGGCGGCCAGGTCCTCGCGGACCATCGCGCCGCGCAGCAGCGCGAGGCGGGCCGGCACCGACGAGACTTCGGGGAGACGGGCATTCATGATTTCACCTGAGAGCGTTCAGCGACGGGCCGACACGGCGACCGTCACGGCTACGGCGAGGAACGCGACACCGGTGCAGACCGGCCATTCGAGCGTTTCGCCGTCGTAAAACAGTCCAGAGAGATTGCCGGCCATGCGCGCGGCGGCGGCGCCTGCGATGCCGACCAGCACCACGATCCACCATGCCGGCCGGCCCGTGCGCCGCATCGGATGCAGCCACCGGCCGAACAGCCCGACGGCCGCTCCCAGGACAAGGATTCCAAACCAGTTCATTCGACGCCTTCTATAAATTCAGATTCGTCCCATAGGCGTGAACGTTGCCAGCGGCTAGCATCGATTCATCCATCGAACCCGAGACCAGCCGGGCGCCGCGAACATTCGAGTGTAGGGGCCGACCCGACGTTATGGCAAGCGCGCACCCGCAGGCGTATTGAAGAAATCCTCATGCGAATCGCTCTCATCGATCCGGAGGCGCATCATGCTGCGCTCCTGAACCGCCTGCTGTTCGCCGGCGGTCATGTGTGCCACGCGTTTCCGTCCAGCGCGGCGTTCTTCGAGTGGCTCGCCACCGATACCTGCGACATGCTGATCATCGGCAACTGGGCCGGCGACCAGCCGGCCGAGGTAGTCATTCCGCGGGCGCAGGCGATCCTGCCCGGGCTGCCGGCCATCGCCGTGATGCAGCTAGCGCGCGAAAGCGAAGTCGTGTCGTGCCTGCACGCGGGCGCCGACGACTGCCTCGTGCGCCCGGTGAGCGGCCCCGAGCTGCTCGCACGCGTCAACGCGCTGAGCCGGCGCGCGGGTGTCCGGCGGCCGCCGAATCGCTCGCGCGAAATGTATGGAGAATACGCATTCGATGCGACCCACAGCCTCGTGCGCTTCGGCAATGCGATCGTCGCGCTCACGCCGAAGGAGTTCCGCTTCGCACAGCTGCTGTTCGCGAACCTGTCGCGGCCCGTGTCGCGCGCGCATATCCTCGAGACGGTTTGGGCCCGCCGCCGCGACATGAAGTCGCGCACGCTCGACACCCATGCGTCCCGGCTGCGCAGCAAGCTGCGGCTGCTTCCGGAGCGCGGCTACCGGCTTCTGCCGCTCTACGGCTACGGCTACCAGCTCGACCGCGTGCCGATCGAGCCCCCAAATTCGAGGCCGCGCCACGCCGATGCCCGGTATGCCGCAAGTGAGGAAATCGCTGAAACGCTATAATATGGGGCTAAACGATAGCCCTCGATATGCAACTCCTCACGATCGGAATCAACCACCACACTGCGCCTGTCGCCCTGCGCGAACGCGTGGCGTTTCCGCTCGAGCAAATCAAGCCGGCTCTCGTCACGTTCAAGAACGTGTTCCTCGGCCCCCAGGCGCCGAATGCGCCCGAAGCAGCAATCCTCTCCACCTGCAACCGCACCGAACTCTATTGCGCGACCGACGATCGGGCCGCCCGCGAGGGTGCGATTCGCTGGCTGTCGGAGTACCACCAGATTCCGGTCGACGAACTCGCCCCGCACGTCTATGCGCTGCCGCAATCGGAAGCGGTCCGGCACGCATTCCGCGTCGCGTCGGGTCTCGATTCGATGGTGCTCGGCGAAACGCAGATCCTGGGCCAGATGAAGGATGCGGTACGCACCGCGACGGAAGCCGGCGCGCTCGGCACCTATCTGAACCAGCTGTTCCAGCGCACGTTCGCCGTCGCGAAGGAAGTGCGCGGCACGACCGAGATCGGCGCGCAGTCGGTGTCGATGGCCGCCGCCGCGGTCCGCCTCGCGCAGCGCATCTTCGAAAAAGTGTCGGATCAGCGCGTGCTGTTCATCGGCGCCGGCGAGATGATCGAGCTGTGCGCGACGCACTTCGCCGCGCAGAGCCCGCGCGAGCTCGTCGTCGCGAACCGCACGGCCGAACGCGGCCAGCGGCTCGCCGAACGTTTCAACGGCCGCGCGATGCCGTTGTCGGACCTGCCGGCCCGCATGCACGAATTCGACATCATCGTGTCGTGCACCGCGTCGACGCTGCCGATCATCGGCCTCGGCGCGGTCGAACGTGCGGTGAAGGCGCGCCGCCACCGGCCGATCTTCATGGTCGACCTCGCGGTGCCGCGCGACATCGAGCCGGAAGTCGGCAAGCTGAAGGACGTGTTCCTCTACACCGTCGACGATCTCGGTGCGATCGTGCGCGAAGGCAACGCATCGCGCCAGGCCGCGGTTGCACAAGCCGAGACGATCATCGAAACCCGCGTGCAGAACTTCATGCAGTGGCTCGACACGCGCAGCGTCGTGCCGGTGATCCGTCACATGCATACGCAGGCCGACGCGCTGCGCCGCGCGGAAGTCGAGAAGGCGCAGAAGCTGCTCGCGCGCGGCGACGATCCGGCCGCCGTCCTCGAAGCGCTGTCGCAGGCGCTCACCAACAAGCTGATCCACGGCCCGACGAGCGCGCTCAACCGCGTGAACGGCACCGACCGCGATTCGCTGATCGACCTGATGCGCGGGTTCTACCAGCACGCGCCGCGCTCGAACGACCAGTCCGGCCACTAGCGCCGGCCGGTTGCCCCTGCCGCCGGCCGCGCGCCGGCCTATCCTTTTCGAATACCCCTTTTGTCCGGGAGCGTCGCTCCACACCATGAAGACGAGCATGCAACGCAAGCTCGACCAGCTGTCTATCCGGCTGGCCGAACTGAACGACCTGCTGAGCCGCGAAAACGTCACGGCCGACCTCGACCAGTACCGCAAGCTGACGCGCGAACACGCGGAACTCGGCCCGGTCGTCGAGCAGTACGCGCTGTGGCGCCAGTCGCGCAGCGACGAGACGGCCGCGCAGGAGCTGGTCGCCGATGCATCGATGCGCGATTTCGCCGAAGACGAGATTCGCAGCGCGCGGGAACGCATGGTTCGCCTCGAAGGCGAGTTGCAGAAGATGCTGCTGCCGAAGGACCCGAACGACGACCGCAACATCTTCCTCGAAATCCGCGCGGGCACCGGCGGCGACGAATCGGCGCTGTTCGCGGGCGACCTGCTGCGCATGTACCTGCGCTTCGCGGAACGCCAGCGCTGGCAGGTCGAGATGATGTCGGAGAGCCCGTCGGATCTCGGCGGCTACAAGGAAGTGATCGTGCGGATCGCCGGCCAGGGTGCCTACTCGCGGCTGAAGTTCGAATCGGGCGGCCATCGCGTGCAGCGCGTGCCGGCGACCGAGACGCAGGGGCGCATCCACACGTCCGCCTGCACGGTCGCGGTGATGCCGGAAGCCGACGAAATCGGCGAGGTCGAGATCAATCCGGCCGACCTGCGGATCGACACGTTCCGCGCGTCGGGTGCGGGCGGCCAGCACATCAACAAGACCGATTCGGCGGTGCGCGTCACGCACATCCCGACCGGGATCGTCGTCGAGTGCCAGGACGACCGCTCGCAGCACAAGAACAAGGATCGTGCGCTGAAGGTGCTCGCCGCGCGCATCAAGGACAAGCAGTATCACGAGCAGCACGCGAAGGAAGCGGCGACGCGCAAGAGCCTGATCGGCTCGGGCGACCGCTCGGAGCGGATCCGCACGTACAACTTCCCGCAGGGCCGGATGACCGATCACCGGATCAACCTCACGCTGTACCGGCTCGAGGCGCTGATGGACGGCGATCTCGACGAACTGATCGGCGCGCTCGTCACCGAACACCAGGCCGAACTGCTCGCGTCGCTCGGCGACACCGACTGAGGCCGCGATGCCCGATACCACCGCCGACGATCTGCTGCGCGCGTCGCCGCTCGACCCGGTCGATGCGCGCGTGCTCCTCGCGTACGCGCTCGGCTGGACCCGCACGCAGCTGATCACGCGCGGCGACACCCCGCTCGAGCCCGCCGCGATCGCGCGCTACCGCGCGCTCGAAGCGCGCCGCGTGGCGGGCGAGCCGGTCGCGCAGCTCGTCGGGATGCGCGAATTCTTCGGCCGGCCGTTCGATGTGACGCCCGACGTGCTGATCCCGCGCCCCGAAACCGAACTCCTCGTCGAAGCCGCGCTCGACGCGATCGACGGTCGCCCGCATCCGGCCGTGCTCGATCTCGGCACCGGCAGCGGCGCGATCGCCGTGTCGATCGCCGCCGAACGGCCCGATGCACGCGTGTGGGCGCTCGACCGCTCATCGGCCGCGCTCGACGTCGCCCGGCGCAACGCGCACAAGCTGCTCGACGCGCGCCGCCCCGGCGGCCCGCTGCACTGGCTGCAGAGCGACTGGTACGCCGCGCTCGATCCGACGCTCGCGTTCGACATGATCGTCAGCAATCCGCCGTACATCGCGCAGCACGATCCGCACCTCGCGCAGGGCGACCTGCGGTTCGAGCCGCGCGGCGCGCTCACCGACGATGCCGACGGCCTCAGCGCGATCCGCACGATCGTCGCAGGCGCCGGCGCCTACCTGAAACCGGGCGGCACGCTCTGGATCGAGCACGGCTACGACCAGGCCGAATCCGTGCGTGCCTTGCTCGTGTCACGCGGCTTCGTCGCGGTCGAATCGCTCGCCGATCTCGCCGCGATCGAACGCACCACGGGCGGCCGCCGGCCCGTCTGACGGCCGGCCCGCCCGGTTGAAATCCGCTATCATTTCGTTCTAACGCCCCGCCAACGCAAGGTCAGTCATGGACACCCAACAACGTATCAAGCAAATCGTCGACGAAAACCAGGTCGTGCTCTTCATGAAGGGCAACGCGCAATTCCCGATGTGCGGCTTTTCGGGCCGCGCCGTGCAGGTGCTGAAAGCCTGCGGCGTCGACCAGTTCAAGACGGTCAACGTGCTCGAGGACGACGAAATCCGCCAGGGCATCAAGGAATTCTCGAACTGGCCGACCATCCCGCAGCTGTACGTGAAGGGCGAATTCATCGGCGGCTCGGACATCATGATGGAGATGTACCAGTCGGGCGAACTGCAGCAACTGTTCGCCGCCGCGTAACGCCCCGTTCCCGATGGCATCTCCCAGCGCGCCGCCACGCCGGCTGATCGTCGCGATCACCGGCGCCACCGGCGCGGTCTACGGCGTGCGGCTGCTCGAATTGCTGCGCGCCGCCGGCGGCGTCGAAACGCACCTGCTGGTTTCGAACGCCGGCTGGCTCAATATCCAGCATGAATTGCAGCTGTCGAAGGCCGAAGTCGAAAGCCGGGCGGATGTCGTGCATTCGGTGCGCGATGTCGGCGCGACGATCGCGTCCGGTTCGTTCGCGACCGACGGGATGGTGATCGCCCCGTGCTCGATGAAGACGCTCGCGAGCGTCGCGCACGGCCTGTCGGACAACCTGATCACGCGCGCGGCCGACGTCACGCTGAAGGAACGCCGCCGTCTCGTGCTGATGGTGCGCGAAACGCCGTTCAACCTCGCCCATCTGCGCAACATGACCGCCGTGACCGAAATGGGCGGCATCGTGTTTCCGCCGCTGCCCGCGTTCTACGCGATGCCGAAGACGATCGAGGAACTCGTCGACCAGACCGTCACGCGCGTGCTCGACCTGTTCACGCTCAGCGCACCGATGACGACGCCGTGGGCCGGCATCCGGCCCGCACGGTAAGCCGTTCGCCGCGGCGCTTCGGCGCCGTTCTCCACGTATCTTCGTCGATTCGGCCGCCTTCCGGTTCGATCCAGCCGCGCCCAGCCTCTCCACGCCTGCTCCCGCGCACCCGAATCGGCCGAATTATCAACCATTGCGATTCAATCAAATTCCGTCAAGCCGATTTATCAATGTCCGGTGCGCGCCTATAGTCACAGGCAACCCACTATTGCAGGCTCCCCACCATGAACCGCTTGCCTTCGCTTTACCTGTCACACGGCGCCCCGACGCTGCCGATCGACCCGACGCTGCCGTCCGGCGCATTCACGCACCTCGGCGCCGAATTGCCGCGCCCCCGCGCGGTGCTGATGCTGTCCGCGCACTGGGGCACGCAGCAGCCGGTCGCGAGCGTGGCCGCGCACCCGGAAACGATCCATGACTTCTACGGCTTCCCGCGCGCACTGTACGAGATCCGCTACCCGGCACCGGGCGCGCCCGAGGTCGCCGAGCGGGCGGCCGCGCTGCTGAACGCGGCCGGCATCGCGACCGCGACGACCGAGCACGGCCTCGACCACGGCGCGTGGGTGCCGATGCTGCTGATGTTCCCGGAAGCCGACGTGCCCGTCGCGCAGCTGTCGATCCAGCCGCGTGCGGACGCGGCCCATCACTTCGCGCTCGGCCGCGCGCTGCGGCCGCTGCGCGACGAAGGCGTGATGGTGATCGGCTCGGGCCAGATCACGCACAACCTGCGCGCGGCCGATTTCAGCGCGGCGCCCGAGGATGCGGACCCGCGCGTCGCGGAATTCACCGACTGGTTCGAGGCGAAGCTCGCCGCGCGCGACGTCGACGCGCTGCTCGACTATCGCCGGCAGGCGCCGCACGCGGCGCTGATGCATCCGACCGACGAGCACCTGCTGCCGGTGTTCACCGCGCTCGGCGCAGCCGACGACGACTACCAGCTCGGCGTCCAGTCGCTCGGCACGTATCAACGCGTGCTCGCGATGACGAACTACGTGTTCGCAAGCGCGGCCGCCTGAATCGCGCGACACGGCGACACAAGCGCCGAGCACAAATAAAAAGCCCGCCCGAGCATCGCTCGGACGGGCTTTTTTGCGCTTTCCGCCACCGCCGATTCCGGTGGCAGGTCAGGCGTCAGGCACCGACCCCTTCAAGGATCTCGTCGTGCGCCTCGCGCTCGTCGAGATACTGGGTCCGGTAACCGGTATTCACGCCCCAGAAGTAGAACACCAGCGAGATTGCCGCGACGATCAGCATGTCCCAGCCGTACGGCAGCACGCCGTAACCGCCGAACTCCTTGCTGCCGACCAGCGACAGCACGGCCATCGTCGGCAGGTAGGCGACCAGCCACCATGCGGCCTTCAGGTCGGCGCCCCAGCCGGTCCAGCCCGACTTCGCCTGGAAGTAGAAATACACCGGCAGCGCGACGATCATCAGCAGGATGATTTCGCCCGTCAGCGGCCACTTCGCCCAGTACAGGATCAGCGACGCGCAGACGAACGCGAACGGTGCGATCAGCTTCATCAGCGGGATCGACAGCGGACGCTCGATGTCGGTCGCCGCGCGGCGCAGCGCCATCAGGCTGATCGGGCCGGTCAGGTACGAGATCACCGTTGCGACCGAGATCACTGCCGCGAGCGAGCTCCAGCCGCGGAAGAAGAACAGGAAGATGAACGACACGAGCAGGTTGAACCACATCGCCTGGCGCGGCACACCGTAGATCGGGTGCACGTTGCCGAACATCTTCGGCATCGTGTTGTTGCGCTCCATCGCGTAGATCATGCGGGTGGTCGTCGCCATGTAGGTCGTACCGGTGCCGCTCGGGCTGATGAACGCGTCGACGTACAGCAGGATCGCGAGCCAGTTCAGGTTCAGCGCGATCGCGAGTTCGGCGAACGGCGACGAGAAGTTGAACTGCGACCAGCCCTTCGCGACGTCGGCCGGATTCACCGAACCGATGTACGCCATCTGCAGCAGCACGTAGATCACGAGTGCGATCAGGATCGACGTGATCACCGCGAACGGCACGCTGCGCGACGGATTGCGCGCTTCGCCGGCCAGGTTCACCGGGCTCTGGAAGCCGTTGAACGCGAACACGATACCGCTCGTCGCGACCGCGGTCAGCACGGCCGACCAGCCGTACGGCGCGAAGCTTGCATTCGATGCAGTGCCGAGGTTTTCCGAGTGGAAGCTCGACAGCATCAGGCCGAGGATCGTGAGGCCGGGGATCAGGAACTTGAAGATCGTGATCGCGGTGTTCGCACGTGCGAAGGCCTTGACGCCCCAGTAGTTCAGCAAGAAGTAGATGACGACCAGCACGGCCGACAGCAGCAGGCCGGGTGTCGTCAGTTCGCCGTTCACGAACAGCGCATGCGCCCACGGATACTGCCACGTGCTCATGTACTGGATCGACGCTTCCGCCTCGATCGGGATCACCGATACGATCGCGATCCAGTTCGCCCACGCGCTGATGAAGCCCACCAGCGAACCGTGCGAGTAGCGCGCGTAGCGCACCATGCCGCCCGACTCGGGGAACATCGCACCGAGTTCAGCGTACGTCAGCGCAATCGCGAGAATCACGACCGCGCCGATGATCCATGCGCAAATCGCCGCCGGACCGGCAATCTTCGCAGCCTTCCAGGCGCCGAACAGCCAGCCCGAACCGATAATCGAACCCAGCCCCGTCAGCATCAGTGCAAACGGGCCGATGTTCCGTTGAATAGAACTCTTCACATCCTCTCCTATGTCTCAAAAAGCATGGTCGGCCCGCGGTCCGGGATCGGCTCGGACAGCAGCGCGCATGCAATTTTGGGGGGAAGGATCACCCGATCGGGGCAACCCGTCCACGCGGCGCGTAGTTTAACGGTTGCACCTCCAAGTTGGCGCCAAAATCGTTCAGCCCCTACAAAAAAGTCGCATCGTTTGCAAGGTTTGTAAACCTTAACTCCGCAATAACCCTGAGTGCATGGAAATCCGGTTGACCGCGCGACCGATTACCCGTATAAACAACGTTGCAGGATTTCAAGCGGCGAGTGAATTGGTTCTTTCGTAGTTCGCCCATCAACGGTACTCCGGTTGGTCCCATTACCCCTTCCTTGATTTTCCGCACCCCATGGGCCTCGGCCCCGTTTTATCTTTTTAGGAACAAGTAACATGGCAACCGGTACCGTCAAGTGGTTCAATGACGCAAAGGGCTTCGGCTTCATCACCCCGGAAGGCGGCGGCGACGATCTGTTCGCGCACTTCTCGGAAATCCGCGTCGAAGGCTTCAAGACGCTGCAAGAAAACCAGAAGGTTGAATTCGAAGTGAAGACGGGCCCGAAGGGTCTGCAAGCTGCGAACATCCGTCCGGTCTAAGTTCGGCGCGATAATTCGTGTAAAAAAGCCCCGCTTCGGCGGGGCTTTTTGTTTTCCGGCGCGGGCAGCCATGCGGCCGCCGCCGATCGAGAATGGCCTCCGGTCAGCCGAACAGCCGCTGCGCGTGAATGCCGAGCCCGGTCGCGACGCTCGCGAGGCGATCGCCGAACACCGGCTGCGCGTCCGGGAATGCGCCGGCGAGCGCACCCGACAGGAACGCGAGCCCGGTCGAGCCGCCGGTGAAATACAGCGCGCCGACGTCGCGCGGCGCGACGCCCGCCAGCCGCACCGTTTCGCGCGCGGCATCGACGATGCGCGCGGTGTCGTCGATGCTCGCGTCGACGAGGCGTTCGGCGTCGAACGCGATCTGCAGATCCTCTTCCACGTCGTTCAGGTCGATCATCGTCTCCCCGCCCGCCGCCACACCGATCTTCGCCTCTTCCGCGCGCGCCATCAGTGCATGCCCGAGCCGCTGCTCGACCACGCGCGTGAGCCGGTCGTACTGCCGCACGTCCTGGTACAGGTGCTTCATCAGCTTCAGCTCGCCCAGCCGCTTCGGCGTGTAGACCGTGTTGATCAGGTGCCAGGTCGCCAGGTCGAAGTAGATCCGGTTCGGCAGCTCGCGTCCCTCGGGATCGAGCGCGCGGTAGCCGAACGCCGGCAGGATCGCCGCCAGCTCGACGCGCCGGTCGTAGTCGGTGCCCGCGACGTGCACGCCGTGGTGCGCGAGCACGTCATCCTTGCGCTCGAGGCGCGCCATCCGCTCCGGCCCGACGCGCACCAGCGAGAAGTCCGACGTACCGCCGCCGATGTCGGCGACCAGCACCAGCCGCTCGGCCTGCTGGCGCGACTCGTAGTCGAACGCGGCCGCGATCGGTTCGTACTGGAAATGCACGTCCGCGAACCCGACCGACTGCGCGGCCGCTTCGAGCTGGTCCTGCGCGAGACGGTCGGCGCGCGGATCGTCGTCGACGAAGAACACCGGCCGGCCGAGCACCGCGCGGCCGATCGGCGCGCCGGCGCGCGCTTCGGCCTTGCGTTTCAGGTGCGTCAGGAAGCGCGCGATGATCTCCGTGTACGCCATCGCACTACCGTCGCCGAGATCCGTCGTCGTTTCCGCGAGCGGCGAGCCGAGGATGCTCTTCATCGAGCGCATCAGGCGGCCGTCGAAACCGTCGATATAGGACGCGAGCGCCGCCCGGCCGTATTCGACCGTCTGCTCGTCGTTGTTGAAGAAGATCGCGGTGGGCAGCGTCAGGTGGTCGCCCTCGACGGGCGCGAGGCGCATGGCGTCGCCGTCGGGCAGGGCCACGGCGGAATTGGACGTGCCGAAATCGATCGCGCAGTAAGTCATGGGAAGGTGCCGCAGCATGGCCGGCGCGAAAACGGAAAGGACGGGCTTTTTAACATGAAGCCCGCCGGATCACAACCGGGGGCCACCGCCGGCGCGGTGCAACCGGCCCGGGGCGGAGATCAGGCGCGCCTGCGGCATGCCGGCGACAGGGGCGGACGGGGTGCCCGAGGCGCCCCGCCGCCCGCTTGCAGCGCACCGGCGACAGGTTCGGACAGAGTGCTCGACGCGCCCCGGTACCCGCTTGCGGCACACCGGCGACAGGTGCAGACGGGGTGCCCGACGCGCCCCGCCGCCCGCCTGCAGCGCACCGGCAACCGGTGCGGACAAGGTGCTCGACGCACGCCTGCCCGCTTGCACCATCAGGCCGCGGCGTCGAAACCCTTCTTCCATGCGCCCGCATACACGACCTCGCCGATCGCATGGCGCGTGCGCGGCGCCTTTTCGCGTTCGCGCAACACCGGGTCGAGCTTGTCGACGTTGCCGTAGTGGCCGAGCGAGATGATCGCCGGAATCGCGACGTCGGCCGGAATCTCGAACGCATCGCGGAACGCCTTCGCATCGAAGCCGCTCATCTGGTGCGCGGCGAGACCCAGCGCGTGCGCCTGCAGCACCAGCGACATCGCGGCCGCGCCCGCATCGTACAGCGCGGTCGGCGCCGGCTCGCCCTTCGGCGTGAGCGTATGCGCGGTCACGGCGATCAGCACCGGCGCCGGCGCGTTCCAGCCCTGGTTGAACGGCACCAGCGTCGCGAATGCGTGCTTGAACGCCGCTTCGTCCTGCGTGCGATCGAACACGATGAAGCGCCACGGTTGCGCGTTGTAGGCGGACGGCGCCCAGCGCGCCGCTTCGAGCACCGCGTGCAGATCGGCGGCGCTGATCGGCTCGTCCGAATACGCGCGCGGGCTCCAGCGGCCGGCAATCAGGTCGTGAATCGAAACAGTGGTGGGAGCAGGTTTGACGGACATGCGGTTCCTCGCTGACATCGATGAAGGGCGCGAACGCCCGGCGAACCGCAAGCATAACCGCTTGAGCCGTCGCGCGCCCGGTCATCCCGCGCAATGCAAATCACCGATCCTGCATTGACCGGCCGCACCTGCGCACGGGCCGGCCGGCGCACCGCGCTCAGGCGGCCTGCGCGGCCGCGCGGGACGGGCCGCGATTGATCCGCAGCACGATCAGCGCACCGACGATGCAGAGCGCGCCCGAGATCATCGACGCGATCGTATAGGTGCCGAGGCTCGCGCGCAGCAGCCCCGCGCCGAGCGCCGCGAACGCCGCGCCCAGTTGGTGGCCGGCGACGATCCAGCCGAACACGACCGGCGCCGCGGCCTTGCCGAACACGTCGGTGGCCAGCCGCACGGTCGGCGGCACGGTCGCGATCCAGTCGAGCCCGTAGAACATCGCGAACAGCGGCAGACCGAAGAAGTCGATGCCGAACGCATGCGGCAAGTAGATCAACGACAGCCCGCGCAGCCCGTAGTACCAGAACAGCAGCACGCGGTTGTCGTAGCGGTCGGACAGCCAGCCCGACAGCGTCGTGCCGAACAGGTCGAACACGCCCATCGCGGCGAGCAGCGACGCGCCCTGCACTTCGGACATCCCGTAGTCGCTGCACATCGCGATCAGGTGCGTGCCGACGTAGCCGTTGGTGCTCGCGCCGCAGATGAAGAAGCTGAAGAACAGCAGCCAGAAGTCGCGCGAGCGGCTCGCCGTCAGCAGCGTGCGGAACGCGACCGCGAGCGGGTTCTCCTTCGTCGCGTCGGGCGCCGCCGGCGCGTCGGCCGGCTCGCCGTACGGACGCAGCTGCACGTCGGCCGGCCGCTCGGGCAACAGGAACGCGACCAGCGGAATCACGATCGCGGCCGCCACCGCGACGACCAGCACGACCGGCCGCCAGCCGTGGCGCTGCGCGATCGCCGCGAGCATCGGCAGGAACACGAGCTGGCCAGTGGCCGTGCTCGCGGTCAGGATGCCCATCACGAGGCCGCGCCGCGCATGGAACCAGCGTGTGACGAAAGTCGCGGACAGCGTCAGCGCGACGACGCCGGTCGAGCAGCCGACCATCAGCCCCCAGATCACGACCATCTGCCAGCTCTGCGTCATCATCGACGACAGCGCGACGCCCGCGCTCATCGTCACGAGCGCGGTCAGGATCGTCGGCCGCAGCCCGAAACGCTGCATCGCCGCGGCCGCGAACGGGCCCGTCAGGCCGTACAGCGCGATGTTCACCGAAATCGCCAGCGAAATCGCCGCGCGGCTCCAGCCGAGTTCGCGCTCGAGCGGCACCATCAGCACGCTCGGCGTCGCGCGCGTGCCGGCCGCCGCCAGCAGGATCAGGAAAACCACCGCCGCCGCGAGCCATCCGTAGTGGAAGCGCCCGCCGATTCGTGTCACTGCCCAGTTCATGTTGTCGCTCTCCAGTTGGCGGGCCCGCGCTCGCGCGCCTGCCCCGCCTCACCTCCGGGCCACCTCCGCCGCACGCTGCATCGGCTGACCCGGGCCGATACGTGGCATTTGTCTGTCGATCCGGCCGGCATTGTTACCGCTCGGTCACAAGTGTGTTGCGATCGTAGTGACCAGTCGGTAACATGTCAAGCAATTCACCACGCAGTCGAGGGTCATCATGTCGGGCATCGAGGCCGCCAACAAGCCGCCGGCACGCCGCACGCGCCAGCCGATCGCCGCGGCCGCCGCGCAGGAACACCTGCTGCGCGCCGCGGAGGAGCTGTTTTACAAGGAAGGGGTGCGCGCGGTCGGCGTCGAGGCGGTCGTGGAGCGCGCGGGCGTCAACAAGATGAGCCTGTACCGCCAGTTCTCGTCGAAGGACGAGCTGATCCTCGCGTATCTGGAACGGATGGATGCGTGCTTCTTCGAGCGTCTCGATTCGAGCGTCGCGAAGCATCCGGGCCAGCCGAAGGCGCAATTGATCCAGTATTTCGTCGATCTGGCCGAACGCGCGACGCAGAAGGACTATCGCGGCTGCCCGTTCGTCAACGTCGCGGCCGAATTCCCGGATACGTCGCATCCGGCGCGCGAGCGCGTCGCGCAGAACAAGGAACAGCTGATGAAGCGGCTCGTCGAGTTGTGCGAAGGCGCGGGCGCCCGGCAGCCGAAAGCGCTCGCCGATGCGCTCGCGCTCATCGTCGAAGGCATCTACGCGGCCAGCCAGACCTACCGGCACGGCGAAACGCCGATCGGCACCGCGCCCGCGCTGGCCACGCAGCTGATCGAAGCCGCCTGCGCGTGACGGGCGGCGCACGCCCGACCCGGCTTGCCCGCTCCGGCTACAATGCGGCCCTCGCTGCCGCTTCGCCCGACCGCCTCCGCCATGACCGATACCCGCCCCGACTCGCACGACGACATTCTCGCCGCCACGCGGCACTGGCTCGCGCGCGCGGTGATCGGGCTCAATCTGTGCCCGTTCGCGAAGAGCGTCTATGTGAAGGAACAGGTGCGCTATGCGATCAGCGAAGCGACGACGCTCGAGGATGCGCTCGCCGATCTCGAAACCGAGCTGCGCGCGCTCGAAGCGGCGGATCCGCAGCAGGTCGACACGACGCTCGTGATCTATCCGCGCGCGTTCGCGGATTTCGTCGACTACAACGATGCGCTGTTCTTCGCCGAGCGGCTCGTGCGGCAACTGCGACTCGACGGCGTGCTGCAGATCGCGAGCTTCCATCCCGAGTACCGGTTCGAAGGCAGCGACGCCGACGACATCGAGAACTACACGAACCGCGCGCCGTATCCGATCCTGCATCTGCTGCGCGAGGACAGCATCGCGCGCGCGGTCGATGCGTTCCCGGACGCATCCGCGATCTACGAGAAAAACCAGGAAACGCTGCGCCGCCTCGGCCACGACGGCTGGCGTGAATGGATGCGCCGGCCGGGCGACGACGTCTGACGCGTCGCGCGGCGGGTGGCTGGCGCGCGGCGGACGGGGGCCGGGCGTCGGTCCGCCTTGGTCCGCCTCGGTCGCCTCAGTCCGCGGACTGCTCGACGGCCTCGCCGGCCGCCGCCGCGGGCGCCGGCGCGAAGAAGCGCTCGTTCAGTTCGGCGAGCCCGAACATGCCGAGGATCTCGTGCAGCCGCTCGCCGGGCTTGCGGCGCGGCAGATTCTTGTACTGCGCGATGATCAGCTCGTTCTTCATCGAATGCTCCCAGCCGACCAGCTCGGTCACGCTCACCTGGTAGCCGTGCGCCTCGAGCTGCAGGCAGCGCAGCACGTTGGTGATCTGGCTGCCGAATTCGCGCGTATGCAGCGGATGCCGCCACACTTCCGTCAGCGCGTTCGCGAGCGACTTGCCCTTGTTCTTGCGCAGCACGCCCGCGACCTCCGCCTGGCAGCACGGCACCAGCACGATGTGCTGCGCGCGCTTCGCGAGCGCGAACCGGATCGCGTCGTCGGTCGCCGTGTCGCACGCATGCAGCGCGGTGACGACGTCGACCGTTTCGGGCAGCTTCGGCGACGTGATCGAATCGGCGACCGACAGGTTCAGGAACGACATCCCGCCGAATCCGAGCCGCGCGGCGAGTTCGGTGGAGCGCGTGACGAGTTCCTCGCGCGTCTCGATCCCGTACACGTGCGACGCGAACGCCGGCGTGCCGTGCCCCGGCTGCTGCTTGAAGAACAGGTCGTACAGGATGAAGCCGAGATACGACTTGCCGGCGCCGTGATCGACGAGCGTCACGCCGCCCTTGTCGGCCTGCACGCTCGCGAGCAGCGGCTCGATGAACTGGAACAGGTGATAGACCTGCTTCAGCTTGCGGCGGCTGTCCTGGTTCAGCTTGCCGTCGCGGGTCAGGATGTGCAGTTCCTTCAGCAGCTCGACGGACTGCTCCGGACGGATTTCGTAGGTCTTGTTCGACATCGTGAAACGGCGCCGGGCCACGGTCGGTCGACCACGGCCCGGCGGCGGGAATTCGTGAGGAATGGCGACAGTTTACCGAAAATACGCGATCAGGCTCGCGCGCCGAGCCGCCAGAGCGACGTGACCTCGGCGCGGCGCGCGGCGTGCAGCGGATCGTCCGCGTCGGCCGACTTCGGGTGTGCGGGGCGGATGTCTTCGCGGCCGAGCACGACGAGGCCCGCTTCGTCGATCCATTGCAGCAGCGTGTCGCGCGGGCGCAGGCCGAGATGCTCGGCAAAATCGGACAGGATCAGCCAGCCCTCGCCGCCCGGTTCGAGATGGTCGGCAAGCCCCGCGAGGAAACCGCGCAGCATGCGGCTGTCGGGATCGTAGACCGCGTATTCGATCGGCGCGCTCGGACGGGCCGGCACCCACGGCGGGTTGCAGACGACGAGCGGCGCGCGGCCGGCCGGAAACAGGTCGGCTTCGACGACGTCGACGCGCCCGGCATGACCGAGCCGCGCGACATTCTCGCGGGCGCATGCGAGCGCGCGCGGATCCTGGTCGGTCGCGACGATGCGCTCGACGCCGCGCGACGCGAGCACGGCCGCGAGCACGCCGGTGCCCGTGCCGATGTCGAACGCGAGCGAAGTCGCGGGCAGCGGCGTGCGCGCGACGAGTTCGACGTATTCGCCGCGCACCGGCGAGAACACGCCGTAATGCGGGTGGATCGGCGCGCCGCCGAGCGCCGGGATCGGCACGCCCTTCTTGCGCCATTCGTGCGCGCCGACGAGGCCGAGCAGTTCGCGCAGCGACACGACCGACGGCGCGCCGCCCGGGCCGTACGCTTCCTCGCACGCGGCGCGCACGTCGGGCGCGCGGCGCAGCGGGATCGTGTAATCGGCGTCGAGCGGGATCAGCAGCATCCCGAGCGTGCGGGCGCGCTGCGATTGCGCGAGCCGGTGCAGGTTGAACGCGTCGACCCCGACCGCGGCCTTCGCCTTCTTCGGCTTGCGTTCGACGCGGCGCGCCATCGCCTGCACGAGCTGGCGTGCATTCTGGAAATCGCCCTGCCAGACGAGTGCGGTGCCCTCGCACGCGAGGCGGTACGCCGCGTCGGCGGTGAGGCGGTCGTCGGCGGGCACGGCGCGCTTCGGCGGCTGCACGCCGGCTTCGGAGCGCCAGCGCACGGCATGTTCGGCGCCGTCGGCGTCGGTCCAGTGGAAAACGGGGAAATCGGTCACGCGAGCTCGGCTACGGTTGGCTTCAGACAGGCGGCGCTACCGGACTACCGGAGTGCGCCGCGCGGACCACACCATACCGCGCTTTGCCCGCGCGGCAAAGCGCGGGCGACCGCCCTGGCCGCCAGCCGCGCGATGCTCGCGGCGTGTCAGCTCTGGTCGTCGAGCGCCGCGTCCGGCGCGTTCTGCTTCACCGACGCGATGCCGTTCTCGCGGCCGGCTTCAGCCTTGTACAGCTCGCTCGTGCCGATGATCTCGTGATTGCCGGCCTTCAGGTTGAACATGAACTGGCCGTTGCTCGCGGTCTTGCGCTCGTAGCGCGCGTCGTCCGGTGCGTTCTTGCGCACGGACGCGACGCCGTTTTCCGCCGACGCCTTGGTCTTGTACAGCTCGCTGCGCAGAATGATCTCGCCGTTGGCGGCCTTCAGGTGGAACAGGAACTGCCCGTCGTTCGCTTTCTTGATGACGAATTTCGCTGCCATGGTGCCCTCTCCAAAAAGTCGTCCGGCCCTCCGGACCGAGGCAGTCTAAACGCGATTGCAGCGCAAAACGTAAGGCGCACGAAACACGATCGTCAGGAATCGTCAGACGGCGCTGCAATCACGCCGCTTCGTCCGGTCCGGCATCCGGGGCGTCGCGCAGGCATCGTCTAGCCGCCCCACCCCGGCGTCGCCGGCATGCGCAACGTGCCCGCATCGCTGAAACGCACGGTGCCGAGCACGCCGCCGGCGAGCCGGCCGCGCAGCGCGTACGGCAACTCGCCGCTGGCTGCCGCGCCGGGCAGGTTCCACGCCTGCCGCGCGGCGGCGAACGCCGACACCGAAACGGGCACGTCGATCACGGCCTCGCCGAAGCGCGGCACGACGCCCGAGCGATCGCTGACCCCGCTCGCGAACGGCGTGCCGTTCAGGTCGAGCGCGACCGAAATGCCGTCGTATTCGATCGGCGTGTCATTCGGGTTCTGCACGCGCAGCTTCAGGCTGAAGCGCATCTCGAGGCCCTGTCCGGCCAGCGGGTCGAGCCCGGCGACGGTCACGCTCACGGGCTCGCGCGTCAGGCCCGCGCAACCGCCGAGCGCGAAGACGGCGGCGAACAGCAGCAGCATGGCGCGCAGCGGCGCGATACGGAACAGGGCTCGTGGCATGGGCTGGCCTCCTTGCGGCAATCGATCGGCGGGTCGTCGCCGCATTGTACCGAGCGCGCCGCGCCACGCCCTGATTCGTAGTTTTCGCGCACCGGCGAGATCGTTAATAGATTAAAACTACGGAAACGAATGGCTAAACAGAAAGCGAATTAATGCCTCCCAGCATTCAATGGCGCGCGAAAAATTCAAGAGAAGCACTTTCTAATTTTTTCGTTTCCTTTACCCAAAACCATCAAGTATATTTACGCATCCTTCGAGCAGGCCGACAAACCTTCAAGCCGCATGACGGCGATTTTACGGAACGGCGACACGCCGTCCTTCCGTCCTGCGGCCTGGTACGGCCAGCCCCGTGGGTCGTCGGTTCAAAGGGAATGCACGCCCGCACAAGGGCGGGCGGCCCAGTGTCGTGCGCGCGAAATCAATTCAGCACAACCCGCGCCCGGCCATTTTGAACCGGCCAGTTAACCGACATCCGGAAACACAGAGGGGGCAGTAAACCATGATTACCTTCACGTAGTCGGCCGGCCGTCTTTTCGAATAATCCGTCATTGGCATTTCTCGTCGCTGTTGATTAACGGCGAGGGATTTCTTTTGCCGGCGTTTTCGCAGCACTGAACGATTCTTTCAACAATCGAGGTTTCAGTCATGTCGATCAACATTCACAAGATGCGTTACCTGCCGCTGGTTGCCGCACTCGCGCTCGCCGGGTGCGGCGGCGACGACAGCGGCGTCGGCTCGGCTTCCGCACTCAGCTCCGCCGGCGCGCCGCACTCGAGCTCGTCGCCCGCCGCCAACACGCCGCCGTCCGCCTCCAACGTCGACAAGAGCGTGTCGCCCGTCGAGCTGCCGGACACCGTGGTACCGGTCAACTACCGGCTGTGGTTCCGCCCGAACGATGCGCTGAACGCGTTCGACGGGCGCGCCGACGTCGAGATCAAGGTGCTGAAGCCGGTCAACAACATCGTGATCGCCGGCCATCGGATCAAGTTCACGAACGGCCGCATCACGCTGCAGCCGGGCAACATCCAGCTGATCGCGACGCCGCAGGACAAGGGCGACTTCTACCAGCTGCGCCCCGTCGCCGGCACGATCGCGCCGGGCAACTATTCGCTGCACATGGAATGGTCGGGCATCATCAACTTCAAGTCGTACGACGATCCGGCCACGCAGACGGGCGGCAGCTGCGGCGACGATCCGTATCCGGGCTGCTCCGCCGCCGAAGGCGTGTTCCGCGTCGACCTGAAGGGCACCGACGGCAAGACGAGCGGCGCGATCCTCACGCAGGGCGAAACCAACCTGTCGCGCCAGTGGTTCCCGGGCTGGGACGAGCCGGCCTTCCGGCCGACCTATGAAGTGACGGCCGAAGTGCCGCAGAACTGGCGCGTCGTGTCGAACGCGGCCGAGAAGCCGTCGACCAACGTCGGCGGCGGCTACAAGCTCGTGCAGTTCGAGAAGACGCCGCCGATGCCGTCGTACCTGCTGTTCTTCGGCGGCGGCATGTTCGATACCTACGAGGACGACTTTTCGAGCCCGCTGCCGGGCGGCAAGGGCGGCCTGCACCTGCGCGTGTTCACGCCGCCGGGCATGAGCGACTGGGCCAAGCCGGCGATGGACCGCACCAAGCAGGCGCTCGATTTCTATTACCGCTACACGGGCATCCCGCTGCCGCTGACGAAGTTCGATACGGTCGCCGCGAACGACGCGTTCAAGGAGCAGAAGGACCTGAACTTCGGCGGGATGGAGAACTGGGGGTCGATCCTCGAGTTCGCCGACGACATCCTGCCGCAACCGGGCCAGCCGATGTCGCGCTACGGTAACGAGGTGCTGACGCACGAAGTCGCGCACCAGTGGTTCGGCGATCTCGTCACGGCCGACTGGTGGGACAACGTCTGGCTCAACGAGTCGTTCGCGACGTTCTTCGAGACGAAGACGACGATCCAGTTCTTCCCCGACGAGTTCAGCTGGCTCGACCAGGTGAAGAACAAGTATCGCGTGATCAATCGCGACATCGGCCCGAACGCGTTCCCGGTCGCGCCGAACTTCAACGACTGGGCATCGAACGACTTCGTGCTGAGCGCGAGCGCGTTCACGTACGACAAGGGCGGCCATGTGCTGAAGACGCTCGAGAACTATCTCGGCGAGCAGACATTGCGCCGCGGCCTGCAGCAGTACCTGGTCGACTACTCGTTCGGCAACGGCACGCCGAAGCGCCTGTGGGATGCGCTGTCGAAGGAAAGCGGCCAGGCGGTCGGCCCGATCGGCGACAGCTACGTGCGCCAGACGGGCGTGCCGCTGATCTCGCTCGACACGCAGTGCGACATGACGAAGAACCAGACGGTCGTCACGCTGAAACAGCAGCCGTTCCCGAACAAGAACGCGTATCCGGGCCTGCAGTGGACGGTACCGATCACGCTCGCGTACGGCCAGGGTCTCGCGAAACGCACGACGCTCGCGCTGAAGGATACGCAGACGCAGACGCGGATCGACGGCTGCACGGGCGTGGTCGCGGATCCGAGCGGTCTCGACTACTACGTCGTGAACTACAGCGACGCCGCGTGGAGCGGCCTGCTCACGCAGGTCAACAGCTCGGTCGATCCGGTGCTGCTCGCGAACCTGAAGAGCGAGGCCGCGCTGCTCGTCGCGAACAACCTCGCGCCGGCTTCGCGTTCGACGTCGATCGGCTCGGTCGCTTCGCCGGCCGCGATGAAGCTGCGCCAGACGCCGAGCTTCGGCGGCATCGCGCCGACGGTGAAGGAACGTCCGTCGCTGCGCTACCAGGGCATGTTCAAGCCGCGCAAGATGCTGGTTCAGTAACGTGGTCCGGCCGGCCGGTGCCGCGCGGTACGCGGCGCCGGCCGGCGTTCGACGCTTCATGTCCCTTCACGTCCCTTCACCTCTTATCGCAGGCCCCGGATGCGGGGCCTGTTTTTTGTTGCCGCCGCGCGCGGCGCCCGGCCAATGCCGGCCTGGCGCCTGTTCACGCCGATAACGGGCCCTAGCGATCGTCGCGCCGGCGAAACGCCCACCACGCGGCGAGCGCGGTAAAGCCCGCGACCAGCAGCACCATCAGCCAGAACCCGTGCTTGTTCTCCGAGAACGGCACGCCGCCGACGTTCATCCCGAAGAAGCCCGCGACGATGTTGATCGGCAGCGCGATCACGGTCACGAGCGTCAGCGTGAACAGCGTCCGGTTGTTCTGCTCGTCGAGCCGCGAACCGATCTCTTCCTGCAACAGCTTGATCCGCTCGTTGAGCCCCGACAGATCGGCGAGCACCAGCGAGAACTCTTCGGTCGATTCGCGCAGCTCCTGCACGTCTTCGGCGTGCAGCCATGCGGGCGGTTTCGCGAGCAGCCGGAAAATCGAGCCGGGCTCGGGCGCCAGCATGCGCTGCAGCCGCGTCAGCGTGCGGCGCATCGCGCCGAGCTCGATGCGGTTCGACGTGAGCCGTTGCGACAGGAAGCGATCCTCGATGCGATCGACGTCGATGCTCGTGCGCCGCATGATCTGGATCAGCAGGTCGGCCTGGTCGCGCAGCAGGTGCACGAGCAGTTCGGCCGGCGACCGGAACCGCTCGCCGTCGCGCACGCAGGCGCGCAGCGTATCGACCGAGCGCAGCGGCTTGAGCCGCGCGGTGACCATGATGCGCCGCTCGACGTGGACGAACAGCGTCGCGATTTCCGACGGCGTCAGCTCGAGGTTGAACATCACGTCGTTGACGATCGCGCGCAGCGCGCCGTCCTCCTGCTCGATGCGCGTCGAGCGCGATCCTTCGTGGAGGAATTCGAAGAAGCTGTCGGGCAATCCGAGGTGCGTGCGCATCCAGCGCTCGCTCGCGCCGTGCGCGAGATTGAAGTGCAGCCAGACGAAATCGTCCGATGCGGCCGCATCGCGCTCGCGGCACGCGCGCAGCCATGCGGCGGCCGCATCGGCATCGAGCATCGCGCCCGATCCGCCCGGGACGAAGCGGAATCC
This sequence comes from Burkholderia sp. BCC1996, assembly GCF_905339955.1. Classification (NCBI taxonomy): domain Bacteria; kingdom Pseudomonadati; phylum Pseudomonadota; class Betaproteobacteria; order Burkholderiales; family Burkholderiaceae; genus Burkholderia; species Burkholderia sp. BCC1996. The sequence continues at coordinate 55,708 of NZ_CAJPHM010000016.1, forward strand.
GCACACCATGCCGGACGTATCGGCGCCGTAAGTCTGTACGATCAGGTCCATCGTGTCGAAGGTCGTGCGGCGCTCGCCGCGCCGCGCATCGCGCATTGCGGCGCCACGCCGGGAAATGGAAGGAAACGTATGCCCGATGCATGCGGCATTTTCGTGACATTGTCACATCCTGCCGTCCGGCGTAAGACGTCCCAAAAACAACGCGCCGCCCGGTGGGCGGCGCAGGTGCGATGTGCAGGCTGGTGTGATGCCGGTTACTGCCGCGTCTCCGACTGTGCGGCGGTCGGGCAGGCCGGATCCTTGCCCCAGTGGCCGTCGCAGACGCGCCAGCGGCACAGCTGATCCTCGAAGAAGCCGCGCTCCGCGCAATCCTTCACGCGCGATGCGAGCGAACCGCCCGTCGCGGCGGCCGTCTTGGTCGGCACGACCTGCCCCTTCTGCGCGGCGACCTTCTTGTCGGCCGGCTTCGTACGGGCGACGAGCGCGGCGAGCAGGTCCGCATCCGGGTCGTCCTTCCCGGACGCCTTCGCGCTCGCGGTACGGGTCGCCGCTTCGCGACGCTTCTTCGCCTGCGCGAGCTCCGCCTGCTGTTCCTTGTGATGCTTGCGAGCCTCCGCCTTCGCATCGGCCTTCGCATCGGCCTTGCTGCGGGCGGCGACCTTGTCGCTCTTCGCGGCGTCGGCCTTCGCGGATTTCGTCGTCGCCGCTGCTGCGGCAGCCGTCGCGGCGACGGCGCCCGCCGTGGCTGCGCCCGATGCATCGTCGGCACCGTTCGCGAGCGCGCGCGACAAGCGGCTGTTGTCCGCACCCGACGCGCCCGATGCGGACGCAACGGCCTGGGACGCGGCATCGTCGTTGACGATCGTCGCCGTTTGCACGACGGGCGCAGCCGACGCGGCATTCTGCGCGACCTGCACGGCGGCGGCGCTGGCCGGCTCGGCCTTTGCCGGTGCCTGCACGGGCGCGGCGGCCACGACGGCCGCCTCGCCGGATTGCTGCTGCCAGCGCCATGCGCCCCAGCCGCCGACGGCGACCACGAGCGCGACGACGGCCGCGATCGGCCCCTTCAGCGAACGGCGCGGCGGTTCGGCCGGCGGCGTGACACGTCCTTCCAGATTCGCGAGAATGCGCGACTGCTGCGGTTCGCCCCCGCCTGCCGGTTTGGTATCGGATAGCAGGCTGGGCGGGGTTTTCGAATTTGAATTTTCCGGCGCACTCATTCAGCGTCTCATTGAATCCTGGTTTAATTCACCGCGATAATATAGCCCGGCCTCTCAAAGCAGCCTGATTCTAAGAGCAAGCATTGCAAAACACAATCAATTCCAATTTCCGGGGATTTCGTTGATTGCCGTCGCACTCGTCGCCTATTTCGCCCTTGCCGTCGCGGTTGCGGCACTGTTGCTTTTACCGGGTATCCGCGCGACCGTTTTCGAATCCGTCGCCCAGTTTCGCGGCCGCCTGACGCGCCGCGCGAACGATCACGCCGCACGTACGCGAAGTCAAATTGTTAAATCGGCAAGCGTTACGCGCGGCGCATTAAGTGACGTGCAAAATTTACTGATCCGGCGGCGCTTGATGATTATGGTGTCGGCAGGTATTCTTGCGACGCCGCCATTGGTGGCCATTGCGTTACGCGGTCGGCAATTATTTCAGTACGACGACACGGCGCGCGTGCCTGACGAGAAGATCGCCGCACTGCTGCAGGGCGAACAGCTCGTGCCGCCGCCGCCGTTGCCGCCGGAAGTCTTTGCCACGAAGGAAGTCGAACAGGTGCGGCCTGCGCTGAGAGATGCAAGCCGCGACTGGAACCTGCTGGATCCCGATTTCCGTACGCGTTTGCTGCTGGTCTACAAGATCATGCACGAACAATATGGTTACGAGATGGCGCTGCTGGAAGGTTATCGGAGTCCGGAACGACAGAACCGGCTCGCGCAGATGGGCACCAACGTGACCAATGCGGCGGCCTTCCAGAGTTATCACCAGTTCGGGCTCGCGGCCGACAACGCGTTTCTGCGCGACGGCAAGCTGGTCATTTCCGAGAAAGATCCCTGGGCGATGCGCGGCTACCAGTTGTACGGACAGGTCGCCGAGCAAGTCGGCCTGACCTGGGGAGGCCGTTGGAAAATGATGGATCTCGGGCACGTGGAATACCATAAACCCGGTTTTAAACTGGGACGCGGCAGCTAGTCAGGGCTGCCGGACAAGAAATAATGAGGGCGGCATGGGGCTTTTTAATCACCCGGCAGGAAACGATTTGGGCGGTGCAAACGATCGGGCATTCCGTTGCGCGATTTTTTCAGGCAGCCGCTTCCGTTTTAATTCTCACAGCGTCCTTTCATTATTGCGCGCGCCTTCTCCGATGCCGCGGGCGCATTGATGCCAGCCCCCTTCATCCCGTTTGACAGCATGGCGACACATCGCGGCGCCACGCTTGCCGCTCGGCGCGCCTGCGTCGCCTCACCGAATCGCACCGGAACCTGAACGTCCTATGCAACGCATCCTCAACGTGCTGACTCATCCGCGTACGCTCTCGATTGTCGGGATCGTCGCGCTAGCGGCGATTCTCTTCATCGCTGCCGACATGCTGCAGCTGCCGCTCCTGTGGGCGGCGGTCGCCTTCGCGGCGATCCTCGTGCTGTGGCTCGGCGTCGCACTGGTGCGCCGCTGGCGCGTGAAGCGCGCGAACCGGCAGCTCGGCCAGGTGCTCGAAGAGCAGGCGGAAACCGGCAAGATCGCCGCGCCGGCCGCGGCCGCGCTCGCACCCGACACGAAAACCGCCGACCTCGACGTGCTGCGCACGCGCCTGTCCGACGCGGTGAAGACGATCAAGACGTCGAAGATCGGCCAGGTGTCGGGCGGCTCCGCGCTGTACGAACTGCCGTGGTACATCGTGATCGGCAACCCGGCCGCCGGCAAGAGCAGCGCCGTGCTGAACTCCGGCCTGCAGTTTCCGTTCGCGGACAAGAACAGCGCGGTGATCCACGGCATCGGCGGCACGCGCAACTGCGACTGGTTCTTCACGACCGAAGGGATCCTGCTCGACACGGCCGGCCGCTACTCGGTGCACGAGGAAGACCGCAGCGAATGGCTCGGCTTTCTCGGCCTGCTGAAGCGCTATCGTCCGAAGGCGCCGATCAACGGCATCATCGTCACCGCGAGCATCGCCGAACTCACCGGCAACCGCCCCGAGTTCGCGATCAACCTCGCGAAGAATCTCCGTCAGCGCGTTCAGGAGCTGACGGAAAAGCTCGAGGTGTTCGCGCCGGTCTACGTGATGTTCACGAAGGCCGACCTGATCACCGGCTTCACCGAATTCTTCAGCAGCAGCGACAAGCACGAATACGACCGCGTGTGGGGCGCCACCCTGCCCTACGAGCCCGATGACAAGCGCGACGTGGTCGCGCAGTTCGACACGCACTTCGAGGAACTGTACGAAGGGCTGAAGGAAATCAGCGTCGCGCAGCTGTCGCTGTCGCGCGGCAACCAGCTGTCGCCGGGCCAGCTGAGCTTCCCGCTCGAATTCTCGACGATCAAGCCGTCGCTGCGCGCGTTCCTCGCGACGCTGTTCGAGAACAACCCGTTCCAGTACAAGCCTATTTTCCGCGGCTTCTACTTCACCAGCGCGCTGCAGGAAGGCGAAACCAACAGCGCCGCCGCGCAGCGCATCGCGCACCGCTTCGGCCTCGACGCGAGCGCGCTGCCGAAGCCGCACAGCGCGTTCTCGAAGAACGGCTTCTTCCTGCGCGACCTGTTCTCGAAGGTGATCTTCGCGGACCGCCAGACCGTGCGCCAGTTCGCGAGCCCGACCAAGACCCGGCTGCGCTACGCGACCTTCTTCGGCTTCGTCGCGGCGCTCGCGCTCGCGCTCGGCGGCTGGACCTGGTCGACGATCGGCAACCAGCAGCTCGTCGCGAACGTGCAGGCCGACCTCGACAACGTCACGCGCCTGCAGCAGGGCCGCAACGACCTGCAGTCGCGCCTGCAGGCGATGGACATCCTGGAAGACCGCATCGAACAGCTCGAACAGTTCCGCCGCGACAAGCCGGTGTCGGTGTCGCTCGGCCTGTACCAGGGCGACCGTCTCGAGCAGCACCTGCTGACCGAGTACTACAACGGCGTGCGCCAGATCCTGCTGGCGCCGGTCTCGCAGAACCTCGCGTCGTTCATGAAGGACGTGAACGCGCATCCCGAACAGCTCGTGCCGATGACGCGCCCGCCGGAATCGGGGGCCGTGCAGGGCGGCGCGATTCCCGTGTCGACGAACCCGCCGGGCGCCACGCCGCTCGCCGGCGCCGCGCAAGGCGCATCCGCGGCGGCGGCCGCCGCGCCGCAACAGCCGGCCGCGCCGCAAGGCGGCCTCTACAGCGACGCGTCGCCGACCAACGTGCAGGACGCGTACAACGCGCTGAAGACCTACCTGATGCTGTCCGACAAGCGTCACGTCGAACAGGCGCACCTGACCGACCAGCTCGCCCGCTTCTGGCGCGGCTGGCTCGAGACGAATCGCGGCAACATGCCGCGCGACGAGATGATCAAGAGCGCCGAGCGCATGATCTCGTTCTATCTCGCCCGCGTGAACGACAACGACTGGCCGATGATCGACGCGAACCTCGCGCTCGTCGACCAGACCCGCGAGAACCTGCGCCGCGTCGTGCGCGGCATGCCGGCCCGCCAGCGCGTCTACGAGGAAATCAAGGCGCGCGCGTCGACCCGCTTCGCGCCGATGACCATCGCGCGCATCGTCGGCGACGGCAACCAGGGGCTGGTCGCCGGCAGCTATGCGATTCCGGGCACGTTCACGCGCGAAGCGTGGTTCGACTACGTGCAGCCGGCGATCCGCGACGCGGCGACCAAGGAACTGCAGGCGAAGGACTGGGTGCTGAACACGTCGACGCAGGACGACCTGACGCTGGAAGGCAGCCCCGAGCAGATCCAGAAGACGCTCGTCGGGATGTACAAGACCGAGTACGCGCAGCACTGGCAGAAGTTCATGCAGGGCATCGCGGTGCAGGGCTTCAGCAGCTTCGGCCAGGCCGTCGACGGGATGAACCGCCTCGGCGACCCGCAGGATTCGCCGATCCGCAAGATCCTCGAGACCGCGTACGACCAGACGTCGTGGGACAACCCGTCGCTGGCGAACGTCGCGATCAAGAAGGCGCAGACCGGCGTCGTGAACTGGGTCAAGCAGCTGTTCACGCGCTCGCAGGCCGGCCAGGTGGCGGCCGCGAACATCGACATCAACGGCAATCCGGCCGAGGTGCCGATGGGGCCGATCGGCCAGGAGTTCATCGGGCTCGCGCGGATCGTCGCGACGCACGACGGCACGTCGATGCTCAAGGGCTATATGGACTCGCTGTCGAAGGTCCGTACGCGCTTCAACGTGATCAAGAACCAGGGCGACCCCGGCCCCGGCGCGCGCCAGCTGATGCAGCAGACGCTCGACGGCAACGGCTCGGAACTCGCCGATTCGCTGAAGTTCGTCGACGAGCAGATGCTGACCGGCCTCACCGATTCGCAACGCAAGTCGCTGCGTCCGCTGCTGGTGCGGCCGCTGATGCAGGCGTTCTCGGTGGTGATCCAGCCGGCCAGCGCGGAAGTCAACAAGGTATGGAACGCGCAGGTCTACCAGCCGTTCCAGAGCTCGCTCGCGACCAAGTACCCGTTCGCGGCGAACGCGAAGGTCGAGGCCGGCGCCGGTGAAATCGCGCAGGTGTTCGGTCCGGACGGTGCGATCGCGAAGTTCGTCGGCACGACGCTGGGCCCGCTCGCGGTGCGCCGCGGCGACACGCTCGCCGCCCGCACGTGGGGCGACATGGGCATCGGCCTCACGCCCGACTTCACGAACGGCTTCGCGCGCTGGGTCGCCCCGCTCGCCGGCGGCGCCGCGGGCGGCGCCGCCGCGGCGGCCGAACCGCAGACCGTGTTCCAGATCCTGCCGCAGCCGAGCACGGGCACGACGGAATACACGATCGCGATCGACGGCCAGCAGCTGCGCTACCGCAACACGCCGCCGCAGTGGACCAACTTCGTGTGGCCGAACCCGCAGGGCTCGCCGGGCGCGACGCTGTCCGCGACGACCTTCGACGGCCGCACGGTGCAGCTCGTCAACGAACCGGGCCGCTACGGTCTCGAGAAGCTGATCAACTCGGCGCAGCGCAAGCGCCGTCCGGACGGCACCTTCGACCTCACGTGGGTCCAGGGCAGCGTGAACGTGTCGGTGACGATGCGCATCATCAGCACGTCGCAGCCGACCAGCAGCGTCGGCGACCAGCCGCAGCAGCAGAGCCTGCGCGGCCTGCAGCTGCCGTCGTCGGTCGCCGACGCGAGCGCGGGTGCCGCGCAGAACGCGACGCAGGCCGGCTCGGGCGCGCCGGCGGCCGCACCGGCCGTCGCGGCCGCCACCGCAACGAACGCACAGGGGGCGCAATGACGCAAACCGTTCAGGCGCAGATCGCCTACTTCGGCAAGATTCCGTCGCGCGGCGACTTCGTGAAGAGCCCGCACAATCCGCAGTTGCTGCAGACGCTCGATCGCTGGATCGCGCAAGCACTCGAACTGCTCGCGGAGGATCCGCGCTGGAAGATCGTCTACGAGGATGCGAAGCCGATGCATTTCGCGTTCCTCGGCTCGCGCAGCAAGCTCGCCATCGCGGGCCACATGGTCGCGAGCCACGACGTGTCGATGCGCCGTTTCCCGTTCCTCGGCGCGACCGCGCTCGAGGTCGACCGGCCGCTCGCGTTCCTCGCGCGCAGCCCGCTGGCGTTCGCGCGGCTGTGGTCGCGCGTCGCCGCGCAGATGCCGGCGCTGCTCGCGAAGGAGGAGCCGCCCGGCGCGCTGCAGGCGCTCGGCGATACGCAGGTGCCGATCGACGTCGGCGGCCCCGGCACGTCGCATGACGGCACCTTCAACGACTTCATCGAACACCAGTCGCTGTACGGCCTGCAGCAGATGCTGCTCGAAAGCGGCCATCCGGTGCGACTGCGCGGCGCGATGCTCGCGCTCGGTTCGCTGTTGCGGCCCGTGATGCAGAGCGGCTCGTCGCACATCGAGCGCGGCCTCACGCTGCCGCTGCCGGTCGACCCGTTCTATCGCAGCCTCGTCGCCGCGTTCTGGCTCGAACTGATCGCACCGTTCGTCGCGCAGGCCGACTTCGAGCTCGCGATCTTCATCGGCACGATCGCCGAACGCGAACGGCTGATCATCGGCTTCAACGGCGCGTCGTCGAAGACGCTGCTGAGCGTCGTCGATCCGCAGACCTACGCCGCCCACAACATCGATATCGACGATCCCGAGTGGATCGACGCCCATGCGCAAAACGATCACCAGATCAGCAAGCTCGTCAGCTACCTCGACCAACCGCAACTGTCGCTGCGCGTCGCCATCGACGCCTTCCGCGAAGCGTTCATCGGAGGCTGACGGGATGCAACGCACGATTCAGGTCCGGCGCACGCGCTTGTCGCCCTTCGTATCCGCTCTCGCCGCCGCGGGCCTCGTCGCCTGTGGCGCGGCCCATGCGCAGAACACGGGCGGCGCGACCGTCACGCCGGTCGGCAACGGCACGGTCGCGACCGCCGCCCTGCCCGCGAACGCCAACCCCGGCGCCGCGCCGGCCACGGCGTCCGGCACGGTGGTGCGCGGCACGGCCGGCACGATCGCACCGCCGCCCGCGAACGCGTCGCCCGGCCAGGTGGTGGTCGGCGGCAAGGTGCCCGACGAGGCGACCAAGGCCGCCGTGCTGCAGAAGCTGCGCGACACCTACGGCGCGGCGAACGTGGTCGACCAGATCGAGGTCGGCGACGTCGCGACGCCGCCGAACTGGAGCGCGAACGTGCAGAAGCTGCTCGGCGCGCAGTTGAAGCAGATCAGCAAAGGCCAGCTGAAGATCAACGGCACGCAGATCGAGATGAAGGGCGAGGTGCACAACGAGGCGCAGCGCCAGCAGCTCGCGAGCGACATGGCCAATACGCTGAATCCGACTTATACGATCAAGAACGGTCTGCGCGTGTCGGCGTCCGAGCAGGGGCTGCTCGACCAGACGCTCGCGAATCGCACGATCGAGTTCGAAACGGGCAGTGCGACGCTCACACCGCAAGGCAGGCAGATTCTCGATCAGATGGCGGCCGCGCTCGCGAAGATGCAGAACCGCACGGTCGACATCATCGGGCATACCGACAACTCCGGGAACCGGACGTCGAACATCGCGCTGAGCCAGGCGCGTGCGGATGCGGTGAAGGGGTATCTGATCACGAAGAGCATCCCGCCGCAGCAGATGACGACGACAGGGGTCGGGCCGGATCAGCCTATTGCGCCGAATGATACGGCCGAAGGGCGGGCGAGGAATCGGCGGATCGAGTTCCGGGTGGGGCAGTAGGCGCCGATTCGGAGATATCGCGCGCCGGGACCGGATAGCGGCAGACTCGTCCCTCGGATTGCGCACGCCCCATCTGCTCGCGCATGGTCAACAAGCCGGTCACCTCACCGCCCCACTACTAAATCCAGCGATTCCAGTGAAATACGCAATCCGCTGCTTGTGGTCGGCCATTCTTCTGTTCGTTGGTGGGCTCTTCGTACTGGTGGGTATAGATGGCACGATCAATTCCGCCATCCTCGTTCGCGCTCGTGCGTGGCCTCACGTCCCCGCCATTGTCGAGCGATGCGAGTTGTCTCTGCGATACGGAAAATCCGATGCGACATGGGAGGCGCGCGCCCTGTTCCGCTATGGCGCGGGACAGGCGCAGCAGTACGATACGACGTGGCAGCCTGCCGGGTCGCCGGTGTATTCGCGTTCGGCCGCCGAGAACATCAGCCGCGAACAATTCGCCGCGTTCACGAAGAAGTATTGCAGCGCCGCAGCGAACGATGACCTGCGCGTTTCGCCGATGTTTCCGGGTATTGCGCGGCGCAACGAAGCGGTTGTGGGCGGGGAATGGGTACGAGAAATCGGATTCGGTCTGTTTGCTCTGGTCGCCGGGTTGATGCTGTCTGCGGCAAGCATTTCGCTGCTGCCGTGGATCGAGGATCGCAAAAAAAGCGCGGCGAAGCGGAAAGCGCGGCGTGCACGGAATCGCGTCAGTGGTTCGTGATGCGGATGTGCATGGCGGGTTCGGATCGCGCCTGGTCACGATCGTTCATGCGAGGCGCCGATCGCCGTTGTCGGTAGCTGAGGACCGGCCGTTCACTGATCGTGCGCGTGTTTAAGGTAATCCAAGCGTCTTCATTCGTTGCTCCGTCAATTCGGTCAAACACTGCGGATGCATTTCCCCAAAGCCGGTCTCGAACATGCTCGGATAGGGCACCATTCCGATCAGTGTTCCGGCTCCCTCTGACATGACGGGCGAAACGGCATCGAGCAGTCCGACCAGCTCCGCCTGGATCGACACGCCTTCAACCAGGCTGAACCCACGGACATGTCGGGTTATTTCCTTCTATTGTGAACTGCCACGAGCTTTCCGTTCGCGAAAGCAAACCACTTCCCCCCCACACTAAGCAGTACGCGGCCAGGCAGCCATCGGACATCGTCAATATCCAACTTGTCGCTAACCGACCAGACTGCGGCGGGTTTTTGGCGGAAATCGTACAGGGAGACCGCCGGTGGATCCGAAAAACCGCCGCTGAAGTCTTCGACGATCAACCGCGAGACGGCCTTATCCTGTTCTTTCGAATCCGGATAGTACACATAGCGTGAACCGTAAAGGTGATCGAATTGCTTGCCATCGAGCTCGACATTAAATGTAACGCCATCGCTTCCCGGTTGGACGATCTTTGATATCTGCAATGTGCCCGCAACGGTACGGATCGTATCGTGATCTCCCCCGGATGTCTGCGCCTTGACACTGATGCAACAGATCGCCATCAACATTACAACAAACGACTTCAACAAACTCGCCTCCTAAAAAGTGGGGTTCGTACCACCGACGACAGTCACAAGATCCAGCAGCGGACGAACATCTTCAAGTTTCGAAGGGTCACATGCGAAGTTCTTGAAGTTGACACCTGTGTCGATGAGATGGCTCAACCACAGGCGGTGAGCCTTGACATAGTTCCCACCGTTCTCTTCCGCACGCTTCGCTGCTGCCGCGCTTCCCACCTGCGCCGTCAAAAGCGTCTTGGCCCCGCGGGCAATGAGTCTGGGAGGATGGTGCGGCTTTGCTTCGGTGTACGTATCCTCCGCAGCAATTGTTCCGGCCAAGTACCGTTTTGCATCGCCTGCTCCTAAGTGGTGAGACAAGTACAGCATCTTCGCGCGCTCCCCATCATTCAATTTCGAGAAATCGTAGCCACCACCTTCGAGTGCCTTGAAATTCGACATACCGTAATCCACCGCCGCCATGATCGCCGCCTCGGCATTCATCCGCAACTCCAGAAGTTCGGCCTTGTGCTCAGGAACCACGCTGAATCGCCCGGCTGCGTCCTTCTTCACCCACCCGTTTGCTTCGGCCTTTTGGTTGATAAAAGTTCCAGGCCTGATCGCCTCGCCCAGCCATGTACCCGCGAGAAATTGCGTGAGCCCTCTCGCTGTCGACTTCGACGCTGCCGAATTGGGATCCCATTCGCCAGTGGAAACGCGCACCTTTTTCGTCTTTTCCTTACCTTTGACCTTGATTTTTTTTTCAACAACAACTGAAAGCTTCGCTGCCTCGATATTCACAACCGACGCGACGGCCTGCGGCTTGAAATTACTTTTCTTGCTCGCGGCAAGGATGTAGTCGCGAAACTTGCTGTTCGGCCCCAAACGCAGATTGTCCTTATTAGGACATTCGACACCTGCATTTACGACCGGATTTCCTGAACTGTCGCGATTGTGTTGCACCTCTCCTGGAGGCAGGGGCAACGGCGCCTTCTCTTGATGATCACTGCCACCTGTGTGGACACGCAGCGGGATCTGCGCCTTCAGCTTTGGGCTTTGTAACGTCGCCTGATGCACGCCTGCAGGCGGTTTAAGTTCAGCTACCTTCTTTCTCCCTCCATCCATCTTCGCCACATATACGTGAATCTTTTCGTCAGCCTTTCGCGTTCTCACGGGCGGCACGACCCCGTGTTCATCGGTAGCATGCTTGTGCCGACCTGCAGCTGTCACGATCGTCGTCTTCAGGTTTTGAATTGGCAAGCCTTTTGCGTCCGTGACGCGAATCCACAATTCGGCAAAGAACGCTTCGACAGGGTCCGCAGCGGGAGAGGAAAGGACAAGCTTTTGTCCTGGATAGATCAAGCGGGAGTTCTCGATCCGATTCAATTTGACGAGATCATCGACTGTCGTTCCGTGAGTGTGCGCAATGGCACTCAGGGTATCGCCGGGGCGGACGACATATTCGTTTTTAGTCTCCATTTTCATGCAACTCCAGCATCGCCTTCTTGTCCGAAATCTGTCATCGATTCGTCGTTTTCCCGATCGATATTGAAGTCGTATATTGCACCCCACTCGCCTTGACCGTAAAGCACTGTCAGATGTTCGGTCTCAGCAGGGTTAACTCTTCGCTCAGAACCCTCGTCAGCAGACACCCCCATGACGATACGCCGCGCCGCTTCCGGCGACACGGCGAACATCGAGTACTTTACTTGACTGACAGACTGACCATCGTCTATCGATCTGAACAAAACTCTCTGGCTGAATTTTGTGGGCGACGATTGAGGCAAGTCGGGTAATGGATAACTTAAACGCGCCGGACCAGCAAAACTATGTTGGCTTCCCTTTACATCGACACGACCAGGTGCATGAATTTCGATATCTCCGCCAGCAATTCGGATATACGCACCCCCGGACGTTAACAAAATCTCCCGCGCCGCCGCGATTTCCGTGTTCTCGGTCGCAGAGAGAATTTTCACCGTCTTCTGCGCGGTGATTTCGATATTGTCCTCATGCGCCTGCACCTCGACCTTGCCTTTCCCGGCAAAGAGCTTCACGCCCGCGTTCTGCGCGAACAGGCTGAGCTTCTCCTTGACGCTCGCCACCAGCGATTTGCCGCTGACGAGATGCGTGCTCTGACCACTCACCACGTTCACGTGCCGGTCCGCAGCCAGGTGCGTACTTTGTTGCGACGCCACCCCGATCCCCGCCGGGCTCGCGAACAACATCACCGGCTCCTTGAACGCATTCGCATTCCCCGTCCCGCCGCCTGCAGTCCTGCCGCCGCCCGCAGTCGCCCCCGCCACGCTGTTCTGCGTCGCCTCGGCGAATTGCTTGAGCGCATCGCGACCGGTGCCGAGACTCTCCGCCTGATGCATCTCGCTGACCTGCGACATCGATTCGATCAGCCCCTCGGCATTGCCAAGCTGCTGCTTCGCCTCACTCACGTCGAGCGGCTGGCTGTTCGCCTGCTTCGGATGCGTCGTCACGTACAGGCCCTGCCCGGCCCGCATCGCACCGTATGCATCCGTGCGCAGGTCGAAACCGGAGCCGAGATACGCACCGCGCGTGTTCCCGTTCTGCTCGATCAGATAGCCGAGATGAAGCAACGAATTCGCACTGCTGCTGAACAGGCGCGCGCGGTTCTGCCCGGTCGCGTCGTCGAGCACCATCTCGTTGTGCCCCGATCCCGCATACTCCTTCGACCGGAAGCCCGACAGGATCCCGTTGCTATGCCACTGCGGCCTGGTCGCACCGTTGTACACGCGATGCATGACGATCGGCCGGTCGCAGTCGCCGCCGATGTAGCCGATCAGCACTTCCTCGCCGACCCGCGGAATATGCACGCCGCCGTACCCGCCGCCGGTATCGGACTGCACGACACGCATCCAGCACGACGCGTTCTCGCGTCCTTCGCTCTGGCGGTCCCAGACGAACATGACCTTGATCCGGTTCAGCTCGTCCGTATAAACCTCTTCGCCCTTCGGCCCGACGACGATCGCCGTCTCGAGCTGCATCGCAGGCTTGCGATGCTCGAACGGGCTGCGGTACGGCACGCTCGCGCGCTGCGCTTCGACCTCGACGAGATAGAACCCGGCAGAGCCGTCGTCATGCCCGACTTCGAACGCCGCCGCTTCCCCGTGACCGGCCTTCACCTGCGCCAGCTGGTCCTGCAGGCTATGTGGAAAACTCGCTTCGTGGTCCGAAACCGGCAGATTGTTCTCGATGTACCGCGTGACGCCGATGGCCGCGAACTCGCGCTCGCTCGCCGAATCGCGGTCGTGCTCGGGATGACCGCTCAGCGTGAAGCGCCGGCCGGCATCGATCGCGCGTACGCCGCCCACGCCGAAGAAGCGCTTCGCGCGCGACTCCCATTCCTCGAGACGAATCTTCGACAGGTGTTCGCCGCGGTCCTGGCCCGGATACGTGTACGCGCCGGTGTATTCGTAGATTTCCGCCTGGCCCGGCAGGTCGCCCTGGCCGGCCTTGGTCGGCAGCGACGTGCCGTTCGGATTGCCCGCCGACGACGGCGCTTTGTAGTCGAACGTGCGCGTCGTGTGCAGCGTGCTTTGCAACGTCCGCGATGCGGTCCATTGCGTAAACCCGGCGGTTTCGGTGCCGCTGCCGGAACGATCGAACGTAACGACATTCGGGGACAGCGCATCGACCGCATGCACGTCGTCGGTGATGACGAGCGTATGCGCGTTCCCGTCTTCGCTGTGCCGCCAGAACCCGAACAGCCCTTCGTCCTCCATCAGCCGGTGCACGAAGTTCCAGTCGGTTTCGCTCTGGCGACAGTACGACCGGGACGGCAACGGTTTCGACAACGCGAACTGGTATTGGCCTCTGGCCTGCGGATGCGTATCGAACACGTCGGAGAGAATCGCGTCGACCGGCTGGTCCTGCCAGTACCGCATGTCGCTGCGGAACTTGAGGAAATGCATCCACGACGCGAAGCGCAGCTGGTAACTCGACAGGCTGCCGTCGGCGCCGAGCCGTCGCGCCGTGTGGACATAGCCGTTGATCGGCAGATACGACTTGTCCGGCTGCTGGATCCACAGCGTGATCGGCTGCGCGATCAGCGTCTTGAGCTCGACGTCGCTCGCGGTGGACACCAGATCGAGCGCCACGCTGAAATCGCGGCCGAGCGCCGAACGGGTCACGGCGCGGCGCGGCACGAGCGCATTGTTCGGCAGCGACGGGATGTCCGTCTTCAGCAGCCGATCCTGCTGGATCAGGCCACCACGAATCGCCTGTGCCAGTTCGGTCACGTTCATGCGTCACCCTTCTTCTCGTTCATCGCGAGCCCGCCGGGCCCGCGCTCTCAGGTCAACAAGCGGCGGCTCACGACTGCTCGTCGGGCCTCACCCCCAGCAGCTCGCGGATGTGCGACAGCGACCCGTCGTCCTTCACGACGCTCTCGAGCCACTTGTGCAGCGGCATGTCGGCCCATTCGGCGGCCTTGTCCGCGAGATACGCGACCGGGCTGTGCGGCTCGGTCTGGCGGAAGTAGCGCGCGACCGCACGCAGCTGGTCGACGGCCTGCGCACGGTTCTGGATGCCGGCGATCATTTGCGTCACCGGCGGACGCGGAGCGGTCTGCGACTGCACATGGGTCTCCTCGGTGTGGAACGCGTCGCCGAAGCTCGGCTCGATGCGCTCGGGCTGCGCCTGCGGCGCCGACGGCGCATGCGGCGCGCTGCCCGTATAGCCCTGCTCGCGCGCGAAGCGCTCGACGAGCCGGTACACGGTCTCGAACGCGTCGCGCGTCTGCCGGAAGCTCGGCGCCGAATCGCCGGCGCGTTCGACGAGCCGCTCCTCGAACGCGTCGAGCGCGATTTCGAACGCCTTCAGGTTCGCGAGCAGCGTCGTGTAGAACGCGATCGACGTCACGCGCCGCGACGCATCGACCTGCTCGACCGACGGCTTGCCGCGCGCGATGTCGTCCGCGTGTTCCGGATCGCGCTTCACGGCCTGCGCCACATGCTGCGCGACTTCCCAGTCGAGCGTGGTGAACGCGTTCGATGCGCCGTCCGTCACCGGAATGCCGCGCAGCAGCTCGGCCGTGCGGCCGGACAGCCACGCGACGTTGCCGAGCCGGTATTCGACGTCGTCGCCTTCCGGCAGCGGATGCACGGTGTCCCAGTAGTCGCGGCACAGGCCTTCCAGCAGCGCATAGCCTTCGGTGAGGCCGGTGATGCCGTCCTCCAGCGCGAGCGCCTCGGTCAGCCATACGGCGAGCCGCAGGTCCTTGGTGCGCGTGCGCAGCAGCGCGCCCGCGTGATCGACGACGAAGCCCCAGTCGGCCTCCTTGATCTCGGTCACCCACTCGCCCTGGTCGAGCGTCGGATCGTCGTAGCGCCGCGCGTCCTGGATCGCGTCGAATTCGTTCGAGAACAGCAGGTCGTCGCCGCTGGGCGATGCATCGCTGATCGGCGTCAGCAGCTCGGGGAGATTGATCGGCATGGTTCAGTGAATCCGTTGATGCATGAGATGTCGCGTGCGGAGGCTCATTCGACCGTATAGGCGAATTCGCCGGCCTCGTCCGCGCGCACCGCGATGCGCGCGATGGCCGCGCCGTCGGCGATCCGGCCGAGCACGTGGCCCGCGATCTCCGGCAGCAGCGTGCCGTTCAAAATGTGGTCGACGTTGCGGGCACCCGAATCGACCTCGGTGCAGCGCGCGAGCACCGCGTCGACGAGCGATTCGTCCCACTCGAACGCGGCCTTGTGGTTCGCTTCGATGCGGCGACGGATCCGTTCGAGCTTCAGCTCGATGATCTCGGCCAGCACGTCGTCGGAAATCGGGTAGTACGGCACGACCTTCATCCGGCCGAGGAACGCCGGCTTGAACGTCTTGTACAGCTGCGGGCGCAGCGCCTCGGCGAGCGCGTCCGGATCGGGCAGTTCCTCGGCCGGCTTGTTCAGGCACGCCTGCATCACCGCAGCCGATCCGACGTTCGACGTCAGGATGATCAGCGTATTGCGGAAGTCGATCTCGCGCCCTTCGGCGTCGTCCATCGTGCCCTTGTCGAACACCTGGAAGAACATCTCGAGCACGTCCGGATGCGCCTTCTCGACCTCGTCGAGCAGCACGACGGAATACGGGTTGCGGCGCACGGCCTCGGTCAGCACGCCGCCCTCGCCGTAGCCGACGTAGCCCGGCGGCGAGCCCTTCAGGCCCGACACGCTGTGCGCTTCCTGGTATTCGCTCATGTTGATCGTGACCATCTTGCGCTCGCCGCCGTACAGGATGTCGGCCAGCGCGAGCGCCGTCTCGGTCTTGCCGACGCCCGACGGCCCGACGAACATGAACACGCCGCGCGGCTTGTTCGGATCCTCGAGGTTCGCGGTCGCCGTGCGCACGCGCTGCGCGATCGCGTCGAGCGCATGGTCCTGGCCGATCACGCGCGCGGTCAGCAGCGGCTGCAGGTTCAGCACGGTGTCGATCTCGTCCTTCACCATCCGGCCGAGCGGAATGCCCGTCCACGCGGCGACGATCTCGGCGACGACGTGACCGTCGACCTGCAGCGGCACCATCGGCTCGCCGCCCTGCAGCGCGTGCAGCGCCGCGACGCGTTCGGCCAGCTTCTCGCGCATGGCCGGCACGTCGACCGGCTCGCCGCCTTCCGACGGGCCGCGCGCCCGGTCGAGCGTGTCGCGCAGTTCGGTGATCTCGACGACGATCGCGCGCTCGGCTTCATAGCGCGCTTCGTCCTCGGTCAATTGTGCGAGCGCCGTGTCGCGCGCGCCGCGCAGCTCGCCCAGGCGCTCGTCGTGCGCGGCGCCGCCTGCCGCTTCGCGCTCCAGCGACGCGATTTCCGCGTCGATGCGCTCGATGCGCTTCTTCGTGTCGTCGATCGCCGCGGGCGTCGCGCTGTGCGCGAGCGCGACCTTCGCGCACGCGGTGTCGAGCACGCTGATCGCCTTGTCCGGCAGCTGGCGGCCACTGATGTAGCGATGCGACAGGCGCACGGCCTCGGTGATCGCGTCGTCGAGGATCCGCACGTTGAAGTGCTTCTCCATCAACCCGGACATCCCGCGCAGCATCGCGGCTGCGAGCGGCTCGCTCGGCTCCTCGACCTTCACGACCTGGAAGCGCCGCGCGAGCGCCGCATCCTTCTCGAAGTACTTCTTGTATTCGCTCCAGGTCGTCGCGGCGATCGTGCGCAGCTCGCCGCGCGCGAGCGCCGGTTTCAGCAGGTTCGCCGCGTCGTTCTGGCCGGCCTGGCCGCCCGCGCCGATGATCGTGTGTGCCTCGTCGATGAACAGGATGATCGGGTGCGCGCTCTTCTTCACCTCGTCGATCACGCTCTTCAGGCGGTTCTCGAACTCGCCCTTCACGCTCGCGCCGGCCTGCAGCAGACCCATGTCCAGCACGTGCAGTGCGACTCCGCGCAGCGGCGGCGGCACGTCGTCGGCCGCGATCCGCAGCGCGAGCCCCTCGACGACCGCCGTTTTGCCGACGCCGGCCTCGCCGGTCATGATCGGATTGTTCTGGCGGCGGCGCATGAGGATGTCGATCGCCTGGCGAATCTCGGCTTCGCGGCCGATCACCGGGTCGATCTTGCCGTCACGCGCGCGCTGCGTGAGGTTGGTCGTGTACGTGTCGAGCGCGGGCGTCTTCGACGGGCCGGCCGCGGGCGCGGCGCCGTCGGCGGCCGGCGCGACGTCGCTGCCTTCCGCATCCGCCTGGCGCGGCTCGGCTTCGCTCGAACCGGCCATGATCTCGTCGAACTTGTGCTTCAGGTCCGTCACGTTCATTTCCGCGAACTGCGACGACATGCGCTGCGCGAACTGCGCGAGATCGGGCGCGGTCAGCAGCGCGAGCAGCAGGTGCCCCGAACGGATGCGGCCGAGCTGCGAATCGAGCGACGCGATCAACCAGGCCTGTTCGAACAGCGCGATCAGGTGCACGGAGAACACCGGCGTGCGCGTGTTGCCCGTCTTCAGGCGCGTGAGTTCGCGCTCGAGATCGGCGCGCAGCGCATGCGGATCGACGCGGCTCGCGCGCAACGCGAGCGGCAGGTCGCCCGTCGCCTGGTCGAGCAGCGCGAGAAACAGATGCTCCAGATCGACCTCGTAATGGCCGCGCGCCAGGCACGCGCTCGCCGCGCGCTCGGTCGCGTGCCGGCACAGCGGGTTCAGTTTCGTGATCAGGGTCTTCAGAGGCGTGCTCATGGCGTCGATCTCAGGTTCGATTGTTTGTTGTCATTCGGAATCAGTGAATCACGTGCAGTTCGTAGCGGGCGTCCCAGCGGTCTTCGGCCGCGTCGCGCGTGCAGAGGAACGCGTCCCAGCCGAGCCGCGAGCCCGCGCCGAGCACACTTGCACCGACCTCGGTGCGTTTCAGCACGAGCTTCACCTCGTATTCGAGCGTGACGCCGGCGAGCAGCGTCAGCATGCGTTCGAGCGCGACGGCCTGCGCGCCGCCGGGCAGGAACGCCTCGTAGTCGCGCTTGGACAGCGGGCCGACGACGATCCGCGCGCGCATGTCGCGCTGCCATACGCGTTCGCCGACGAGCGCCGTCGCGCCGAGCACCGCGTTGACCTCGCCGAGCACGCTCAGCTGGTCGGGCGGCACGTCGTACCACTTGCCGACGAACTGGTCGATCTTCACCGGCACGCGGAAGTAATCGGACAGCGTGCGCTGCAGGTAGGCGGCCGACATCGGCCGGTGCCGCGCGGCGAGCGCGTAGCCGGCGACGGCCTCGTCGAGCACGCCGCCCGCGCCGGCCGCGAGGCTGTCGCGCACCTCGTCGCTCGGCACGCCGGCGATCGCGAGCAGGAGCGGCAGGTAGCGCTCGTCGCGGTCGAGTTCGTAATGGAACGGCAGCCGGTATTTCTTCCACGCCGCGTAGAACAGCGCGGTCGCGCGGTTCGAGAACACGTCGAAGAAGGCGCGCGCCGCGTGGTCGCGCTTCAGGTGCTCGCGCGCGACGATCTGCTCGGTGTAGTGCAGCGGCAGCGCGCCCTGCCCGCCGAGCAGCCCGAAGAATGCGGGTGTCAGTTCGACGTGACCGAGCTCGCCGGCCGCGAGCGCGGCGCCGCGATCCTCGCCCGAGTCGAGCAGCGTGCCGTCGTCGTCGAACGAGCGGGCGCCTTCGATCTCGCTCGGCGGAAAGCCGAGCGACAGCGTGTTGCGGAATTCGATGCGCTGCGCGACGACGTCGCCCTGCCGCCACGCGCCGGGGGCATCGGACGCCTGCCGCGCGAACAGCCCTTCGAGCACGCGCACCGCCTGGAAGAACTCGAAGCGGTGCGGCTCATCGAGCAGCGCGTCGACTACGCCAGGATCGATTCGCCGGTGCGGGGCTTGCATCGAATGATCTCCTCGCCGGTGCGCTTCGACACCACGACTAGTTGAACGAAACTGTTGAGATGGACGTACAGCCCGAAGAAGCTGTCGAGCACGCGCACGAACGACGCGAGGCTCGCACCGACGAAGTGCTCCTCGTCGATCGTCAGGCGGATCTCGATGCCGCGCACGAAGGTCGCGAACGGCTTGCCGGGCAGCCACTGCACGGCGCCGCGCTGCTCGACGCCGGCGAGGCCGTCGATCTGGCGCATCGACACGGCGGTGCGCCGCAGGTCGTAAAGCGTCAGCATTTCCTTGAGCGGCGCGAGCCCGTGCGCGACCAGCGACACGTGGTTCAGCGCGAGATGCGACACGAGCCGCCAGTGCGCGGCGCGGCCGCGCTCGAAGCGCACGCTCTGCGTCGGGCGGCGCAGCATCGAGATGCCGCTCGTCTGCGCGCCGCCTTCCTGGAACAGGTCGCCGCCTTCGAGGCCAAAGGCGAGCATCGCCGGCAGGTCGCGGTTCGTGCAGGTGAGATCGAGGCTCAGCGTGTCGGTCTGCGGCGAGGTCGGCTCGAAGTCGATGTCGACGATCGAGATCTCGGTTTCGTAGCCGGGGCTTTTCTGCGCGACCCAGTCGTTGCGGCGCGCGAACCAGTAGTGACCGATCCGTGCCGATTCGCCGTGATGCAGCGAATAGAACGGCCGGAACTCGATCACCGATTCTTCATGCGCCTGCTGCCGGACGAGCTTCACCGAATCGATCGAGTACACCTCGTACGCGAACGCGCGGCGCGCTTCGGCGATCACCGGATACGACACCGCGCGGTGCGTGATGCGGATCGGCTCGCCATGCTGGCGGAACAGGTTGACGATCGGCGTGCAGAACAGCCGGAAATGGCTGGCCGTCAGCAACTCGAGCAGCCGCGCGACGTGCGAATCGCTGCGCACGTCCTGCAGCACCAGATGCAGCGTCGCGCGCTGGCATCGGCCCGACGCGCGCGCGATCGCCGCAAGATCGAAATCGACGAAATCGAACTTGTCGGGGAACGCGAAGTATTCGGTGAGCAGGCGATACGCGGGATGCGACTTCGCCGGGTAGTCGATCAGCGCGTCGTCCTCGTCGAAGCCGGCGTGCGCGATCGGCAGCTTGCGCAGCGCGGTCCAGCGGCCGTTGCGCTCGGGCTCGACGTACGCGCCGAGCACGTTGACGAACAGGCAGTCGGTCAGCGCGGCGACGAACGACTGCTCGCCGTGCAGGTGCGCGCGCAGCGTCGGCAGCTTCAGCGCGCCGAGATCGAGCTGCGCGGCGAGCGATTCGAACGTGATCGAGATCACGCCCGTCGCGTTGGACGGCAGCACCGTCGCGCTCGGCGCGAGCGCGACCGGCGTGTAGCGCGCCTCCGAGATGCGGATCGGCGCGAGCGTCACGTCGTACGCGG
Source organism: Burkholderia sp. BCC1996 (assembly GCF_905339955.1). Taxonomy (NCBI): domain Bacteria; kingdom Pseudomonadati; phylum Pseudomonadota; class Betaproteobacteria; order Burkholderiales; family Burkholderiaceae; genus Burkholderia; species Burkholderia sp. BCC1996. Next base: position 76,290 of record NZ_CAJPHM010000016.1, read on the forward strand.
TGCGGAACCGGCACTGCACGCCGCGGATCGGGCGGCTCTTCAGCTCGGTGCCGCGGTCGATCACGACCGGTTCGGTCTGCTGGCCGGGCGACGCCGGCGTGAACTGCGCGATCGAGCACGACGGGAACGGCCGCAGGTAGTGCGGATACAGCACTTCCAGCAGCGCTTCGGTGAATTCCGGGTAGTCGTCGTCGAGCTTCTTGTTGATGCGCGCGCCGAGCAGCGCGAACGACTCAATCATCCGCTCGACGTGCGGATCCTCGCAGTGCTCGCCGGACAACGCGAGCCGCGCGGCGATCTTCGGATAGCGCTCGGCGAAATCTCGCGAATAGCGCCGCAAAAACGATAATTCGCGCTCGTAATACGGCAGCAATTCTTCCATCGACGACCCCGAACCTCAATATTTCCTGCCGGACCCTGATCCACCACCGGGCGGTCCGGCCCGCTCGGCAGCTCGATTCACAGCATTCTGGCCGCGCGTGCGCGCGTGACCGAATACTGCAGCGTCGACGGCTGCAGCATCGCATCGAAACTCACCGGCTCCTCGGCCGGGTGCACGACGAGCAGCGCCTGGATCGCGAAGTAAAGCGCGTTGGTCGACTGCTCGTTCAGCTCGAACGTCACCTGCACCTGCTGCAGCCGCGGCTCGTGGCGCGCGATGGCCTGCTGGATCGACTTGCAGATGAACGCGCGGTCGTAGTGACTCGCGAGGCTCAGCCCCGCGAAATCGTTCAGCCCGTAGGTCAGCACCGACTTCTGGCATTCCGGCAGCGCGGCCAGCTCGATTTCGGTGTGCGCGATACGGGTGTTGAGGATCGCCTCGACGTCGCGGGCGACCGTGTTCTTGAGCTCGTCCAGCGACAATTGCCGCATCGCGGCCGAGGCCGGCAGGTGCGGTTCGTCGTCGAACAGCTTGTCGAGAAAACTGGGTTCGAATCTTTTCATCGGCCGGCGTGCACAGCGAAAACGGCAACGGGACGCCGAGCGCCCCGTTGCCGCAACCGACCTTAGACCGCGTAGGTCTTGTCGTTCTTCGTCAGGCTCCAGGCGCCTTGCGTGTTGCCGCCCTGGTTGCCGCCGATCTTCTGCTGGGTCTGCTTCCACTGCACGGCCGCGTACTTCAGCGAGAACGTCTCGAGCGGCAGACCTTCTTCGCGAACGCTCGGTGCGATGCTCGAGATGATCACGTACTTGAGCTTCACTTCCAGATACTGCACGCGCTTGCCTTCACCGTCCGCGCGCGAGAAATGGACCGTCACTTCATCGAACGTGGTGCCGCCCGACGCGTGCTGATACAGCAGCGGGCTCGACGAATCGATTTCCTTCGTGAAAATCATGTCGCCGTGCTCGCAGCGCGTCATCGTGTGACCGCCTGCGGTCGATGCCGTTGCCGAACGCGGCTGAACGATCGAGTGATCCCACGATTTCAGCTCGATCCAGCCTTGATGGTCCTTGTCCGCGGATTCGCCCTTCACCGCCGGACTACCAAACTGCAAGTGCATATGTAACATGGCCCTTCGACTCCCCAAAGAGGTGGTTTTAACGTCCTACCCAGGCGGCCCGCCCGGGCGATTTACTCGCTTATGAATTTGCCGGTTTGGGCAGATCAGCGACAAGTCGCAGAGAAATCGAGAGTTCGTCGAGCTGAAAGTGCGGACGCAGGAACGCGACCGAACGATACGAGCCCGGCTTGCCCGGAATCTCCGACACTTGTATGGATGCCTCGCGCAGCGGAAATTGCGCCTTCTGTTCCTGCGATGCGTTGTCGTCGAGCAGGACGTACTGCGAAATCCACCGGTTGAGGAAAGTCTCCACGTTCTGCGCCGATGCGAAGCTGCCGATCTTGTCCCGCATCATCGCCTTCAGGTAGTGCGCGACGCGCGATACCGAGAAGATGTACTGAAGCTGGGCGGACAGGACGGCGTTCGCATTCGCGCTGTCGGTGCTGTATTTTTTCGGTTTCTGCACCGATTGCGCGGCGAAGAACGCAGCGTAATCCGAGTTCTTGCAATGCACGAGCGGGATGAAGCCGAGGTCGCTCAGCTCCTTCTCGCGGCGATCGGTGATCGCGATTTCGGTCGGGCACTTCAGCGCGACTTCACCGTCGTCGGTCTTGAACGTGTGGGTCGGCAGGTCCTCGACGAGACCGCCGCCCTCGACGCCGCGGATCGCCGCGCACCAGCCGAAGTCGTCGAACGCGGCCGTCAGGCGTGCCGCGAAGGCCCACGCCGCGTTGCACCACAGGTACTTGTCGTGCTCGGTGCCGTCGACGTCCTCGACGAAGTTGAAGTTCTCCGCCGTCTGGCCGTCCTTCGGATTGAACGGCAGGCGGCCGAGGAAGCGCGGCAGCGTGAGGCCGACGTAGCGCGAGTCTTCCGAATCGCGGAACGACTTCCACTTCGCGTATTCGACGGTGTCGAACACCTTGCCGAGATCGCGCGGCTTGCCGAGGTCGGAGAACGACTCGAGGCCGAGCAGCTCGGGCGACGCCGACGCGATGAACGGCGCGTGCGCGGCCGCCGCGACGTGCGACATCTGCTCGATGAAGTACATGTCTTCCGGCTGGCGCGAGATCTCGTAATCGCCGATCAGCGCACCGAACGGCGAGCCGCCGAACGTGCCGAACTCTTCTTCGTAGACCTTCTTGAACAGCGCGCTCTGGTCGAACTCGCTCGCGCCCTTGAAGTCGCGCACGAGGTCGCGCTTCGGTGCGTGCAGCGCCTTGATCTTGATCGTCTGGCCGGTGTTGCTTTCCTTGACCAGGTAATCCATCCCGCGCCACGTGCTTTCGAGGCGCTGGAATTCCGGCGCGTGCATCACCGCGGACAGCTGCGTGGAGATCAGGCGATCGAGTTCCGCGACGCGCGCGTCGATCGTCGCCGACAGGTTGTCCGACACGATCACCGTGCCGTCGAGCACCTGGTGCACGAGTTCGCCGATCAGGTCCTTCGCACGTGCATGCTCGGAATCGGATTTCGCGACCTTGCTCTTCTCGACGATGTCGTCGAGCAGCGAAGTCCCGGCGGCGTATTCCGCGCCGCTCGCTTGGGCCGCAGCCGTTTGCTGGTTCATCTCAACACTCCGTCGTCATTCGCCGTCTTTGTCGCCGCCGGTGCCCTTCGCGAGCTCCTGCAGCTGCTGCGTGTTCTTCAGCACTTCGGACAGCAGGTCCTCGAGCTTGTCGTTGCCGGCGAGCTTGTTGCGCAGGTCGGCGAGCTTCGAGCGCGCCTCGAGCAGGCGGCGCAGCGGCTCGACCTGTTCGACGACTTCGTCCGGGCTGAAATCCGACAGCGAACGGAACTTCAGGTCGACCGCGAACTTGCCGCCTTCCGGGCTCAGGCGGTTTTCCACCTGGAACGCGGCACGCGGCTCGATCGCCTTCATCACGTCGTCGAAGTTGTCACGGTCGATGTTGACGAACTTGCGGTCGCGCAGCTTCGGCTGCTCGACTTCCGACTGGCCCGCCAGATCGCCGACGACCCCGACGACGAACGGCAGTTCCTTTACCTCGATCGCATCGCCCTTCTCGACCTCGTAGGTCAGCTGGACGCGCGGCGGCCGTATTTTCTGCAAGCTTTTCTGAATGCTTTCTTTCTTGGCCATCTCGACGGCTCCCAGGTTAGTTGTGGTTATCGCGTCAGTTGCGGTCAGTTGCGCAGTGCGCTGAACGGATCGGCGCCGCCCTTCTGCGGCGCGGTGTTGCCCGACGCCGTCGGCGTGGTGGCAGCACCGGCGGCGACCTCGGTTGCAGCGCCGGCGCCGGCCTTCGGACGGTGAATCTGGCGACGCACGACCTTGCGCGTTTGCGTCTTCTGCTCCGGCGGGAACAGCGCCGATTCGCCGAGCGTGTCGCGCAGCTGCTTCGCGAGCGCCTGCGCGTCCGACTTCGCATCGCCCGCGAGCGACGAATCCTGGCGCAGTTCGCCGAGCGACTGCGTCGCGATCCGCAGCCCCGCGACCGCGAGCACGCTCTTCGCCTGACGGTCGGTCGCATCGCGCTGCAGTGCTTCCTGCGCGGCGACGATCGCCTGGCCGTAGTGATTCTGGGCAAACTGGATCTGCGCGATGCGCGACCACGGTTCCTCGCGCGTCGGATCCGACTTCGCGAGCTGCTGGTACAGGCCGAGCGCCTTGTCCTGGTCACCCGATTTCGCGACGGCGTCCGCATCGGCCAGCGACTTGTTGAACACCTCGGCAGACGGCGGCGCCGGCGGCTGGCTCGCACAACCGGCGATCACGCCGCAAGCCAGCACTACCCCAGAAAGTTTTGCGAAGAGACGGTCTTTCATCGTTATATCCACCGGCGCGTGAGTATTAAAATCGTTGAGAATCTGGTTCTTTTGCTTTGCAAGAAGCGCGCGGGTATAGTACCGATCAATTTTTCATAATTCAATCGCTGCGTGCAGAGTAATTCCTTTTAAAATCGTGCGCCACCCCCTCGAAACGCCTCTGGCAGCGGCTCGCCGACGGCTTTCGCATCGACCGGAATGCGCAAGTTTTACTTGGCCTGCAACGCTTTGCGCGAACGACGGAAAAAATTTCCGAAGGCACGCTGCCGGGCGCGTGTGCTTAATAGTTGAACGGCCGATACGCCGGGGATTCGCGGCGAACGCGGAAATACCCGGCAGTTTTGACAGGGAAGTTAAAGGCGGCACGCCGGAAATACGATGAGATCGTCCATGATTCGCTATGCGCTGCCGCTGATTGCCTGCGCGCTCCTGGCCGGATGCGCGGCCGCCCCGCTGCTCGGCTCCGCCGCGAGCGCCGTCATGCAGGCCGCCGGCGTCGGCAAGCCCGACGTGCCGGATGCCCAGAAACCGCCGCGCAACATCGGGCTCACGCTCGCCGCCGCGCCGAACCTCAATGCCGCGAACGATCACAAGCCGCTCGCGTTAGTGGTCAGGCTCTACGCGCTGAAGGATCCGACTTCATTCCAGCAGGCGCCATTCGACGCATTCACCGATCCGACCAAGGAAAAGGCCGCGCTGGGCGCCGATCTGCTGAACGTGCGTGAAATCACGCTGATTCCGGGCCAGCGCTATACGGCAACCGAAAAGCTATCGCGCGAAGCGCAGGCATTCGGCATCGTCGCGCTGTTCCGCGATCCCGCAATCCAGCGATGGAAACTGACGTTCGACCCGGCAAAGTCGGAGAAATCCGGCATAATCATCGGCCTGCATAATTGCGCGATGACGGTCACCGACGGCTCTGTCATCGCACCGCAACAGGGTGCGCCTTCGCAACCGCTGAATTTGCTTTCGTCGGTGACCTGCGGTTAAACATGACGCACGAATGTCATTTAACAAGAGTTAACAAAATGGCGATTAATTCGGGCACGAACAAATCGATTACATCGCAACGCGACATTAACCGGATTTGACATGAGTTATTCGGCCAAGGTGCTGTGGGGGGAAGGGCTGTTCCTCCGGCCTCAACACTTTCAGCGGCAGGACGCGTACCACGAGGCGCGCCTGTTCGAATCCATCCAGGCGATCCAGCCGTACAACTGGGGCGTGCGCTCGGTGCGCATCGACCGCGATGCGCTCGGCAGCAACGTGCTGCGCGTGGCCGAGCTCGCGCTCGTGTTCCCGGACGGCGCGCTTTACGCCGCGCCGCAGGCCGACGACCTGCCGCCGCCGATCGCGCTCGACACGCTGCCCGACGGCATCAACGAATTCGTGTTCTACCTCGCGCTGCACCCGCTGCGCGAGAACGGCACCAACTACAGCGACGATCCCGCCGCCGGCTTCATGACGCGTTTCGTCAGCGAGCAGACGAGCGTCGCCGACAACTTCACCGACGCCGCCGAAGCCGACATCACGTTCCTGAAGACGCAGGTCAAGCTGATCGCGCACAGCGAGCCGCGCGACCAGCTGCTGTCGGTGCCGCTCGTGCGCGTGCGCCGCACCGCGACGTCCGGCTTCGAGATGGACGACAGCTTCGTGCCGCCGTGCCTCGCGATCGACGCGTCGCCGATCCTGCACCAGCGGCTGCGCCAGCTCGTCGACGCGCTGCAGGCGAAGGTGAACGCGCTGTACGGTTTTCACCGCGAACCGTCGAAGAACATCATCGAGTTCCGCTCGGGCGACATCGCGTCGTTCTGGCTGCTGCACACGGCGAATGCCGCGTTCGCGACGCTCGCGCACCTGCACCAGCACGCGGCGCTGCATCCGGAGCGGCTGTTCCAGGAACTGCTGCGCCTCGCGGGGCAGCTGATGACGTTTTCGAAGGGCTACACGCTCGCCGACCTGCCCGTGTATCGCCATGACGATCCGGGCCCGAGCTTTGCGCGTCTCGACCTGATGCTGCGCGAGCTGCTCGACACCGTGATCTCGACGCGCTACTTCGCGATCACGCTCGACGAGGTGCGTCCGTCGTTCCACCTCGGCCGCCTCGATTCGGGCAAGATCGACGACAAGACCGAGTTCTATCTCGCGGTGTCAGCGGACATGCCGAACGTCGAGCTCATCGATGCGGTGCCGGCGCGCTTCAAGGTCGGCGCGCCCGACGACGTCGACAAGCTCGTGCTGTCGGCAATGCCCGGCGTGCGGCTGTCGTACATGCCGCAGGTGCCGCCCGCGATTCCGGTGCGGCCCGGTGCATGCTATTTCCAGCTCGACTCGCGCGGCGCGTTGTACGAGCGCATGCTGCAGGCCCAGTCCGCGATGATCTACGCGCCGACTGGCATCAATGACCTGAAATTCGAACTGATCGCGGTCACATCATGAGCTACGCGCCTTCCCTGTTCGGCGACAACGCGCCGGCCCCGCTGCATACCCCGGCGTCGACCGACGCCGCGTTCCAGGCCCGTTCGCTGCTCGACCTGCTGTACGACGGGTTCTTCATGCTGTTCCTGCTCAAGAACGGCCGCGAGCCGGACAGCGCGAGCGAGTTCAGCACGAAGATCCAGGAGTTTCTGGCGGATTTCGAGCGTGGCGCGAAGAAGCTGAACATCCCGGCCGAGGACGTGTATGGCGCGAAGTTCGCGTATTGCGCGGCGGTCGATGAAATGGTGCTGTCGTCGCAGTTCAAGATCCGCACCGACTGGGAACGCCGGCCGCTGCAGCTCGTGCTGTTCGGCGAGCAGCTCGCGGGGGAGAAGTTCTTTCAGTATCTCGAGGAATGTCGCGCGCAAGGCGCGGCGCGGTTGCAGTCGCTCGAGGTGTTTCATATGTGCCTGCTGCTCGGGTTCCAGGGCAAGTATCTGCTCGAGGGGCCGGAGAAGCTCGCGTATCTGACCGCGCGGCTGGGGGATGAGATCGCGCATATGAAGGGCAAGCGGGCGGCGTTTGCGCCGCATTGGCCGCTGCCGGATCAGATCGCGCATCGGCTGAAGCGGGAGGTGCCGGTTTGGGCGATCGGGGCCGTGTTTGCGCTGGTGGCCCTGCTCGGGTATCTCGGGCTCAATACCTATCTCAAGGACAAGACGCTGCAGGCGTTGGCGCCTTATTCGCAGGTGATCAAGGTCGGGCCGGAGTCGGCGAATTTGACGATTTCGTTGCCTTGAGGGGCAGGCTTTTCGTTCGGATGTTGACGCTTCGTGAAGAAAGGACCGCTCGGCGGTCCTTTTTTACTGTGGTGCGTGGGGCGCGTCGTCGTGCGTCGTGCGTCGTGCGTCGTGCGTCGTGCGTCGTGCGTCGTGCGTCGTGCGTCGTGCGTCGTGCGTCGTCAGAGCAGAATGAATTCCTCGTTGTCGACGTAGAACACGAACGCGTCGAACAATTGCGCGACGCTCGGTTCGTCGACCTGGTCATGCGCGTTGATCACGATGTCCTCGATCGTCGCGCTATTCAGCGTGACGCGCCAGCCGGGTTGCGGTGCGGTAGCGGGCGGCGTGGCGGCTTCGGTGAATGCGCCCTCTGTATCGAGCGTCCACGGCATCGGCGGCAAACAGAGCCAACCGGAAAAATCGCCGGGATGTTCGAGAATGTGTTTCAGCGACGCGGCGGTCGCGGTGATGGTCGACATGGGTATTGCGGTGGTAACGGGACTGGAGTCAATACGCCCGAGCCAAGATGCGGCGGTTGCACAAGCGTGTCTGCGCAGCGGCGCTCGTGTCGAGCAAGGCGTGATTATGCCAAGTTCGTATGCGCGGGGTTGGCGCTGTGGCGGCTGTCGGTCAGTTGGCTCATGTAATACCGTCATTCGGGACCACGTCTAGTTTCCCGCGTCGGACTGCCCTTCAGGGTTGGTAGCGGACCGTTTCGTAGATCTTGGCCATGCCCTGCTTCGGCGGCGCGCTCGTTCGCGGCCAATCCGGACGAGAAGATCACGCAGGTCCAGCCCTTGCCACAGACCTTGCTGGTGACGAGATCGAGACGATGCGCGTAGAGTTCGTCTTGATTGAAGATCGTGTGCATATAGCGCGAAGCAAGCGCCGGATACTTGCCGTTCAGCATGAACGGTGCAAATTCCGGCTTCGTGTACTGGGCGGGCTTGTCGTCGACCTGGCTCTCGTACAGGTACTGCGCCGTACCTTCGGAAGAAGGTGCGACCTTGGTTCGCAGCACCTGAACGACGACGTCCAGATTCAGTACCTCGAATGCGGATTTGTCGGCTTCGATACTAACTCCTCGGCCATCGGTGCCCTGGAGCGGATCGTTTGCCGTGATCCGCCAATCTGCCGGAAGCTGGAAACTCAAACCATTGGCTTTGAAGAGCTTCGGATGCATCAGATCAGGGGCCGCTGCAGCTCTCGGCCAGAAATCGTCGGCATATGACGCTGTTACGAACGACAAGAGGATAAAAATTACGGAACGGATCGCATAATAACCATATCAAGTCACATCCTGGCCAATCCCAGTCTGACTCCGCCAAGACTACTTGCGAGTTGCTTCGCCTCGCCCCAACTATCGAACCCAATGGCCGAATGTGCGCTCTGCTCCGGGGGAGCAGTCGGTCAGTTTGGCATCAACCGGCCGGCGGGATACCCGTTGTGAACCTGACTCCCTTCTTCGTGGCACGCAATACAGCGTCAGCCAGTTGATCCCCCACGACAATGTATGTCGGAGAGTCGTATTGCCGGCCAATACCATTGGCAGAGAAATCGGAGCGCAAGATCATCTTTTTGAAGCCGACTTTGGCATCAGGGAATCCCGATATTTTCACCACTATCGGCTCAGAAGCGTCGTGATCGACCACGTCAACTTTCCTCATCGGATTGAGAAGAAAGTATGAGCCACCGATAGCCTCTCCATTCGATTTAATAACTGCCGGAATGAACTGTACGTCGCCGTCAATCGCCAGCTCCTCAATCGCAATACGCACCGCTTCGCTTACGAGCGGAATCAAGATGTCCGACCAGATGACGCCGTAATCTTGAATCTTTGAAAGACCCTTTTTGGGAAGCTCGAATACCAATGGATCAGATCTTACGAGGCGAGTTGCCGCCTGCAACTCGAAGCGATCCACGCCATTTTTTACCTCATCGTAGAGCGCCATCCGACTTTCCGGATAGTCCGCCTCTGTGGTCCAGATTTTCGTCATATTTCCTCACTCAGTTTGGACACGCCCATGATCGATGGTTCTTGTTGAGCATACGGTTCCCTGCTTTCAGCTCGGCCCGCTCTCGTGCAATGATTCCGCGCAGAGCCTGGTCATACTGTTTCTGGCCCCAACCCTGCTGCTTTCCTATCGTCACGTCATTGTTGATTTCTCATTCATCTGCGAGATCTTCTCGCAGTCATCGGCGTATGGGCGTTTCGTGATGCGTATCGATCCACCGCATCGGGGTCGGCGCATATTGATAGAGGTTATCGCCACCCGCAAGATCGATCGAATCCTTTGATACGATTCGCGCTTGCAAGGCTAATTTCTGAGAACAAAAAAAGTATCCACGACCTTGCCCTTCGATTTCAAATTTCTCAACCGTACGAATTCAGGCGTCGAAAATCCTCCACCCATCTTCAACTCCTCCAGTTTGTGACCGGCATATTCACACGCCTCGGCCGACAAAATAACCTCCGCACCATCTTTTGTATTTCTAAAGCCATCGTCACTTCCCCGCCCGATCTATCACTCACGAGCGTTTCGAATTTTTGACGTTCCTTGAGACCATTGAGCGTCCCGAGGAATACCTCACCCTCTTTCAAATCAAAGATGAATGAAATTCCACCAAATTCCCGCAACACCGCCAACATCGCTGCCCTTTATTTTCAACATCTGACCCCGAAACTACAGCGGGTTCTTCGTACGATGCCCGCGGCCTTCGAAATTCGCGCAATCATCTCCCCGCTTCGCCCCACGCCTTATACGACGCCGTTCGATCGTGTGGGTCAAAATTCGATGAAAATTGCTGCCTCAGGTGGGTCAATTTTGCGTGGACATCAACAGCTGGTTCACAATGCAGGTTTCCACGCTAGTCAGAAGGTTCGCGTTCATTTCGAACACGGCAAGCTCACCATCACCGCCACCTGAACGCCGAGTTTCAACACATCACACAAACAACAAGGGCCGCTCTCGCGGCCCTTTTTATCTATACCCGTGACTCAAAATACCATATCAAGAAATCATTAAATGTAGCCCAGCGAGCCGGGATCTTCCCATTTATGAAATCGTTTAAAACCGAAATATCGAGATCGTAGACAGCACCATCATCCTTACTGTACAGGTACATACCTTCGCTTTCATCCGACGTTAAAGCCAGATACTGCTCCGGAATACCGTAGCGATCCCTAACATAATCCGTTTGGTCCGGAATTGCGGGAATAGATGGCCCCTCGATATCAAGCAACTCAGCAACAGGTCGCGAACTTATAAAGCCACCCTGATACTTGAGGTAGAACTGCCCAAAATCAGTATCCGAAGCAACGCCCAGATCTTGAAGTGCCCTCATGGCTGCTTTCGGATCACCTCTGGCGACGTCACCGGTAGATCCAGCCAGATACTGATCGACTGTTGATGGAATCACAGATTACACCCTCCATTTTTTGATGCATTTGCCTCTGCCGCGCGATCCTGCCAGTATTGCTTTCGATCAATGTCAAAGGCATCGCGATCAACGGGGAAATCAGGATTCTTTTGATTTCCATACGGATGCAATGCCTCGCGACCTGCGCCCCTGGCAGCCCTATGTGTGCTGGTTGTTACTTCGAACAAGGGACCGGTTGATTGTTGACGAGAATGGTGCAATTGAATCTGCTGAGGCACGCCGTCTTTCATCATAAATGGCGCACCACCTTCCATTGCTCGTTGCAAATTGGTTTTCCCTCGATGCTCCATATCCCAATCAATATCCTGCTGAAAAACAGTGTACGTGAGACCTGTACCTTTCTTACACGGCCCCCAGCTCCCTTTCTTGAAGCGACTCAAACCCAGCGGATCGATCCACTCTACAGGGTTGAGCGCGTATTGATAGACATTGATACCTCCCGCGAGACCGATCGGGTCCTTGCTAATAAACCGGCCACTACTCGGATCATAGTACCGATACCGGTTGTAATGCAGCCCCGTCTCGTCATCTCCCTGCTGCCCCTGAAACCGCAGCGGATTCCTCGCCGTGATCCCAGCTGCCTTCGACACTCGCGCAATGACCTCCCGCGCTTCGCCCCACGCCTTATATGACGCTTCCCACACGACATCGCCGTCGTCATCCGTCAGCAACTGCGGCGTCCCGATCTGATCGCAGTGGTAATAGAACGGCACCGCGTCACCCCGCCGCTCCGGCATCTTCTGCAGCGGATCATCCTCCGGCACGTAGCGGTCGGTACTCTTCCACTCCGGCGTCGAGATTCCCTCAACCGGTTCCGCCACATACTGCGCCAGCGGCACAAACGTTCCCGGCTCGTACAGATAGTGTGTGCCACGCTCGCCATCGCTCTCGTACGCCAGCGTGTCGCCATCCCATCCGAACACCGTCCGCTCGCCATTCACCTCCTTCGCGATCCGACGACCGAACGCATCATAGAAATACCGTGACTGACTCTGCCGCGACGCCTCCGCAACCCGCGCCGACAGCAAGCGATTGAACTCGTCCCACTCGTATTCCTGCTCCCCCGCCGGCGTGCGCTTGCGCACCAGATTCCCGCGCGCGTCGTACTCGAAGTGCATCCCCGCATACGCCTTCAGCAGATTGCCCAACACCTTCGGCACCTCGACCGGCAACGTGCTTTCCGGCCGCACCGGGCTCGAACGGGAGGCCGGCGTTTCGGTGGATCGCACCGGATCGATGATGTTGCTCGCCGGGTCGAACGCAAACCGCTCCTTCGCGACCGGACTGATCGCCTCGATCAGCCGCCCGACCGGATCGTATCGATAGTCCGTCCCGCCCTTGCGACTATCCTCGATCCGCGACAATTGCCCGACCGCGTCATAGCGATACCGCCGCTCGGCGAGCGGCGCGGGCGAGGTCGATCGCTGGATCGTCTGCTGCAGTACGCGTCCTGCCGGATCGTAATGCGTGCGCTGTCCGACCTTGCTGGACAACACGCGTACCGTCTCGCGATGCAGGTCATCGCGCTCGAATTGCACACGCTCCTCGCCATCGAGCAGCATCCCGTGCACATGCCCCGAGCCATACATCAGCCAGTCAACCGCATGCCCATCCGGCCGCACGGTACGTCGTCGGTTGCCGAGCTCGTCGTATTCGTGGTGCCAGACGTAGCTACGCCGCTCGCCGAACAAATCGTACGCGTGATGTTCGCGCACCAGATTGCCGACCGGATCGAAGAAGAACTGCACGCGGCTGTACCGGTTCACTGCGTCGATCAGCCTGCCGCTCCGGTCGTAGGCAAACCGTTCCTCGCTTTCCCCCGCCACACGCTTCATCAGGCGACCGTTTGCGTCGACGTCGATCGACGTCACGCAACCCGCTTCATCAACCGAAACAAGGCTGCCGCTGTCCGGGTCGTATTGATAACGCGTCGACTTGCCGTCAAAACCGATTTCCTCGATCAACCGCCCTGCCGGATCGTAGTGGAACTGGTACGTCGCAAGGTTCGCATCGGTCAGCGCGGTCAAGCGGCCGAGACGGTCGTAGCGATACGCAATCGTCTGCCCGAGCGCATCCGCGCGGCTCGCAATACGACCCGCTGCATCGTAGCCGTATCGGGTCGATCGATTGAGTTGATCCGTATGCCGCAACAACCGGCCTTCAGCATCGTATTGCACGTGCTCGACACCGGCCGGCGAACGCGTCTCCGTCAATTGGCCATTCGGGCCATAACCATAGGCAACCACGCCACCGGACGCGTCCTTTGTCTCGATCACGCGGCCGATATCGTCGTACCGCCACTCCGTCTTCTTTCCGGAGCAGTCCGTGTAGCTCGTCAATTGCCCGGCGTCGTTGTATCCAAGCGCCTTCGAGCCGCCCTTCGCATCGGTGATCTGCGTAGGCAGCCCCTTGTCGTTGTAGGCGTACTTCGTCGCATGCTCGAGCGGATCGATTTCCTCGACGAGATTGCCCGCATCGTCGTACTTGCGCTGCCACACATGCCCGTTCGGATCGACGAGCCGGATCATCCGATCCTTGTCGTCGTATGCCATCTCGACGATGCTGCCGTCCGCGCGCTCGTGCCAGGTCCGGTTGCCACGTGCGTCATAACGCATCTGCTCGATGCTGCCGTCCTGCAGAATGTGCAGCGTCAGATTGTTATGCTCGTCGCGCCGGAACCATTCCTCGCTGCCGTCCGGATAGGCGATTCGATAAACGTATCCCTTGATGTTGAAGTAATAGCGTGACATCTGACCGAGCGCATCGGTCACGTAGGTCAGCCGAATGTTCGGATGCCATGCAAGGCGGATATCGAGGCTGCCGTCGTCCGCGTACTCGCGCACACATTTCGCGTTCGCGTTGTCTTCAGCGTCCGCGCCGTCCCATTCAAGCGTCATCCCGCGGCCGGTGCGATCGGTATAGCGTGTCACGAGATGGCGGTTGTACTGATAGCTCCACGCGTTGCCATACCGGTCGGTTGCGCGCACGAGGTCGCCCGCTTCGTCATAGGCGTAACTCGCAAGCGTACGGCGCTTTCCATCGTCGAGCACCTGCTCGATCAGCACGATCCGGCCTTGCTTGTCGTGCTCGAACGACAGCACGTTGCCGCTCGCATCGATCAGGCGTGCCACGCGGTCGAGTGCGTCGTAATCGAGCGTGATCGCATTGCCCGCACGGTCCTTCTGCATCGCCAGCCGGAACGCATTGCCGCGCCGTTCATACACGTGAAGCTCGTCGTGGCCGTATGCGATCGCGACCCACGTCTCGTCCAGACGCGTCAGCGTCAGGTTTTCCGCGAGATCGTCATGCACACCTCCGGCTGCAAGCGCTCGATATTCGATGCTGCGCCCGCTGGCATCGCGAAAGAACCATGTATCGCCTTCGACATCGAGGCGCGTCGTATACGGCGTGAGCCACCGCGCGCCAAGTTCCCCGTTGTCGTATGCGGAAAGGCGCGACCGGTACGTGCGCGCCCAGACGAGCGGCAGTGCGCCGGGCAGTTCAAAGTCCGTGTGAGTGAAAGTCTCATCGCCGAAAGCAAAATCGATCGACCCGGTCGACGCGCCAATTCCGCAACTTTTACAAGGACTCTGGCCGGCACCTTCCGCATGCGCCTGCTGTCCGATCGCACCCGCCGGCTCCTGAGGACGATCGTGCTGCGCGCGCCCCTTGCCGCCGGGCGGCACGTCGGCGGTCTTTTCGTGAAGCTTCCCGCGTGCGCGCACCCTTGCCACGGCCTCGATCACTTGCGCGATCAGCCACAGCATCTTGCCTTCTTCGCTGCCGTTCAGATCGCGGATCGCCTTCGCGACTTTCGGCGCCTCGTCCTTCAGGAACGCGACGATATCGCGGAACGGTTGCAGCCACGAATCCGGAGCAAGCTTCGCAGCAGTCCCGACCGTCGCGTTCCCGGCTTCCTTCCCCAACGCGATCGAACCTTCGTAACCGTACTCGATCGCATCAACCACCAGCATCGGGTTGTACCAGGACCGCTTGTCCATCTTCCGGGCGATCTGCGCAGTACGCCGCACGTTGGCGCTGCTGTCGAAAATTTGCCCTTTGAGGGCGAGTTCCAGCCCGGTAGCAATACCGAGCATCAACTCCTGCGCCTTATGCGCGCAGTCGTTCAGCAGTTCGACAAGAACGTCCTGCAGGGTCTTCAGGAAGTTCTCGATTTCGGTCGCGGCCGCGGCGTTGACATGCGTGACGAGCACCGAAATGAGCGCCGCGCCGAGATTGCCGCGAGACACCAGCAATTGATTGCGCACGAGCGCCAGCAGCGGCCGTGCCGACAGTCGAAACGATGCCAGCGGCGGCGGAACCGGAATGACGCCGATCAGGTTGATCGCAAGCCCAAGGTAATCGAGCAGATTGGCGTGGCGCTTCTCGACGATCATCACGATGTCGCACACCGCATCGTAAAACGCCATCAGGTTGCCGATGATCGGCACCGCGCTTGCGAAGGTCTTGAGATCCTCGAACGAAATGTGATTGCCGCTGATCTTGAGCAGCCACTTGTTGAAACGGTCGCCTCCCGCCGCTACGTCTTTCGGCGAAATATCGCTGAGCCAGGAAACGGCCTGTTCCTTCTCGGCGCCCGGTGGAAGTTGTTGTGCCATGTCGTTGTTCGTTCAATTCGTTTTTTCAAGACGGCTGACAAGCCGCCCTCTCAGGATTTCAGCGGTCCGCCGAACCCGCTCGTCGGCAGCTTCATGCCGGTCGCACCGGCGGCTGACGCCACCGTCGTAGCGCCCTTTCCGGCGATCCCGGCGACACCAGGTAGCGCGCCCTGCAGCGCACCGGATGCCGCCTTCGCGGCCGGCGCGGCCAGCGCCGCGAGCCCACCTTGGCGAGCTGCCTGCACCATCCCGGCCACCTGCTTCGCGGCACTGCCCAGGCTCGATGCCGTCTGTAGCGCGGAAACCGCGCCTGCCCCACCCAGCGAACTTGCGGCAGCCGGCAACGCGGAACTCGCCAGTCCGCCCAACGCAGCACCGGCTCCACCTCCGCTCGCAAGCCCCATCGCAGCCGTTGTCGCCGCAGGCGCCATCCCCTTCAACTGGCTCGCGAGCTGGTCCGTCGCCGCGGCTTGCGCCGCCTGCGGCGACGGCTCGACGGGCTCGACCGGCCACTGCGCCTGCTTGAAGTAATTTGCGGGTTGAGCCGACTCGCGCGGATCCTTCCCGAACTCGACACGCACCGCACCCGGCGGCAAACCGCTCACCGCCGTATAGCCGCTGTTGTCGAGCGCCCCTTTCTTCAGCACGGCGCCGTTCACGTCTCTCACCGTGAACAGGCCGCCCTTCACCGCCTCGCCGTTCACGTACTTGTGAAACAGCTCCAACTGCCCCGGCTGGTCCGGCCGCGGGCTCGGCAGCGGATAACCCATGTTCGCCGGCCCCGCGAACGTATGCGACGCGCCCTTCACATCGACCGCACCCGGCGTATGAATCTCGATGTTGCCGTCCTTGATGCGGATATAGCCGCCGCCGCTCGTCAGCAGAATCCCCTGGTCGGCCGCGATCTCGATCCGGTCGGTTGCGGACACAACCTTCACCGCCTTCTGTGCCGTCACCTCGACGTTGTCCGACTGCGCCTGGATCTCGACCTTGCCCTTGCCGGCGAACAGCTTCATCCCCGCGTTCTGAACGAACAGGCTCAGCTTCTGCCCGATGCTGCCGATCAGCGACTTGCCTGCGGCGACGTGCACGCTCTGTCCGCTCGCGACGTTCACGTGATCGTTCGCGACCACGTGCAGCGACTGCTGTGTCGACATCCCGATCCCCGACGGGCTGCCGAACAGCATCACCGGCTCCTTGAACGCATTCGCGCTGCCCGTGCCGCCGCCCGCCGTGCGTCCACCGGACGCGTTGCCCGACGCGCTGTCCTGCGTCGCGTCGGTGAACGCGCGCATCGTGTCGTGGGCTTCCTTGAGGCTTTCCGCCTGATGCTGCTCGCTCACGCCCGACATCGCCTCGACCAGGCTTTCGCCCGTCACCAGTTGCTGCTGCGCTTCCTTCACGTCGAGCGGCTGGCTGTTCGGCGCCTTCGGGTGCGTAGTCACGTACAGGCCCTGACTCGCCCGCACCGCGCCATACGCATCCGAACGCAGATCGAACCCGCTGCCCAGATACGACCCGCGCGAATTGCCGTTCTGGTCGATCAGGTAGCCCAGATGCAGCAGGCTGTTCGCGCTGCTGCTCATCAGCTGCACGCGGTTCTGCCCGGTCGCGTCGTCCATCACGAGATGGTTGTAGCCGCTGCCCGAATACTCTTTCGATCGATACCCGGACAGAATCCCGTCGCTATGCCACTGCGGCTGGTTCGCGCCGTTGTACACGCGCCCGACTGCCAACGGCCGGTCGCAATCGCCACCCACGTAGTCGATCAGCACTTCCTCGCCGATGCGCGGCACGTGCACGCCACCGTAACCGCCGCCGGTATCCGACTGCACGACGCGCACCCAGCACGACGCGTCCTCGTTGCCGGGGTTCAGACGATCCCATACGAACTGCACACGAATCCGGTTCAGCTCGTCCGTATAGACTTCCTCGCCCTGCGGCCCGACGACGATGGCCGTCTCGAGATGCATCTTCGGCTTCTCGTGCTCGAACGGGCTTCGATACGGCACGCTCACGCGCTGCGCTTCGACCTCGACGAGATAGAAGCCGACCGAACCGTCGTCATGCGGGACGCGAAACGCGGCGTCAGCACCGTAGCCCTCCTGCGCTTGCGTCAACGCGTCGCGCAGGCTGTACGGAAAGTCCGCGCTGCTGCTCGCGACGGGCAGGTTGTTCTCGATCCACCATTCGACGCCGATCGCCGCGAACTCGCGCTGGTCGGCCGGATCGCGATCGTGTTCGGGATGATCCGCCAGCGTAAAACGACGGCCAGCATCGATCGCGCGCACGCCGCCCGCGCCGTGGAAGCGCTTCGCTTGCGACTCCCATTCCTCCATCCGCAGCTTCGTCAGATGGTCGCCGCGCGTCTGCTCCAGATACGTGTACGCACCGGTGTACTCGTAGACTTCGAGCTGGTCGGGCAATTCGCCCTGGCCGCCCATCGTCGGCAGCGTCGTGCCCTTCGGGTTCGACGGTTGCGACGGATTCTTGTAGTCGAACGTGCGCGTCGTCCGGGTCACGCTCTGCAGCGTGCGCGAGCCCGACCATTGCGTGAACGCGTCGGCTTCGCTCGCCGCGCCGCCCCGATAGAAGCGCACGGTCTCCGGCGACAGCGGCGCGAACGCCTGCAGGTTGTCGGTGATCACGAGCGTATGCGACTTGCCGTCGTCGGCCTGCTGCCATGTGCTGTAGAGGCCTTCGCTCTCCATCAGCCGATGCACGAAATGCCAGTCGGTTTCGTGCTGACGCGTGTATGAACGGCTCGGCAGCGGTTTCGACAGCGCGAAGCGGAAATGCCCCTGCGCCTGCGGATGCTGGTTCAGCACGTCGCTGATGATCTGGTCGACGGTCGTGTCGTTCCAGAGCCGCTGGTCTCGGCGAAACTTCAGGAAATGGGAGAAATCGGCGAACGTGAGCTGATAGGTCGTGAGCCCGCCGTCGGCGCCGAGGCGGCGCGCGGTGTGCACGTACCCGTTGATCGGCCGGTAGCTGCGATCGCCTTGCTGGATCCACAACGTGACCGGCTGCGCGATCAGCTTTTTAAGCTCCAGATCGCTGTCGGTCGACAGCACATCGAGCGTGAATTCGTACGCGCGCCCGATGCGCGACCGGCCCACGGCCCGCTGCACGGTCAGCACGTTGGCGCCCAATGGCGTATCGAGCTTCAGCAGCCGGTCCTGCTGAAGCAACCCGCCGCGCAATGCGGCAACAGTGTTCTGCATGTTCATGGCAACGGCCTTTTCTTCTTTTGACGCGCCCTCGGATGGCGCGTGATGCGATTTTCGCTCGCGCGATTTTACAGACAAATTACTAGCCGACTCGGAAAATGACCTGATTTAAAAGAGTATTTTTAATCGTCGGTCCGAACGTCCACGGCAAACCTTTCTAACGCGCGTCCAGCGCTCACGTGCCACGTCGTCACACCGCGCTGCCACCCCGCCGTCCGCTGAAATCGATTGCAATCAGGGCCAATTCGACTTCCGGCGCCGCCCGGTTGCGAGTAGTGTCTACGTGCCCGTCATTCGGCCCGGCCCGGGCACGATCGATGCCCGGTGCGCCATCACCACACTGAACACTGGAGATCCACGATGAAACGTTCGAAGTTCCTGCTATCTGGCCTGCTGCTCGCGTCGGCCCTCGGTTTCACGGCCGTCGCCGCGCACGCGGAAGACCTGCTCGACTCGGTGAAGAAAGCCGGTGTGCTGCGCGTCGGCCTCGAAGGCACGTATCCGCCGTTCAACTCGCGCGGCACGTCGGGTCAGCTCGAGGGCTTCGACGTCGACGTCGCGAATGCGGTTGCCGGCAAGCTCGGCGTGAAGACGCAGTTCGTCCCGACCGAATGGAGCGGGATCATCGCGGGGCTGCAGGCCGGCAAGTTCGACGTGATCGTCAACCAGGTCACGATCACGCCGCAGCGCAAGGAAGCGCTCGACTTCAGCGAGCCGTACACGTACTCGGCCGCGCAGCTGATCCAGCGCAAGGACGACACGCGCAACTTCAAGTCGCTCGAGGACTTCAAGGGCAAGAAGCTCGGCGTGACGCTCGGCACCAACTACGACCAGATGGCGCGCAGCGTGCCGGGCATCGAGGTGCAGACGTATCCTGGCGCACCGGAAAAGCTGCGTGATCTCGCGGCAGGCCGGATCGAGGCGACGCTCGACGACCGCCTGATGCTGCCGTACATGATCAAGACGTCGAACCTGCCGCTGCGCTCGGGCGCGGTGCTGAACGGCGGCAAGCAGGAGATGGCGATCCCGTTCCGCAAGGGCAATCCGAAGTTCGAGAAGGCGATCAACGATGCGCTGGAGTCGCTGCGCAAGGAAGGCACGTTGAAGAAGATCTCGATGCACTGGTTCGGCAGCGACGTGACGGTGCCGGTCGCGCAGTAAGCGGTTCGCCGCGCTTGCATTGCGTCACGTCACTCGCTACGGCGAAGGCGTGACGCCTCTTCTCTCCCGCTCTCTTCGCTCAGGCCGCTTCGTCGAAGCGCGCGAGCAGCATCTGGCCGATCGGCGTCAGCGCCGGGCGCGCAGCCACCTCGTTCACGCGTACCTGCGTATCGTCGACGAGCCGCTTTTCGACGAGCACGGCGAACGCGGGGTTCGCCAGGTCGACGCTGTCCGGTGCGCGGGCTATGCGCAGCAGCATCGAGAATTCATGCGGACTCAACATGGTCCTTGTCTCCTGATCGTCCGCGATCCGGTTCGAACCGGCGTCGATCCTGTCTTTTGATGAAATGGCGCGAAGGCATGATGAACGTGAAAGTGCGCGGCCATATACGACGAGAGCACGTCGTCGCGAGACGCCAGGCGCTCCCTGATCGCGGCAATGTCCCCGATCCGCCGGATGCATGCATCACGACAGGGACGTGCAACCTTATTGGGGCATCGTGACGTGGCCGTGACAGCAAAACAGGAGCGCAACAGTGGCGGCAGACCTGACCGGCCACAGCGGGCTGGGCATGACGCCGCGCTACGTCCGCGGCGCGCGGCCAGTGTAGGCGTCGCGCTGATCGGCGTGCTGCGCGTGCCGACGACGCAGGGGCGCCGGCGCGCGGCGTTCCAGCGCGTCGAGCGCGCTCAGCAGGGTGCGTTTCAGCACACCGGCTACCGGTTTTTCGACAGTCACGTGCACCAACATCGCCGCGCCGATCGCCGCAGCGACAACGCCCCAGAACAGCACGTCCTGGCTGACGAACGGAGCGGCTTGATCGAAAACCATGTAACCGACGTTCTGGTGGATCAAGTACAGCGGATAGCTGACCGCACCGAACCAGACCCATCGCGGACTGGCGAGCATAGGCTTGCGGCGCAATGCGAGCGCCAGGATCACCACGAAGAACGCGGTCATCGCGATTGCGACGATCACTGGATTCAGTTCCCTCCCGAAGTTCTCGCCAAAGTTCGGCAGCAGCTGGAATTCGTGGTAGAGCGAAAGCCCCCAGGATGCGCAAACGAGCGCGACGCGCGATCGCGACAGGCCGCGGTCACGAATGAGGAAGCATGCGGCGCCGGCGATAAAAAAGCCCGCATAGTCCGTCACGAGGAAGCCCTTGAGTTTGATGAACGGGAACAGTTCGACGAGCACCGTACCAATCAACCAGGCGAACAGCCAGCGCTCGGCGCGGTCGATCTGGCCAATGATGAGCAGAATGCACACCAGACGGTAGAACCGCAGTTCCGCGCCAAGTGACCAGTACGCACCGTCGATTGGATCGGCACCGAATCCCCCGCCGAGCGTGATCATGTTCACGACGTACTGCCTCCACGTCGCGCCGAATCGATCCCCGCCAATCGCGAGGGTCACCAGGAAGGTGATCGTGCAGCAAACCCAGAAGGCAGGCAGCAGGCGAGACGCTCGCGAAGCGATGAAGCGCTTCACGCTTCCGTCGCCCGCCGTCATCAGAATCACGAATCCGCTGATCATGAAGAACAGGTGCACGCCGAGGAAACCATACTGCGCAACCGGCTCGAGCGCCGGATAGTGCATCGTCGTCAGATCGTCTGCCGCGTAGCCGCGAAACGCGTAGTGAAAGAACACGACGGCGATCGCGGCAACAAAGCGGAGCAGATCGAGCTCGGGAATACGGGAAGACTTCACGGTTCGATTTTGTTGGATTTGTCGTGGTGGGCTGCGCCGGCCGGGCGACAGTTTGACCTCGCACGACGGTCTGATCGTGCGCGCCCGTTACCTTGGTGTGGGGGGGTGATCGATTTGACACCGGGAGCCCAAAAAAACAAAAACCGGGAAAAGACCGCCAGATAAGGCGAACCGGTCAATTGGCTAGAAACGGTGCCCTATGAAGATTTGCAAAAAATAAGCGCGAAACAACCAGATTTCGCGCTTATTTTGGCACCATTCCAGGTAGATCATGAGCACTACGATCCCCAAACCGGGAGACTCGTATGGTGAAGGCAGTTCTCGCGTAGCCGGGCCGACTGGTCGGCAAGGTCGCGTTTCTTGTCCAAATCCCGCTGGAGAGGCTGGCCGTTCAACGGGTATGCCTGCTTCCAGGCCAAATAACGCGCCCGCACGAACATTTCGCAGGTGTTGTCGCGCGCAGCCTGGAAAAGCGCGACGCCAGTCGTGGCCCATTGTTCAAGATGCTCGCCGTCAGCCTTGTACAGATCCTGTGCGACCCGCATTTGCTCCGCCGAATCCTTGAGCCCATACGGCGTCCGATCAATGGCCGCCTGAGTGACGGCGACATATTTGTTAATAAAATCAACGGCAACGGCAGCAGTCGGCGCGTTCCCGTCCGCGACAAAATGCGGGGGGGCTGGTCGCTCCACACGGGCTGTTGAGGCTTCTTTACTGCAGCCTGCTACCAGAACCATGACGAAAACAGCGAAAAAGCGAGTCATATCAGGAACCTATGCCGACAGTTAAACCTGGCGTCCAAACCAAACGACGCGACCGATGATCGCGAAATCATCCGGCGGTTGAGCCGCATTTACCTCGAATGGCTTGTATGCCGGGTTGGCGCTGCTCACCTCGAGAATGCCGCCTGGTAGGCGCTGCAACGTTTTGACGATGATCTCGCCATCGATCCGCAGGACATAAAGGCCAGCCGATCCCGAAGTCTGGCTTCGGTCAATCAATATCACGTCACGGTCGTTCAGCACCCCCTGTTGAGAGTCGCCCCTCACTGAGAGGACCGACAGATCAGCGGGCTTCGCGTGCAAATAGTTTTCGACCCAGTAGCGGCGGAACGCCATCGTGTGTGTGGGAGCTTCGTCCGTGATCGACTGGCCGTGACCAGCCGCCGCCTTTACGCCGTACCGAGGGATAAACACGAACTCGGAAATATCTACGGCGTTCCCGAGCGTATCGGACAAGACGTCATCCTGGGGCACCACTTCCGGTCCCGGAGCATCGGACACCCGAGGCTTATCCCCGAAGGCTACCCAGTCCAGGCTTACGTTCGCACGGCCCGCAAGATTTGCGATCACCTCAAACGGGGGCTTGCTCTCCCCCTTAATGTATCGACGCAGCATCACCGCCGAGACACCGGCCGCCATCGCCGCCTGTTCGCGCCCACCGATCCGGCGACACAGCTCGTCGATCCTGCTTTCGATTCCTGGGGCAAGAAACGAAAGCGACACATCCGATTGCTCTTCAGCTTTCGAGTCTTTCATAAGTATTTGACCTGAAAAGATATTTTTCTTTTTGTGCGACAGAAACGATCGTCCCGAACCGAAAAAGAAAAGAAAGTTTCGCCTCACCGCAAATTTTCGATTGCTCAATCGAAACAATCTGGCTAACATGCGTGCATATGTTTAGCCACATGGGTGAGCAAATGAACACATCTGTTGCCGCAAAAAAAACCACCTTGGACTGGGACAAGGCGGACATCAAGCACGCTCTCGAAAAGAAGGGCTGGAACATCCTTCAACTTGCAAAAGCGAGCGGTTACAGCAACGCAAGTGCACTTCGTAAGGCGTTCGACAGTTCATATCCGAAGGCCGAACGCATCATCGCCACTGCGATCGGCGTCACCCCCGAAACCATCTGGCCGAGCCGATACGAGAAACGCAATTTTACGCCCGTTTTGTCACCGTCTGCGCCTGTTTGTGTACCGCGCCGCGAGCGCCATGCCGTCGTGGCCATGGATTGAATCGTACGCACCCCGAATCCTCCGCGCTACCGCCGAGATTCTCAAACTGGACGAAACGATGATGAGAAAACGGACCTGGAAATCACTGCACGCCACGAGCCTTAGCGAGGCCTTCGAGCTGTGCATCGAATTTGCGGCCGAGCGACGCAGGCCCGCCAAGGTGTTGGCTGACCTCATGGGCGTCGAACTTAAAACCATGTACCGATGGCTCGCCGACACTTCGATGCCTCTGAATCGTGTGCGCCAGTTCGAAGAATTCTGCGGCGCACGCTTCGTCAGCGAATACCTTTGTATCGCTGATGGCCGGCGTGTGGTGATCGAAATCCCAACCGGCCGCCGGCCCGGTGTTGTGGACCTCGCGTCGCTGCAGAGCGCATTTGCCGAGGCTGCTGCAGTTCTCTGCCGTTACTACGCATCCGGTCATGAACAAGCCGAAGCGATTACGGCGCTCACGCACGCAATGACGCAGGCCGGATATCACCGAGAAAACGTCACGAAAGATCGTGCTCCCGAGCTGCCGTTCGAGTCGGAGGCCGACTGATGGAACGTCTGACGCCCGTCATCAAATCGCACTACACCGCGCCAGAACTTGCGACGCTCGGGTTGCCTGGCGTCCCAGGAACTGAACAAGGTGTGCGCTATAGCGCCACCCGAGAAAAATGGGTCGCTCGCCGCCGTTCAAAGGGAAAGGGGCTGGAATACGCCTTTGATAGCTTGCCGGACGAAGCACGGGCCGAGATTCGCCGACGTGCGGCTGAATCGTTAGTGTCATCCGGGGAGGCACCCGCAGCGATCCCGGCGATCCGCCGCGAAAATCAGTTGCAGCTCGTAAATACAGACTCGCAACGCCTGCGCGCTGATGCCCGTCAGGGAATCCTGACGTGGCTGGATCGCATCATGGCGCAGTGCCACGTCTCGCGAGAAGCGGCGATGACGACGCTACTCACGCAGGCCAAGGCCGGGACGCTCGACGATCACCTCGTCATGATGCTGCGCGCCGCGCGCGACGAGCGCGGCCGCAAGGGCGACGGCTTTCCGAGCATCCGCACGCTCAAGCGCTATCTCGGGCAGGCCAAGGTCGGCGCACTCGCCCCCAAAGTGCCGCAACGGGACTTCACGGTGCCGGCATGGGCGAAGGCATTCCTCGGCTTCTATCAGCAGCCGCAGAAGCCGTCCGTCGAGCTGGCGTATCGCGAGTTCGAGACCGCGTACCGCATGAGCGATCGCGATTGGGAGTTCCCGACGATTCACCAGGTCCGCCGGTTCCTCGGCAAGATGGGTCGGGTCGCCGTCGAGGCGGGCCGGATGGGCGCGCGCGAGCTGAAGACGATTCGCCCGTTCATTCGCCGCTCGTTCGACCAGCTGCTGCCGAACGACGTCTGGAGCGCGGACGGTCATACGTTCGACGCCGAAGTCCAGCATCCGCTTCACGGCCGGCCGTTCCGCCCCGAGATCACGACGATCGTCGACATCGCGACGCGTCGCGCGGTCGGCTTTTCGATCGGCCTGGCGGAATCGGCGATCGCGGTAATCGACGCGCTGCGCCACGCCTCGACGCGCAATGGCGTCCTCGCCATCTTCTACGTCGACCGCGGATCGGGCTATGCCAACGCGATGCTGCAGGCCGAAGGCACCGGCATCACGGGCCAGCTCGGCATCGAGGTGTCGCACTCGCTGCCGTACAACTCCCAGGCGCGCGGCGTGATCGAACGCCTGCACCAGACCCTGTGGGTCACGGGAGCAAAAACGCTCCGCAGTTACATGGGCGCACCGATGGATCGCGAAGCGAAGCTGACGCACTTCAAGGTCACGCGCAGCGCGATCAAGAACGGCGGCGCGATGCCCCTGATGGGATGGGACGCGTTCATGCAGTTCTGCAACGACCAGATCGACGCGTACAACGCTCGCCCGCATCGCTCGTTGCCGATGACGAACGACCCATCGAACGGTCACCGTCGTCACATGTCGCCGGACGAAGCGTTCGCCGCATTCCAGGCGAAGGGCTGGCAACCGGTCACGCTCACGGCCGACGAAGCGGACCGCGTGTTCCGACCGCGCGTCGAGCGCACGGTCCGGCGCGGCGAAGTGCAGTTGCTGAACAACCACTACTTCAGCGGGCTGCTCGAAGAATTCCATGGCGAGACGGTCCACGTCGCCTACGACATCCACGACGCGAAGTTTGTGTGGGTCTACGAAGGTGAAACGGGTCGGTTCATCTGCAAGGCCGAGGCCGGCGCGAACACCGCCCACTATATGCCGATGTCGTATGTCGAGCAGGCCCGCGAGAAGCGTGCGGACGCACGGGCGCAGCGCCTGCAGGTGAAGCTCGACGAAGTCGAGGCCGAGCGCATCGGACAGCCGGCGCTCACGATCGACACCCCCGAGGTAATCACGATCCCGGGCTTTGGCGACATCACGCGTGACGCGCTGAACCGGCGTTTCGTCGACGCCGAGCCGGTGATCGAAGTCACCGCCCCGCCCATTCACGCCAGCGAGCCGACACCGGTCGCACCCACGGCCGAGATATTCGAACTGCCGGAAAAGGCTGAACACCGGTTTGCCCGGTGGCGGACCGTTAATCAACTCATCGAATCAGGAGGTATTCCCGACCAAAACGATTTGCAGTTCTACGGCAAGTACGCGTTGAGCAAAGAATTCGCGGCGCAAAAGCGCCGCGCAGAACAGGCTGAAGAGTTGCAGCTCGCCAGCCAGCAATAAGACCAACAGGACCAATCATGACACAACACGAAACCACACTCAAACCGGTAGCCGGCGGCATCGCGCAGATCACCAACCTGAACCTGTGCGACATCGCGATCGAGCGCGCCATTTCGCGTAGCGCGAACCTGCCCGGGCTGGTGTGTTTCTACGGACCGTCCGGCTACGGCAAGAGCATGGCCGCGAACTTCGTCGCGAACCAACGCCGCGCCCGCTACGTGCAGGCGAAGTCGGTGTGGACGAAGAAGCACTTCCTCAAGGCGATCCTCTTCGAGATGGGGATCAAGCCGGCCGGCACGATCCCCGAGATGGCCGACCAGGTCGCCGAAGAACTCGCATCGAGCGGCCGGCCGCTGATCATCGACGAGATGGATCACCTGGTCGATCGCAACGCGGTCGAGCTGGTCCGTGATCTATACGAGTCCAGCCAAGCGCCGATCCTGATGATCGGTGAAGAAGCGCTGCCGGCAAAACTGAAGCGATGGGAGCGCATGCACGGCCGCGTCCTGGCATGGATTCCGGCGCAGCCCGTCACGATCGACGACGCGCGCCAGCTTGCCAGGCTTTATTGCCGCCATGTGCAGGTAGCAGACGATCTGCTGACGCGCCTGGTCGAGCTGTCGCACGGCTCGGTACGCCGCGTCTGCGTCAACCTCGAACTCATCCAGGAAGAGGCGTTGACGGCTGCGAAGGATGCGATGGACCTCGCGCAATGGGGTAAGCGCGAGCTGTACACCGGTGAAGCACCGAAGCGACGCGCATAAGGAGACACGCCATGTTGAATAAGGACAAGAGCGCATCGCAGAGCAACTGCCCTGCAGTCGAGCGCGCCAATGGGCTGGCGACGGGTATGTTCGCGCTGGCGCTGGTCATCATGCTTGTTGGTGTCTTCACCGCCGAGACGCTGCTGGAAATCATCGAGTGGACGGCAATCGCAGTCGTGACCACGTTCCTGGCCGCTGTACTTGCTTTCCTCGCGGGTGCGTCGGAAGGAGGTGACCGTGGCTAGACGACCTGCACACCTCGAACTGACCGGCGGCAAGGGGCCACGCCAACGCATGTGGGAAGCGATCCGGAACCAGCGTGCCGATTTCACGCCGCACACCATCGTCCGCGCCACTGACGTCGACAAGTCGACCGTTCACACGTACCTGCAGACGCTCGAACTCGGTGGCTTTGTCGAACCCATCGGCGCGCGCACGGCGATCAACGAACGGAAGCACTATCGGCTCGCACGCGACGTCGGCGTCGAAGCGCCGCGCCTCGACCGCTACGGAAAGCCGGTGACGCAGTCGCGTGGCAACGAAAACATGTGGCGCACGATGCGCATCATGGGCGACTTCACGCCTCGCGAGCTGGCGATGCGCGCGTCGACGCCGGAGATCGCAATCACCGACTCGACAGCGCAGTCATACGTCAAATGCTTGTCGCACGCCGGCTATCTGACGGTCGTCGATCCGGGGCATGCGTACATCCGTGGCAAGGGCGCAAAACAGGCGCGGTATCGCCTGATCGCGTCCAAGTACACCGGCCCACGCCCGCCGATGATCCAGCGCACGAAGTCGGTGTACGACCCGAACCTCGGGAAGATCGTGTGGCAAGAGGAGCCGGACCATGACGCATGCTGACCCGGATTGGCTCGCCATGCTTCGTGAGGCCGTGGCCGCGACGTCGCAAAGCGACGTGGCCAAGCTGCTCGACGTCTCGCGAACGACCGTTTCGCTTGTGCTGTCGGGCAAATACCCCGGCAAGACCGATCGTGTCGCCGCCCGCGTCCTCAAGACGTTCGGCCAGATGCAGTGCACGCATACCGGGCAGCCGATTTCGCTGACGGTATGCGTGTCCTACGCCAATCGCCGCGCCCCGATCAATAACCCGATGGAACTGAGTCACTGGCGCACGTGCCGCAACTGCCCGCTGCGCCCCGTTAAAGGAGAGTCGAAGTGAACCCGCAATCCCTCGCCAAGGTATCCGCGACCGGCACGGTCAACATCAACCAGATCATGCAGCTCGCGGCACTGCGGATCGCCTCGACGATCGAGACGCTGACTGAGCGCGGCTTCGTCGTGGTCGGCATCGAATTCTCAAGCGGCTCGAAGCCGACGATCCAGATCCAGACGTGCGCTGAGTGCGCGCGGATGGTCGAGGCAGGCGAAGCCACCTACTACCGGACCGGCGTCAGCGAAAACAACCGCTATCGCACCGGGCAGTTCAAGGTCGGCGAAATCCGCGTCCTCTGGACCGAACAAGGTCACTAGGAGGAAATGAGCTGCTGTAACCCATCGATACACGTTAGTAGATAAGTAGTCCTTTTTAAATAAACGAGAATGGAGCCACCATGGCAACGGTAAAGCAGATTCTGCAGGCCATCATCGATCATCCCGGATCGTCGGGTTCGCAACTCGCCGAGCTGCTCGACATTGACGCTAAAGATATTCAGCCCCGCATCGACCTGTATATCCGTCAGGGGCGCGTCATCCGAGACAAGAAGGTTCAGGACGGCGCGTCACCGTTCAACCTGTACTACCCCAGCGATGAACT
Organism: Burkholderia sp. BCC1996; assembly: GCF_905339955.1. Classification (NCBI taxonomy): domain Bacteria; kingdom Pseudomonadati; phylum Pseudomonadota; class Betaproteobacteria; order Burkholderiales; family Burkholderiaceae; genus Burkholderia; species Burkholderia sp. BCC1996. The sequence continues at coordinate 105,217 of NZ_CAJPHM010000016.1, forward strand.
GATCCGTGAGTTCGATGGCACGAAACAGATCGTGACAAAAGCACCGCGAAAAGTGGTGAATCTGCCGCCCGCATCTGACGACTTCGTCTGCGGCTTCTCCACGGACGGCCGGCTGACGATCACGAAGGGCAAGAAAACGGTCGGCCTCACGCGCGAGGAGACCGCTCGGCTGTTGGCGTTCATCGACGCAATCAACATCGAAGCCATCGCCGGGAGCCACGCATGACGACGGTGATTGTGGATCCCATGTTGATTGACTCCGTCGAGGAGCTGCGGAAGTGTCTGCACGAAGCGAACGACGCGCTGATACGGCAGTTCTCTCGGATCACCATCGCGGATTCGATGGGCAATCAACTTGCTGGCTCGCTGAACCGCATCCTGACGCTTCACATTCAGGAAAACGCCCAGGCTCTCGTCGAATATCTAGATGCGTACCTGGCTGACCGACCGAAACTGCGCGAGCACCTTGAAGAGGACATCGAAGGCGCTGCATTGCGGAAGGGGCACTGATGCCGCTTCCGCAAATCTGCTGCCCGAACTGCCGCGCGGTGATGAGCCTCGATGTGGTGTTTGCTGATGACGCACCGCGCGAGGCACTCAACGCGATCGTTGACGCGCACCCGGCCGGTGAGTCGTTCATCAAACCGCTGCTGCGTTACATCGGCCTGTTTGCTCCGGCCAAGAGCCAGATGAGCCACACGCGCATCGCGGCCCTGGTCAACGAGCTGGCCCCGATGATCCGCTCCGCGCAGATCGAACGGAACGGCCGCACGTGGGCGTGCCCGATCGACTACTGGCGGCAGGGCTTCGAGCAAATGCTGTCGCAGCGCGACCAGGGCCGATTGAAGCTGCCGCTGAAGAGCCACGGGTATCTGTTGGAGGTGCTCGCTGGCTTTGCAGACAAGGCCAAATCGCGTGCGGAAGCCCATACCGAACACCAGCGCCAGGGGCATTCCGGTCTCGGCACGCCCGAAGCACGCGCCTCGCCTCCACCTGACATCGCTGACATTCTCGCCGCGCCACAACAGACCGGCCCGCGTCAGGTGACGGAAGGCGTCGCACAGAGCCTGTCCGCACTGCGACGGATCACGAAAGAAATGAACTCGTTTTCGAAGGAAGGAAAAATCCATGACTAAGAATCAACTCCCGGCCGGCTACGTGATGGACGCACGCGGCCGTCTCGTTCCGGAATCGCTCGTCGCGCCGATCGACCAACTGCGCGATCAAACGATCACGTCGCTGATAGACGAAGCGAAGCGCGTGCAGACCTCCATGGTCGACTTCAAGGCACGTGCATTCGGCGATATCGAGGCCTTTATCGAAACCAGCCACGAACAGTACGGCGTCAAGGTCGGTGGCGCGAAGGGAAACATTTCGCTGATCACGTTCGATGGGCGCTACAAGATCGTGCGCCAGATCGCAGAGCACCTGCAGTTCGACGAACGCCTGCAGGCAGCGAAAGAGCTGATCGACGAATGCCTGCGCGAATGGACCGAGGGCAGCGACGACAAGGTCAAGGCACTGATCAACGAAGCCTTCCAGGTCGACAAGGAAGGCAACGTGAACACCGGCCGGATTCTCGCGTTGCGCCGCCTCGCGATTAACGATTCGAAGTGGATGAAGGCGATGCAGGCGATCGGCGACAGCATCCGCGTCACGGGCAGCAAGCCATACATCCGTCTGTACGAACGCGTCGAGGACACCGAGGAGTATCGCTCGATCAGCCTCGACCTCGCCGCGATCTGAGGAGGCCATATGTCGAAACTGTCGAAAGAGGACATTCAGCGAATCGACACTGAGCTGTCGTTCCCATTCGGTTGCGTCGTGCTTCGTTGTGATGGCAACACCATCACGATCCAGGTAACGCGGACGAAGCCGCGCCGGTATGACCTCATGGTCTACGTCAATGGCTGGTTCAAGGGCGACTACCTGAAGGAAACCGCGCCCGAGCATCGGTTCTATCGCCCGGTGAAGTTCAGCGCATACAAGCCGTCCGAGCGAGCAAAGATCGAAAAGCAGTTCGGGAAACGCAACGCGCGGAAGTACTTCCCGGGCCTGGACAAAACGTCGACGTACTACATGCCGTCGTGGAACACGCCCAGCACGATGCTTCGTCACTTCGCGCGAGTGTGTCAGTCGGTGACGCTCGTTTCAGTCGGCGTGGCGGTCAATACGTCCGTCGACGTCACCGCACTGGAGGCTGCCAATGTCTGACGTGCTCATCATCGCGGCCGGCGTCCTGTTCCTGGTCTGCCTCTGCCGTCGCGAGCTGCGGCGCTGGTGGAGGTCGTAATGCTGATCGCGAAAACGACGCTGTCGAAGATTCACATCGCGAAGCAGCAACTGGCGATGACCGACGGCGAGTACCGCACGGTGCTGCGTAGCGTCGCCGGCGTCAGCTCGGCCAAAGACCTGACGCCGGAGGGCGCGCACAAGCTGTTGAAGCACTTCGAGCGCTGCGGATTCCAACCGAAGCGCCCGAACGGTCGACGGCCGAACGTCGGCGGCTCGCGCGAGCAGCGCCTGAAGAAGATCGAGGCGCTGCTCGCGTCGGCCGGCCGGCCGTGGTCGTATCTCGACGGCATGGTCAAACGCATTTGCAAGGTCGATGCGATCGAGTTCTGCGACGGCGAGATGCTTGGCAAGCTGATCGCCGCACTGCAGATCGCCGCGACCCGGAGGGAGCGTGTATGAGCGCCGATCTGCGTGATGTGCAGCACCTCTTCCCACCGCTGGCCAAGACGCTTATTCGGCTGATCGGGATGGACGCGACGCTGACGCTTGTCGAGAAGATGGGCGGCAGGAAGTTTCCGATTCCGTTCCGCAAGAATCGCCACGGCGAAGCGCGCTTCGAGGAGTTGGCCGAGGTGATCGGCCCCGATGCTGCGACGAACCTGTGTAAAGCGTTCGGTGGCGAAGACCTTGAAATCCCGATTTGCGCGAAAGCGAAACGGGAACTCATGTTCCGAAGCCTGCGACGCGAGTTCGATCACATCACGCGGGATCACAGCAGCCACTATGCTGTATCGAAGCTCGCTGTCAAATTCGGCACGACCGATCGACAAGTTCGCCGGATAATCGGCATCGGTGACAATACCTGCGATACTGCTGATAATCAGCTCTCGCTGCTTTGACCTGACGTAGTCTTCCCCGCTGCGGCAGGGACAGCGATCAAGGTGGTTTGCTGTCCCTACCTATAATGAAATTCATGTCATCCAATCGGGGGTGGCATGAAGCAACAACGAATTTCCGCAGCAGGCAGTGACCTGATCGAATCCTTCGAAGACGATCGTCTCGAAGCCTATCCCGACCCGGCAACGGGCGGCGCACCCTGGACCATCGGTCGCGGCCATACCGGCCCCGATGTCCGTCCCGGCCTGAAGATCACCCAGGCGCAATCCGATGCGCTGTTCTCCCAGGATCTCGCTGCGCGCGAGAACATCATCAACGGCCTCGACCTCGAACTGACGCAAGGCCAGTTCGATGCCTTGGTGTCGTTCGTGTTCAACGTCGGCACCGGCAAACCGGGCGTCAAGGACGGTCTCGTCTATCTGCGCTCCGGTGGTCCGTCGACGTTGCTCCGCATGCTGCGTGCGAAGAACTACGCGGGCGCGGCCGACCAGTTCCCGCTGTGGAACAAGGCGAATGGCCAGCCGATGGCCGGCCTGACGCGTCGCCGTCTCGCCGAGCGCGCGCTGTTCCTGAAGGCGGCCTGATCCTCATGCGTATCGCCGACCTCATCACCGGCCACGACGGCAAGCTGTCGCATTCGAAGCTCTGGCCGAACGTCGCGTCGCTAGTCGCGACCGGCATGTTCATCTACCAGGGCGTCACGAAGCAACTCACGATCGAGACCTGGTTCATCTATCTCGGCTGCGTCGGTGGCTATTCCGCAGTCATCCAGGTCATCGGTGCATACCGTGGCCGCGCACCCAAGGAGGCATCCAGTGGAAATGATCAGTAAGTATGCGAAGGCCGTCGCGGCCATCGCCGCAGCGGCGCTGATCGCCTTCGCGTTCGCCGCGACGTACCAGCACGGCTATGACGTCGCCGAAGCGAAAGGCAATCAGGCGCTATCCGCCTACAAGGCGAAGCAAGCCGGCGCCGCTGCTACGGCCGCGAGCCAGGCGTTCGGCAAGTACGCCGACAACGTACTGCGCGGCCAGCATGCCGAGGTTCTATTCCTCGCTGACCAAGGCAAGACCACGACCCAGATCGGCACACTGAAGGAGCACATCGATGCAGTCGCTCAACCTCACATTTCCGCGCCGTCACCTTCGGCGTCTCAACCGGCTGTCGTTACGGTTAATCGGTGCGTGTTCACTCGCGGCTTTGTGCGCCTGTGGAACGCAGCAGCCGGCATCCCCGATTCCGCTGACGGTACCCTGCAGGCAAGCGCCGATTCCGGCAGCGTTGCTGGACTTGCCGGACCCGATGCCGCCGCTGACTCCGGGGTATCACAACAAGACGTCCTCGACTGGTTCACCGACTACGCAGCCCGCAGCCGAAGCACCGAATCGAAACTGAAAGGCGTGAAGGCTGCTGTTCCCGACCAAGAGGACAAGCAATAGATGGATGACTTCGACCACGCGAGCGACATGGAAGAGCAGCATCGCGCGCTCGCGATCGCAGCGGCGACCCGGCCCGCACGGAGCACTGCCGAGTCCGCAGCGTTCTGTCAGAACCCGGCATGCGGCGAGCCGATTCCCGACGAGCGCCGCCGCGCGGTACCTGGTTGTCGCTTCTGCATCGAATGCCAGGAGCGGCGTGAGCAAGTACTGAACCGGAGGTATGCATGCAAGTGACGCTCGATCCGGCCGCGATATTTATCGGTGTATTCACGCTGCTGATCGGAGCTGTACAGCTTTTCGGCGTGTCGTGGATTCGAAGCGTGCAGGAGAACCTGAAAGCCCTGCAACGCGAGCTTGGCACGTTGCGTGAAACCGTCGCGCGCGATTACGTTCCGCGTGCCGAGCATCAAGCCCAACGCGATGAATTCCGAGACGGTCTGCGAGGTATCGACCAGAAGCTGACCGACATCAACAACAAGCTGGACAAAAAACAGGACAAGCAATGAGCGACGAAAGCACGGTTGACAGCCCCGAAATGCAGATGCTGCGCAAGATCGACGCCGGGGTCGACGAACTGAAAGACAGGATGGCCAAGGTCGAGAAGCGCGCGATCAAGTACGGCGCAGCGGCCGGCGCTGGCGCAGGCGCAATCGCGGGCGGCATCGTCGCGATGGGCGTCTCGTTTGCCCGGGCGAAGATGGGGCTGTAACGCGCATGGCCTACCCGAAGGAAGTCCGTGACAAGGTGCGTCGAGCCTTCGTGTTCGATCGTCTGTCGCTCGAAGTCGCCGCTATGAAGAGCGGCGTCAACTATTCCACCGCGCGGCGGTGGAAGGATGACGCACGCGCAGCCGGCGACGATTGGGAAAAGGCACAGGCCGCGCAGCTGCTCGCCGGTGGCGGGATCGAAGGTGCGGCGCGCCAGATGCTGACCGGCATGATCACGCAGTACCAGGCGACGATGGACCAGCTCGACGCCGATGTCGAAATGAAGCCGGCGGACAAGGTCTCGATGCTGGCCAGCCTCGCCGACGCGTACAACAAAACGATCAATGCATCGAAACGCGTGCTGCCCGAGACGAACGAGCTGGCGATCGCGATGGGCGTCGTGCAGCGCCTCGCGACGTTCATCAAGGATCGCTACCCGGAACACGTTGGCGCGTTCGCCGACGTCCTCGGCCCGTTCGGTGACGAGCTGGCCACCGCCTACGGTTGAGGTGACGACATGCTGATCAAACTCACCCGCGACAACGCGGTGAATCCCGCTCACGTAGTTTTCTCACAGATCGAACACCGGGAACGTGATACCCGCCTCGTTGTCGAGATGGTCACCGGCAGCATTATCTACGTGACGCACAATCTGTATGACGGCGTCGACGTGTACAAGGTCCATCAGGTGCTGCTCGACGCGAAGGCGGACTGACATGGTCCAGAAGTTCACCGAGAAGGATTTCCACAAGGAAATCGAGGAGCTGCAGGCCGAGCTGCGGCGCGACATCGAGGCCCACGCAACGGGCCTCGATCCGTCACCGGCCGCGCGCCTGGAACGCCGTCGACGCGTGCTTGTCGACGGCGATTATCAGTTCTTCGCGTACACATACTTCCCGCACCACATTCGCGGCACGCCGTCGCTGTTCCAGGGACACTTCTGCAGTCGGTTCCCGAAGCTGCTGAGCCAGGCCGGCGGCTCGCGTGAATGGTGGGTCGCGCCGCGTGGCGAGGCGAAGTCGTCCATGTGTACGAAGATCGGCCCGGTGTACATCATCGTGCAGGGGCTGCTGCAGCGCGAGGAAGTCCGGCGTGAAGTCGGCTGGGCCGGCGAGCCGCCGTCGTTCCTCGACTACATCATCCTGCTCGGCGCGGAGACGTCGCTGCCGACCAAGCTGCTCGAAGTCGTTAAAACGGAGCTGACCGCTAACGCTTCGCTCCAGCTCGACTTCCCGGAAGTGTGTGGCAAGAGTTCGAAGTGGAAGGTTGGCGAGTTCGTCACGAAGAACGGAGTGAAGGTCGAGCCGTTCGGTGCCGAGCAGGCGATTCGCGGAACGTTCCACGGCGCGAGCCGCCCGAAGGTACTGATGGGCGATGACCTGATCACTGACGCCGAGGCGAAGAGTCCGACCGAACGGCAGAACCGCTGGACGTGGCTGGAAAAGGCGATCGACTATCTCGGGCCGCCTGACGGCAGCGTGAAATACATCGGTGTCGGTACGGTGCTGGACAAGAATGACCCGATCTCGCGTGCGAAGCGCACGATCGGCCACATCGTCCACCACTTCCGCGCGATCGCGCAGATGCCGACGAACATGGATCTGTGGCAACAGTGCGAAGCGCTGATGCTGAACGACGACAAGCCCGCGATCGAAGAAGCTGCTGCGCGCGGCGAGGCGATCGCCGATACGGATCTGCCGTCGTATCAGTTCTACGTCGCCAATCGCGATGCGATGGACGCTGGCGCCGTTACTTCATGGCCGTCCGTCCGCACGCTGTTTTACCTGATGCGCCAGCGGGCAAAGTCGCCGCGCGCGTTCGCAACCGAGATGCAGGGCGACCCGCGTACCGAAGAAGACAAGGTATTCGGTCACATCACGTTTTGGGTTCAGCGGCTGCAGTCCTGGCTGATGTTCGGCGCGTGCGACCCGTCGATGGGGAAAGATCGGAAATCCGACCCGTCCGCGATCCTGGTCGGTGGTCTCGACATCGTCAGCCGCAAGCTGCACGTCGTCTATGCGGAGATCAAGCGACGTGTGCCGTCGAAACTCGAATCGGATCTGATCAAGGTCCAGCGCGAGTTTCGCTGTCGCGCGTTTGGTTTCGAAAACAACAACGCCTACGAGTGGGCGCGGCAGGATTTGCTGAAGTCCAGCCTGCGTGCTGGCGTGCCGCTACCGCTGGTCGGCGTCACAGCGTCCATTGCGCCCGAAGTGCGGATCGACTCCCTGGAACCGTTCGTCACCGATCGTATCTCGCCGTCGATTCTCTTCCATGCCGGGCTGACCACGCTGCTCGCCGAGCTGGACGAGTGGCCCGAGCCTCAGAGCCATCACCACTTCGACGGACTGACCGCGCTGCACATCCTCTGGATGATCGCGCAGTCTCGTGGCTACGGCATCGGCGACGGATACGAGGCAGTTGCATCCCGCCCGCTCGAGCGCGGTGCTGACGAAGACTACGACACGCCGACGTCGAGCCGGCGCGGGTATTGAGGAAACGGAACATGGCACAGATTGTTGATATCTACGGGCAGCCGATCCAGCGCGAAGCGCTGTCCGAACCGCAGACGTCGAAGCTCGGTTGGATCACGCGTGACTTTGCGCAGCATCCGTCGCGCGGCCTGACGCCGAAGAAGCTGCATTCGATCCTGGAAGCCGCCGAGTACGGCGACCTGATGGCGCAATCCGATCTCTTCACCGATATGGAAGAGAAAGACGCGCATCTGTTCGCCGAGATGAGCAAGCGCAAGCGTGCGCTGCTGACGCTCGACTGGCGCATCGCAGAGCCGGACAACGCATCGGCCGAGGAGAAGAACCAGACGGCGCAGCTCAAGGAATGGTTTACCGATCTCCCTGCGTTCGACGACGTGTTGTTCGATTCGATGGATGCAGTCGGCCATGCTTTCTCAGCCCAGGAGATCGCATGGCACCAGGTCGAAAAGGTGTGGCTCCCGCAAACGCTCACCCACCGCCCGCAGCGCTGGTTCCGCACGCCGCTGTATGACGGCAACGATCTGCGTCTGCGTGACAACTCGTCGGACGGCCAACCGCTCTGGCCGTTCGGATGGCTCGTCCACAAACACCGCGCGAAGAGTGGCTATCTGACCCGTGGCGGCCTGCATCGCGTGCTGGCGTGGCCGTATCTGTTCAAGAACTACGCGGTATCTGATCTCGCCGAGTTCCTGGAGATTTATGGCCTGCCGCTGCGCGTTGGCAAATATCCGCCTGGGTCGACGAAGGAAGAGAAAGCGACGCTCCTGCGCGCGGTCGCGGAGATCGGTCACAACGCGGCCGGCATCATCCCGGAAAACATGCTGATCGAGTTCCAGACGGCGGCCGAGGGTACGAAAGACCCGTTCGAGGCGATGATCAACTGGTGCGAGAAGAGCATGTCGAAGGCGATCCTGGGCGGCACGCTCACGACGCAGGCCGACGGCAAGACGTCGACCAACGCGCTCGGCAAGACGCACAACGAAGTGCGCCGGGATCTGTTGACGTCCGATGCGCGCCAGGTGCAGCGCACGCTGACGGGTCTCTGCTACATGCTGTCGGCGCTCAATATCGGAACGACCGATCCGCGCCGCTGCCCGCGCTTCGAGTTCGACACGCGCGAAGCGGAGGATTTGGCACTGTACGCGGACGCACTACCGAAGCTGGTCGGTGCCGGAATGAAGATCGGGCGCAGCTGGGCGCAGGACAAGCTCATGATCCCGGAACCGGCCGCCGGCGAGGACATCCTCACGATCCCGAAGCCGCAGATGGCGCTGCCGCCCGAGGAGCGCCCGGACGATCCGCCGCGTACCGCGACGATGCGATACCGCGCAGTGTTGCGCAACGCGGCCGGCGAGATCGTCTATCCCGACCAGGACGTACTGGATCAGACGATCGCCGCGCTGCCGGCCGACGCGATCACCGAGGCACTGCGCGCGACGCTCGAACCGGCGATCGCAGCATTGCGCCGTGGCGCGACGCCTGATGAAGCGACCGAGCTGCTGCTCGAGGCGCAGCCGGAGATGGATGACACGGAGATTCGGGCGCTGCTCGAGCGCTGCATTTTCGTGGCCGACGTCTGGGGGCGCCTGAATGGCGGTTGACCTGGCTTACGCGATCGGCCTCGAGCCGGAGAAGGCGATCGCCTACTTCGAGTCGAAGGGCTACAAGATCGGCTTCCGCTGGCAGGATGTCGCGGCTGAAGCGCACGCGAAGGCGTTCACGGTCGCGGGCGTGATGAAGACCGACGTCCTGCAGGACATCCGCCAGGCGCTCGACACCTCGTTAAAAAAAGGCACGACGTTCGACGAGTTTAAACGGCAGCTCTCGCCGGTGCTGGAAAAGAAAGGCTGGCTCGGCCAGGGCATGATCGTCGACGAGGACACGGGCGAGATCGAGGGGAAGCGGCTCACCCCGCGTCGGCTGCAAACAATCTTCCAGACCAACATGCAGTCGGCCTACATGGCCGGCCGCTATGCCACGCAACTCGAACAGGTCGACACGCACCCGTATTGGGAGTATGTCGCCGTCCTGGACAGCCGCACGCGGCCCGCGCACCGTGCGCTGGCCGGCCAAATCTACCGGTACGACGATCCTTTCTGGCAGACGTTCTATCCGCCGAACGGCTACCGGTGCCGCTGCCGCGTGCGTACCAGGACGCGAGCATACGTTGAGCAGAACGGCGTCCCGGTCCTCAACAGCGACGGCAAGCTGGTCGAGGTCGAGATCGTCGACCGCTCCGGAGCGAAACAGCCGGCGCTCGCCTACAAAGACCCGACGACCGGTCAGAAGCTGCTCCCCGATCCGGGCTTCGGCTCGAATCCTGGGTCGCAATGGGCGAAGCCGTTCACGCCACCGCCGATGGACACGCTGCCGCAGACGTTGCCGGCCGGCGCGTCATTGCCACCGCCGCCGCCGACGCGCGTGGCACCGAGCGCCGTGATGCCTGCCGGGTTGCCGCCCGAGCAGTACGCCCAGACGTTCATGCGAGAGTTCGGTGCGACGATGGGCAAGCCGGCCACCTTCACGGACGTCGCGGGCGAGCAGCTGCAGATCAATCAGTGGCTGTTCCAGAATGGTGCCGGGCGATGGGCGGCCAGCCAGGCCGAAGCCGGCCCGTTCGTGCAGCTCCTGGCCGAGGCGGTCAAGGAACCGGATGAAGTCTGGCTCGGCTGGGCGCAGATCGACGGCGCATGGTCGCTGCGCCGGCGTTACATCCGCACGCTCGAAACCGAAGACAGCCGGTGGGGCGTCGCGGTATTCGATCACGGGAAGGACGGCTGGAGCGGTGACGTCACGTTCCCGGGCGACGTCGGCACATCCGACGACGATCGCCAGGCGTACCTGGACACCCGGCGCGGGACGTTCCTGCGCTACCAACGGCCGACTGGAGCGTGACGCATGGCACTCGACATGATTGAGATCGAGATCGACGACAGCCGGTACGAAGCAGCGATGGCGCGTGTGCGCACGTTGATGCGGGACGCATCCCCCATCACGTCGCTCATCGCCGCGTTGATGCTGGACGCCGTCGAAGAGAACTTCGCGCAGCAAGGGCGACCGAACTGGCTCGGTCTCAGTCCGAAGACGGTCAAGCGCCGCCGCGAGGAAGCCGGCACCGGCAAGATTCTGCAACGGTCGGGCCGGCTGGCCTCCAGCATCACGTCGGCACACGACGCGACGTCGGCCCGCGTCGGCACCAACGTCGTCTATGCGGCGATCCACCAGTTCGGCGGGACGATCCAGCGCCATCCCATGTCCGGCTACGTTAGACTTCGCAAGGGGCGCGACGGCATGATCATGCGGCAGGCCGATCATCCGCACCTGGCGGTGTTCGCGAAGAACGGCCACAAGCGCGTCAAGATCGTCAAATGGACCCGCACCCAGGGCTGGACGATCAAGATTCCAGCGCGCCCGTTCTTCGCGCTGACCGAGTCCGACAACGTCGCGATGGAGACCGAGGTTTCCGCCTACCTGCGTCGACTGTTCGACGAATGATCCGTCAGGCGATTTGAGCCGTTTGTGGGGGTCGGATAACCCGATGTAGCCGACCGGGGGTAAGAAGCCCGTTAAACCCCCGTTAAAATCGGTCCTATCGGCATCGGCTATCGGGTGCCTCCCCGCGCATCACACCCTCTACCCGTCCCAGGGACGGGAATCCTCTTATTTCTCAGGCCGCCGACCGCCACCATGGCGGCATGGCTACTTTCTTCATCGCGGCGCTTTCGGCGCAAATCCAATCCACGGGTCCGGCACTCAAGCTGCTGCCGGCCGGCGACTTCCGTGCGCGGGACGGCCGGCCGACCGAGTGCGCTGCGTGGCGGCTCGATGCGGCCGGTGCTGCGCGCCTGATCGCGGCGGCTAATGCCCGCCATACGCGATATGTGATCGATTACGAGCACCAGACGCTGAATTCGGCGAAGAACGGCCAGCCGGCCCCAGCGAGCGGCTGGTTCAAGACGTTGGAGTGGCGCGAAGGTGACGGCCTGTACGCGATCGATGCCAACTGGACGGCCCGCGCGTCCGCAATGATCGACGCGGATGAGTATGCCTACATCTCGCCCGTGTTCGCCTTCGACAAGGCGGGCAACGTCATCTCGCTGCTCAACGCGGCGCTGACCAACGATCCCGCGCTCGACTGCCTCGACGAGCTGCAGCTCACCGCTGCGTGCTCGGCGATGTCGGGCGCGCTCGACCCTGCCGCGATCGCGGCGCTTTCCTCTGTCCCACCTATCGAGGCTCCCAATATGGATGAACTCCTGGAACAACTTCGCTGGCTGCTGAACATGCCGGTCGGCGCGACCGCCGAAGACGTCACGGCGCAACTGAAGAAGCTGATCGAATCGCTGTCCGGCGGCCAGGGCGTCGCGGCGGCCAGCGCGAATCTGCCGGTGCTGCTCGACTCGCAGCGCGCGCAGATCGCGACGCTGTCGGCCAATCAGGTCGACCCGGCTCGCTTCGTGCCGATCGCGGTGATGACCGACCTGCGCTCGCAGCTCGACGCGGCCAATGCAAGGCTCGCCGGCACGGAAGTCGAGGAGCTGGTGACGGCCGCGCTGAAGGACGGCCGTTTGCTGACGGCCCAGGAGACCTGGGCGCGCGACCTCGGCAAGAGCAATGTCGTCGCGCTGAAACAGTTCCTGTCGACGGCGCAGCCGATCCACGCGCTCGGCGGCACGCAGACCGGTGGCAATCCGCCGGCTGGCGCGAAGCCCGATGCGGTCGAACTCAGCGAATCGGAGCTGGCCGTGTGCAAGGCGATGGGCCTCGATCCGGCGACCTACAAGGCCGCGAAGACGACGGCCTGATCACGGCCCGGCGTTTTCTTTCACTTCCACCAGGAGATTCACATGACTGCATTGACCGCCGACCGCGACACCGTCGCCCGGGCCGGCCTGCTATTCGGGTACCCGGCCAAGGGTGGCGTGTTGTTCTTCACCGGTGCGATCGCCGCGATCGACACGGCAACCGGCTTCGCGACCAAGGGTGCGGCGTCGACCACGCTCAAGGGCGCCGGCATCGTCCAGGAGCAGGTCGACAACACGGCCGGCGCGAACGGTGCGGCGAACGTGGTGATCAAGCGTGGCCAGTGGCGCGTCGCGAATTCGGCCGGCGCAGACCAGCTCACGCTGAAGGATGTCGGCTCACCCGCGTACATCGTCGACGATCAGACCGTCGCGAAAACGGACGGCGGCGGTACGCGCTCGGTCGCCGGCACCGTCGTCGACATCGATCAGGTCGGCGTCTGGGTCGCGTTCTAACGCGGCCTGCTGTACCACCCTGACTACCATAAGGAACGCACATGGAAATCAATCGCGCCAACCTGCGCGCTATGTTCACGGGATACAACACCGTATTCCAACAAGCCTTCGATGGCGCACCGTCCGACTGGAACAAGGTCGCCATGCCCGTGCCGTCGACCACGTCGCAGGAAGTCTATCCGTGGCTCGGCCAGACGACGCGTTTTCGCGAATGGATCGGCGATCGCGTGATCCAGAACCTGACCACGCACGATTTCTCGATCAAGAACAAACCGTTCGAGAACACCGTCGGCGTCAATCGTGAGTCGATCGAAGACGACACCTATGGCGTCTACAAGCCGGTGATCGCGCAGATGGGGCTGGACGCGAAGCAGCATCCCGACGAACTGGTGTTCGGTCTGCTCAAGCAAGGCACGACGAAGACCTGCTACGACGGCCAGTACTTCTTCGACACCGATCACCCGGTGCTGCAGGCAGACGGCACGGTCGGCTCGGTCTCGAACTTCCAGGCCGGCGGCGGCCCGACGTGGTATCTGCTCGACATGACGCGTGTCGTCAAGCCGATCATCCTGCAGCAGCGCAAGCCGTACACGTTCGTTCCGATGGACCAGGAAACCGACGAAGTCGTGTTCTCCGCGAAGACGTACCGCTACGGCGTCGACGCACGGTGCAACGTCGGATTCGCGCTCTGGCAGCTCGCATACGCCTCGAATGCCGAGCTGAACGAGGACAGCTATCAAGCTGCGCGTGAAGCAATGACCGGCATGAAGGGCGACAACGGCCGCCCGCTCGGCATCCGCCCGTCGCTCCTGGTCGTGCCGCCGATGTACGAAGGCATCGGCCGGAAGATCCTCCACGCCGACGCGAACAACTACGGCGCGACCAACGTCTGGAAGGGTTCGGCCGATCTGTTGACGACGCCCTGGCTGGCGTAACGGGATAACACCCCCGCGAGAGACTGCCGCGCGACGCCGATAAGCGCGGAGGAAGACCGTCCCGGAGCTGCGGCGCGATGGTGGGCTCCGGTTGGGTTCGAATTCACAGGAGAGGTTCATGAGCAACAAACATCCGGCGATCAAGGTGGCGTCGGCGAAGGAAGGGTTTCGCCGCGCTGGGCATGTGTTCGGGCTTGTGCCGAAAACGATCGCGCTGGCAGCGCTTCATCCGGACGCACACGCCGCGATCGTCGCCGACAAGTCCCTGGTCGTGGTCGACACGGCGATCCGACTCAGCGAAGAAGAAGCGGCGGCGCTCCCGCATCGCCAAGCCGCGCACGTGACGGCCGCACTAACCCATGCCGACGCGCTGACGCTCGACGTGAGCGAAGACGACGCGAAGCGCGCTCTGGCGCTCGCCGACATCGAAGCGGAGCTGAATCAGCGCGAAGCGTCGATCAAGTCGCGCGAGGCCGAGCTGAAGGCTGCCGAAAACGAGTTCGAAGCGGCCGAAGCGGACCTGAAGCGCCGCACCGCCGAACTCGACGAGTCGGTCGCCAGCCTGGTCACGCGCGAAAACGACCTGATCGCCCGCGAGCAGGCATTCGAGATCGCGCAGGCAGCAGCATCGGGCAAGGCCGCGTCGACGTCGGGCAAGGGGCGGAGCTAATCCGGTATGTACGCCACCGTCGAATTCATGACGAAGCGGTTCGGACAGCGCGAGGTGATCGCGCTGTCCGATCGCGAGCAAACGGGTGAAGTGGATTCGACCGTGCTGGCCGATGCGCTGGATGAGGCATCCGCCGAGATCGATACGTATCTGGCCGGCCGGTACGCCCTGCCGCTCGACCCGCAACCGAAGATGCTCGCGGGCATTTGCTGCGACATCGCACGCTATCGCCTGTGTGGTGGCGAAACGGTCATGACGGAAGAAATCGACAAGCGTTACAAGGCCGCGATTGCCTTCCTGAAGCTCGTCGCATCGGGTGATGTCACGCTTGGTTCGACGACGACGGGTTCGGTCACGCAGCCCGACAACTCGGTCCAGTTCGTGACCGGCACCCGCGTGTTCAACCGAGAGAACCGATAACGCCATGCCATACGTCCCGATCGTTACTGCTGTGGAACTCGCCATCGTCGATCGCCTGAAGCGCGGTCTCGGCAAGATGGTCACCGAAGTGAAGACCTACGGCGGCGAGTTTGACGATGAGGAGCTGGACACCGTCGTGCGTAGATTTCCGGCCGCCTGGGTGACGTTTGGGGGCGTCCCCCGCACCGAACCATACAGCGCCAGCCGTTCGAAGTGGAAAGCCTCGGCGCTATTCGTTGTCATGGTCGGCGCGCGCAGCATACGGAATGAGGAAACGAGTCGTCACGGTGGCCCAGCGCAATCCGAGGTCGGCACGAACCTGCTGATCTCGTGCGTGCGGCACCTGCTGAACCAGCAAGACATGGGATTGCCGATCGCGCACCTGCAACCCGGCGCAATTCGGACGTTGTTCAACACGAAGGTCCGTAACGATGCGATGTCTGTCTACGCACTCGAATTTAGAACGGCGTGGATCGAAGACACGCTGTTCGTCGGCGCATTTCCCCAGGGCGCGTCCGATGGACCGCTCGGGCAGGTGTTCCAGGACTACGGTGGCCAGATCGACCCGCCCACGCCGGACTGGAAGGCAACGTTGTTCAGCTATTTCCTGAAGCCCGGTGAGTCGACTCAACCGGACGCCCAGGACTGGGTGCAGAAACCACCACAGGAGTGATTCATGAAGGTTATTGCGAGAAAGGGGCTGCGTGTCCCGATGGAAAGCGGAATGCGCCGTTACGTCACCGACTCGGCAGTCGTCGATGTTCCGAACACGGTGTATTACCGCCGCCGCATCGCCGAAGGCGATCTGATCGACGATCCGAAGATCATTGCCGCCGCTGAAAAAGCCGGGCCGGCTCCGGCACCGGCCCAACCGGAAGCCGCCGAGACGAACGCGGCAAAAGAAGCCAGCCCGGACGATGCTGGTGTCAAAAACGCCGCGAAGGGAGTGTGACAATGGCAAGCAAAAGTGTGAGTTTCAGCACGATTCCCTCGGGCATCCGCTCGCCGGGTCAGTACATCGAGTACAACACGACGCTCGCGCTTCGTTCGCTGCCGACCAACGATCAGAGTTTGTTAATCGTCGGACAGCGGACCGCTGCGGGAACCGTGCCGGCACTCGTGCCGACCGATATCTATTCGAGCGATCAGTCCGCCCTCTATTTCGGCGAGGGATCGCTCATCGATATTGCCGTGCGCGCTGCAATCAAGGCAAATCAATACCTGTCGATTACCGCGATCGCTGTCGACGACGACGCTGCCGGTGTCGCTGCGCACGGCACGGTAACGTTAGCCGGGACGGCGACGCAGGACGGCGCGTTTGCGCTCTATGTCGGGCGGCAACGAATCAATATTGCCGTGAACACGGGCGATACCGCCGCCGACGTCGCGGCCGCGATGGTCACTGCGATCGCGCAAACGCCGTCGCTTCATGTCTCGGGCGCTGCCGCCGCTGCCGTCGTGACCATTACCGCCAAGAACAAAGGCGTCACCGGAAACGGCATCGTATTGTCGCAGCTCAATCAGGCTCCCGGCATCACGGCCGCGATCGCCGCGATGGCTGGTGGTCTGAATGATCCCGATCCGCAGCCGGCGCTGGATGCCGTATTCGCCTCGAGCTACACACTCGTCGCGGCGTGCTGGTCGCAGCTCGACGCGCTGACGAAAATTCGCACCTTCGCCAACTCGATCTCGGGCGCGATGGAAATGCGGCCGTGCGTCGTGGCCGCCGGGTTTGTCGGAACGATTTCGGCAGGCGCAACGCTTGCCGGTTCGATCAACAATGGTCGCATCACGATCGGCTGGTATCCGAACTCGGTGAGCCACGTGGCCGAAGTCGCGGCCGGCTATGCCGCCGTGCTTGGCAGCGAGCCGGACCCGGCACGCCCGTTCAATACGCTTCCGATTGAGGGTCTCGATAT
Organism: Burkholderia sp. BCC1996; assembly: GCF_905339955.1. Taxonomy (NCBI): domain Bacteria; kingdom Pseudomonadati; phylum Pseudomonadota; class Betaproteobacteria; order Burkholderiales; family Burkholderiaceae; genus Burkholderia; species Burkholderia sp. BCC1996. The sequence goes on from NZ_CAJPHM010000016.1 coordinate 122,192, forward strand.
CGTGCCCGTCGACAAGCGCGCGAGCCGTGGCGAGAAGGAAAAGGCGTTGCACGAGGGTCTCACGCCGCTCGAAGTCGGGCCGGACAACAACTCCGTGCAGATCAAGCGCGCGATCAGCTCGTACTTGGTCAACCCGCAGGGCGTGAACGATCCGTCGCTGCTCGACATCACGACGATCCGTTCCCTGGACTACTCGCGCAAGGCATGGCGAGAGCGCTTCGCACTGCGCTTCCCGCGTTCGAAACTGGCACCGCGTACTCCGGACCGGGTGCGTAGCGAGATGCTGGACGTCGCATACAAGCTGGAAGATCTGGAGATCCTGAAGGATATCGACGTGTGGAAGAACTCGTTCATCTTCGAGGAGGATGAACAAAGCATCGGCCAGTTGAACGGCAAATTGCCGGCGCCGGTCGTTCCGGGGCTTCACGTGTTAGCGGCCGAGATCGATCTGATTCTCAGCTAACGGGACACGTCCCGTTCGCAACAACAGGAGAAAAAAATGGCACTTGAAGAATACGTCGGCGCGATCGTGCTCGAAGTCGACGGCAAGGAAGCCGAGGTGGTGTCGGTCAGCCCGACATCGTCGACGGGAAAGAAGCCGGTTCGGACCATGAACCGCACCGGCCGCGCGAAGGGATTCGCGCGCGGCGTCGAGTCTCACGATCTGAAGATCACGGTCGTGATTCCCCTCTCGGGCGACGAGATCGACTGGTGGAACATGGAAGGCGGCAAGCTGACCTTGTTCCCGGCGTCGCCGGGTGGCAAGCGCGTGACCTATCAGGACTGCGTCACGCAGGAAATGGGTGATCAGTATTCGGTGGACAACGAAGCGCGTCGCGATTTGACGATCTTCTCGATTCGACGGGTGGAAGAATGAAACTGACGGAAAAGGGTTCGCTGGAATACGGCATCGAATATCCGGTCGACAGCGGCAAGCTGCACTACGACTTCGAGCTGCGCCTCGCCACGGTTGCGGACAACATCGCCGCATACGAGGAACCGACCATCATCGGTGGTGGCGTCTGCAACATGCGCGTGAACGCTGCGGTGCTGGCGCGCAGCATCGTGTCGCTCGGAACGATCCCGGCCGAAGCCATCACGGTCGAGCTGATCGACACGGCCGTCGACAGCGATTACGACATGTTGTTCGCGGCGCAGGAACGGCTCAAAAAAAAGCGAAAGGAGCTGAAACCCGGCTACGTCCCCTCCGACTTGCCGCCGTCATCCTCGGCCAGCACGGCGTCAGCGACGAGCGATTCCGGCAACTGAGCGACGTCGAGTTGGAGGGATACCTCGACGCGATCGCCACGCTTCGCGGCAAGCGGCCGAAGCGTGGCGATCAGCACACTGAAGCCCGGACCATCACGAGCTTGCGCCGCAAGCGTCCAAAACTAAAGACCTGAGCTATGTCCCGCGATCTCGAAATTGGCATGACAGTACGGATGCGGGACCAGGTCTCCGCACCGTCTCAGCAGGCCGAGCGAAACGTCCAGCGCGGCGTTAAACAAACCGCCCAGGCATATACGGATATGTCTCGCGTCGCGGTCTCGTCGAGCCGGATGCTGTACGACGTGCGGATGACGCAATCCGCACGTTCCGAGCAGGCTGTCCAGCGCAACATTCAGCAGACAGAGGCCGCTGCCGTGCGCGCCGATCGGAACATCCTCACGTCCTCGCAACGCCTTGCAGCAGCTCGTCTGGCAATTGATGTGCGATCGGAGCACACGATCCGGCGCGAGATCGACCAAACGGTCGCAGCGTACAACCGTCTCGCGCGCGCCGGCTTCGCGTCGACCAACGAACAGGCGCGCGCGTTCGCAGCGCTGAGTGGTCGCGTCGCCGAGCTGCGTCGCGAGTTGAATGGCGTCCAGCAACAGGAAAGCGCGCTCGCTCGCACGGGACGCGGGATCGGCATGGCGTGGAAGGCTGGCGCGGCCGTCGCGGGCGCAGCGGCCGGAGCGATGGTCGTCGCGCCCGCCGTCAATGAAACGATGGCCTACGATCGCCGCCTGGCGATGATGGCGAACACCGCGTTCTCCGATCGTGATATCCCTGGTCGACGTCGCGGTGCGAAGGAACTGGATACGGCTATTCGTTCCGCTGTTCGCCAGGGCGGTGGTTCGCCTGACCAGGCCGCCGACACGCTCGACAACCTGCTCGCCTCGGGTGCCGTCAGCGACAAGACGGCAATGCAGTTGCTCCCGACGCTGCAAAAATTCGCGACGGCCACAGGTGCGAATCCGAACGAGCTGGGCAATATCGCAATCCGTGCGATGCAGAACTTCGGCATCAAGGAAGCTGAGATCCCGCGTGCGCTCGACATGGCGCTCAAGGGAGGTCAGGCCGGCGGCTTCGAACTGCGCGATATGTCGAAGTGGCTGCCGCAGCAAATGGCGCTTGCGAAACAAGTCGGTATGTCCGGTCTGAAGGACTTCGGGCAACTCGTTGTGGCCAACCAGGCGTCCGTTATCACGGCGGGTACTCGAGATGAGGCCGGGAACAACCTCGTCAACCTGCTCGAGAAGCTGAATTCGCAGGACACTCAGCACAAGGCGAAGACGCTCGGCATCGACCTGACGGGAAGTCTCGCATCGTCCCGAGCCAAGGGCGTCAACGCGATCGACGCCTTTGTCGGTATCGTCCAGCGTGTGATGTCTCACGACAAGCGCTACCAGCGCAATCAAGCGCAACTCAGGAATGCCCCCGAGGGTGAGCGTAAGGCGATCCTCGAAAGTCAGGCTAACCTACTGGAAGGCACTTCGATCGGAAAGCTGATCCACGATCGCCAAGCGCTCGGTGCCCTCGTCGGTTATATGGGGCAGGCCGACTATCGAAAACAGGTCTCGGCTCAGGTATTCAACGAGCAGTCTGCTGTCGATCCGAGCTTCGGGAATATCCGCGACACGCCGTCGTTCAAGGTTGAGCAAGCGGACAATGAACTGTTCTTCGGCCGCATCGATGCCATGTCGTCGTTCAACGATAAGGTCGGAAAAGCGGCGTCAGCGCTCACCGACTACGCTTCGAAATATCCGGGTCTGACGGCCGCAATCGAAGCCACGACGATCGGTCTCCGGACGTTGACTGCGGCACTCACGCCGTTCGCCTTCCTCGCCGTGATACGCGGTGGTGCTGGCGTGGCCGGTGGCGCTGCGGCCGGTGCAGGCGTCGAGGGTGCTATAGGCGCTGGTGCGGCTGGTGCTGCGTCGTTCGGCGCGCGCATGTCCGGAATGGCTAAGACACTCGGCCCAATCGGCGCCGCGATCCAGCTCGGCGCCAGCGGATTCGAGGCGTACTCGATCTCGAACGACGCGTCGCTGACGCCGGACCAGAAAAAGGCCGGCTACTTCGGCGCGGCCGGTGGCGCAGTCGGCGGTCTCGCCGGCATGGGCGCGGGCCTGATGGCAGGCGCAGCGGCCGGATCTGTCGTGCCTGGCTTCGGCAATGTCATCGGTGCCGGCGTCGGCGCTGTCGCCGGCTACTTCGGTCATGACCTGGGCGAACGCCTCGGCAAGATGATCGGCGACGCGATCTACGCACAGAAGAAAGACGAGAAGCCGCCGGTCATCGAGAACCACATCGCATTGAACATTGATGGCCATCAGCTCTATGAGTTCGTCACGGTTGCTGGTCAGAAGGCCGCGTTGAGGAACTGACATGGCGTGGAAAGATACCCTGCAGGATGCATCGTTCCGGGGCGTCGTGTTCGACGTGCAGCGCACCGACGATCCGATCGAGCGCGAGGTCGCGCGCTACGCGTATCCCTACGTCGACGGCGAAGACATCGTCGACTTGGGACAAAAAGCCCGCGAAACGTCGCTCACGGCGATTTTCTTCGGCGACGACTACGAAGAACGGCTGAAGAAGTTTTTAAACGCGATCTCGCAGCCGGGGCCAGGCGAGCTGGTGCATCCCGTGTTCGGCAGCATGCCGAGCATGCAATTTCTCGGTGGTCACGTTTCGCATACGGCCGACGACGTCGACGCGTGCCAGGTCGAGCTGCGCTTCGCGAAGGCGAATCCAGGCAATCCGTTCTTCACGGGCGTCCTCGCGTCGCAGCGTGCCGACGCAACTGCCCAGGTGGCCCAGACAGCGCAGAGCAGCAGCGTGAGCGCGTTCGCTACAGCGATGGCCGCGCTGAAGTCGGCGAAGGCTGGTCTGCGGCGTCTCAACGCGCTGCGCGACCTGATGTCCGACACGCTCGGGCCGATCCGTAATCTCGTGACTGGCTTCCGGTCGACGGCGCTGGATTACGTTGACTTCCCGCGCGCGTTTGCGAGCGACCTGATTGGCCTGGTCAGCGGCGTCACAGACTTCCGCGCGTTCGACGCCGGGCTGGTCATGTCCGATTGGGGTGGCCTGCTGTCGCAGATGGATACCATCGTCAAGCTTCCGGCATCGGCCGCGGCTGGCGACACGGTGACGATTCCTGGCACGCCGGCATCGGCAACGACCAGCTCGTCGACCGCCGCTGCCTCGCGATCTCGCGATGCTGATCCCGCAGACGTCGCGATGGTCGCCACACTGGTCAGCGCTGTCGTCGCCACGACGCTGGCCGGCGTCGCGTCGGACGTGATGGCGAACGAGCTGGACAAGCCGACACTGACGCCCGACGACGTCGAGTCGATATCGAACGACGCGCGCACGCGTCTGCAGGCCGCGATCGACGATGCGCGGGAGTCGATGACTCTCGTCGACTATCGCCCCGTCGTCGAGCCGATGAAGGATACGGCGCTCGCCGTGCAAGAGCTGGCGATCGACGTGATCGACCAGTTGCCGCCGATCGTGTCCCGAACGATCGACACGCCGTCCAACCTGACGCTGATCGCTTTCCGGTGGTACGGAGACTCCTCGCGTTCGAGCGAGCTGATGCGGCTCAATCCGGGTATCCGCAATCCCAATTTCATCTACCGTGGGGACGTGCTGCGTGGCTACGCAAGATGACACCGTATCGGTCCTGATCGGTGGCCGTGTCCATAGCAACTGGACGGCTTACAACATCGATTCTGACCTGCTCACGCCGGCCGACGCGTGGGAAGTTCGCCTGGCCAAACCGAATGGCCCGATGCCAGCCTCGATCGCGGCCGGTGCGCCGGTCCAGGTCAAGGTGGGTTCCGAGACCGTCCTCGTCGGTTACGTCGACGGCCGCCGTCGCCGAACGAGCAAGTCGCAGAAATCGCTGTCGATCCACGGCCGTGATTTGGCTGCGATCCTTCGAGACTGCTCCGCACCCATCTTTACCGCGAAGCAAGTCACCCTGCATGACGTTGTCGCGAACATCGTGCGGCCGCTCGGCATTACCAAGATCCGGATCGACACCGAGAAAGAGATTCCTGCGTGGGACAAGGTGTCCGTCGATCCGGGTGATACAGCATGGGATGCGCTGGTTCATGCAGCCGAGGGCGAAGGATTGTGGCCATGGTTCGACCCGGACGGCACGCTCGTCATCGGCGGCCCGGACTACAACGCCGCGCCGGTCGCGAAACTGATCATGCGCAACGACGGCGTCGGCAACAACGTTGTGTGGTTCGACGAAGAAGAGTCAATCGCCGAGCGTTATTCGGAAGTCACAGTGTTGGCGCAATCGCATGGCAGCCGTGCCGAGCGCGGCAAGAATGCGCTGAAGGCTACCGTCAAAGACACGCAGGTAACGGTCTACCGACCGAAGGTCTACGTCGACCATGACGCACCGAACCTCGATGCCGTCACCGCACGCGCGCGCAAGATCATCTCCGATTCGCGGCTCCACGCGCATACGTTGAAAGCCGAGGTCAAGGGGCATCGAACGGCCGGCGGGACGCTTTGGAAGCCTGGTCAGCGCGTACATATCGTATGGGAGGAATACGGTGTCGACGCCGTCTACTTCCTGATGGGTCGCAGGTTCGAGGGCGGTCGCGATGTCGGCTCTCGAACGACACTCACGCTCAAGGAGGACGGTGTGTGGGTGCTCGACGCTCACCCGCACACGAAGCGGAAGCACCGGCACAAGGAAAGCGGCCCGCTGTCGATCATTACGACCGACGCGAGCGGCAACACATCGGAGTCGAAGCAATGATTCGCCAGGTCCAGAAACAGATCGATCGCGCGCTCTCGGGCGTGCGCCAGGCGTACCGGGCCGTGATCTCGCTTTGTGCGAGCGACACGCCCGTGCAGCTCGCCCAGGTCGACGGGCTTTCCGGCGAGACCACGCCGGACCTTGAACTGTTCCAGCACTACGGATTCACTTCCAACCCGCCGGCCGGATCAATGGCAGTTGTCATTCCGCTAGGCGGCAAAACGAGCCACGGGGTGATCGTGGCCACCGAACATGGGACTCGAATCCAGAGTTTAAAGACGGGGGAGACGGCGATATATACGGCCGAGGGTGATTCGATCGTGATGCGCAACGGTCGTGTCATCGACATCACAACCGAGACGCTCAACATCAAGGCGGCCACGGAGGTGAACATCGACACTCCCACCGTCAACATGACGAAGCGCCTCAACGTCAAGGAGCAGATCACTGGCCAGGGCGGCATGGCTGTATCGGGCGGTGACGGTGTCGAGGTCGACGGCAGCATGAGGGTCACGCAGGACGTAGAGGCCGGCGGAAAGAGCCTTGTCCATCACAAGCACCCGTACGACGACGGCATAACGGACGAGCCAATCTAGCCGTCCCAGGGACAGCAAACCACGCGTTTCCAGCGTCCACGCTCGCCACAATCGACGCATGGACGCGCTTCTCAATCCGACCACCGCAGACTACGCCGGCACGCGAACGCAATCGCTCGCGAACGCCGTGTATCTGCGTCTTCAGACGCCACTCGGTTCGTACTGGGCCGATCCCGATCTGGGATCGCGCCTGCACGAACTCCAACGCGAGAAGGACACGCCGCGCGTGCGTGGCCTCGCCATCCAGTACGCCGAGCAGGCGCTGCAGCCGCTCCTAGACGACCGTCGCGCGACCGCGATTGCGGTCAGTGCCGTGGACTCTCAGCCTGGCTGGATGGCCTTGCTGATTGAGGTCACCGACGCGACGGGCGATACGCAGCATTTCAAACATCCGGTGAAGGTGTCCTGATGCCCCCGACGATCAAGACGCTCGACGAGATTCGCGCCGACCAGCTGCGCGAAATCAAGAACCTCCTGCCTGACGCCGACACGGGTTCCGACTCCGACCACTACGTGCGCGCAAGCGGTGTCGGCAGTGCCGTCGAGGGACTGTATGCCTACGGGCAATGGCAGACCAAACAGATTTTTCCGGACACGTCGGATCCGGAATTTCTGTTGCGCCACGCCGCGCTCTACCGCATGTCGTTAAAGCCGGCTGTTTCGGCAAGCGGCACATTGAAGGTGTTCGGCGTGGCCACGACGCCAGTTCCGTCTGGCCTCCGATACAACGTCGGCGCATTGAGCTATACGACGACGTCGGCCGGGACACTTGGTGCCGATGGAACGGCGATCGTGACGGTGGCCGCCGATGCAACGGGCTCCGCAAGCAACATCACGGACTCAGTAGCCGTTCAGCTGATGTCGGTGCCGCCCGGCATGCAGAGCCAGGCCACGATGCTCACGATGACGGGCGGCTTGGAGATCGAGACGTACGATCAGCTGCTCGCGCGCCTGCTCGATCGACTACGCAATCCGCCCGGGTCTGGGAAGGTGTCCGACTATCGGCGCTGGGCGCTCGAGGTGCCTGGCATTACCGATGCGTTTGTGTTCCCGCACCGCACCGCGGTCGGCCACATCGACATCGCGGTCGTCAGCGGAAACGCGCTGCCGAGCCAGGCCGAGATCGACGCGGTGAAGCTCAATATCGATTTGAATCGGCCGGGAGCGGCTCGCGGTATCAGCGTATTCGGCCCAGAGCTTGTCGTGGTCGATCATGTGATTCAGGCCAAATTGAGCGGCATCGAAGGGGATGCCCTGGTCGAGCTGCTGACGACGCAGTTCGCGAGCTATTACAGCGCATTGATTCCAGGCGCGACGGTGGTCAAGTCGAAATTGGAGGGGATCGTTTCCGACACCACGGGCGTCGTCGATCGGCTGTTTGTGTCGCCAGCCGCGAATGTGCCAACGATCGTGAGTTCGTCTGTCGTGCAGTGGGCGCGTATGGGTTCGATTTCGATCGAGGATATGGCATGACGCATGCGGAGTTGCTCGCGCTGCTGTTGCCGCCCTCGAGCTATGACCCGAGTGCGCCGCGCCTCGCGGCCGAACTTGCCGCTGAAGGCAAGACACTCGATCAAGCTCAGGCCGACGTGCTCGCAACGCTTGACGCGCTCACGCCCGATGGTGACCTCTCCATGCTGCCAGCATGGGAGCGAGTATATGCGCTGCCCGATCCTGCACTCGGCTCCAATCAGTCTGTCGCGCTGCGTCTCGCTTCGGTCATTCAACGCATCAATGAGACGGGTGAGTTTTCCCGCGATTCGATGGTATGGGTGGCGCTCGCTCTCGGATACAGCATCACGTTCACTGAGTTCCATCCGTTCCAGGTCGAGAGTCCCGTTGAGCAGCCGCTTTACGGCGACGACTGGATATTCGCGCTGCAGATCAATGCAGCGGAGAACGAGAACCCGCTCGGAACCGCGCTACTTGAATCCACGATGAGACGGATCGCGATGGCGCACATTGTGTTGATCTTCAAATACGGCGGCAGCCCGAACCTGTTCATGTTCGAGGAAGGTGACGGGTTTCTGCTGTCGGAAGACGGTGACTATTTGGATATGAGCTGACATGGCGGAAACTGCAACTACGAAGCTTTCGGAAAAGCTGCGCGTCACGGAATTTAACGGAGACGAGCTATTCCCTGTCGTGGCCGATGGGAAGACGCTTGCCGGCACGCCGCAGGTACTTGCTGAATACGTGGCACCGATAGCTGCCGAATTGGCTCCGGTTACGGAAGAAGCGAAGGCCAGTGCTGCTGCTGCAGAAGATGCCAAGATTGGGGCGCAGCAGGCCCAACAGTCAGCGGGTGACAACGCGGACGCTGCCGACGCGGCGCGGATCTTGGCACAGCAGGCCGAGCAGGCATCGAGCTTGAATGCAGTCCAGGCGGTAGCCGCAGCGCAGGCTTCGTCACAGGCGTCCACGGCTGCGCAGGCGGCACGCGATGCTGCGTTGATTCAGGCGGGTGTCTTCGCTGACGAACCTACCGGCCGAGCAGCAGTCGCTGACGGTCAGGCATTCAAGGTCCAAGGCGACGGTGCAATCATCGCAGCGTATGAATACCGAAGAATGAGCGCGGCCTCGTCCGTGTTGATCGGTACGTATCCTGCGTCGGGATCGGTCAGTGCGCTGAGTTCATTGGCAGGTCGTCTTTCGAACGTCTTTGCATCAGCGCAATACGACTACTACGTCGATCCGATCCTCGGTAGCGACGCGAACGATGGAAAATCACGCCTGAGAGCATGGGCTGGCTTTGCAAATTTTGCATCTATCGCAGGTCCGATCAACGGGCTACGAATTGGCATCGTATGCGGAAGCAAGATCTACGATCAGCTCGTCATGACCGGGACGCATATCGTCGTCGGAGCATATGGTGTCGGCGATCTGCCGATCGTCGACGCAACGGCGCCTGTAAGCGGCGGATGGGCGCTCGCCAGCGGGAAGACCTACACATACCAAGCGACGATCGCATTGCCGAACAACGTAAAGGCAATGGGCAACGTCTTCGTCGACGACGTGCCGATGAAACAGGTAACGACGCAAGCGTCGGTAGAAACGACGCCGGGTTCGTATTACGTTTCGAGTTGGACTGGTGCTTCTGCGACGCTGTACTTACACACCTCTACCGGGGTTAGTCCGGCGGCGGACGGGCACGCATATACGTATTCAAGGCGTCTGTATTGCATTTCGTTGACCGGCACTGATTGCGAGGTGCATGGTGTCATCCAGCGCGGCCAGGCACACCAGGACGGCTCGATGTCTCTGTATGGGAATCGCGGATACGCGAGCTACGTGCAGGCCGTCGACGGTGGGCGTCATTGCGCCTACATTCAGCCAAACTCACTCATAGAGGACTCAGTCTTCATTGGTGGACGAGACGATATTGAGGCACCAGGCTATGCGAACACGCTTGTCGTGAACGCACCGGCGATCGTCGGGACTTGGTATAGAACGAGGCGTTGCTATTTCGGTGCGAAGAACGGTCAACTTGTCACTGGGCCGGATAACCACGGAGCCGTGCCGACCGACCTCTTTGCATCGATCGTTCACGAGCTTCCGATATTCGATGCTCTTCAGTCCTGCGCCACGATGAGCGCGGTCTATGGTCTCATCGACCGACCGAGTTTCTGGAACTCATGCCTGAGCGGTTCTATTCTCAACGCCGGATCGACGACGACGTGTCAGTACGGTAGCGGCTTGCTTAATCAGATTTGTGCATCGGCTGGCGCAGCGACATTTGTCAGTAAAGGGAACGCCATTACGGTGTCGCTGCTTGCCAACGGCTTTTACCAAAGCACGGACACGTCGGGCAACGGAAATCTGACAGTCGACAGCGACAGGATCACGGTTAAGGCGGCGAATTTCCCTTCGAACGTTCGCTTGCTCAACTATGCGAGCGGGCACATTACTGTCAAAAACAGTGTCTTCGGACCGGCAGTTTGTTTCCCGGCGACGAACGTCTTCGTTGCGGGTAGTGGTGGTCCTGCGACCTACTCGGCCGACAGTGATGGGAATGTCTATCCGATTGGCGCCGACTTCGTATTCAACGGCGTGACCTATCCGACGCTCGCGGCATGGCAGGCTGCCGGGCACGAGCCGAACAGTACGACAGCGGTTCCGACCACCTTGTTCGCGGACAACTTTCAGCGTGCGGATGCGTTCCTTGACGGCAATAACGGCTGGACGCGCATCGGCGGCGCTGCAAATATGGCCGGCATTCGCAGCAACGCTCTGGCTATCCTTGGCTCGACCCAGACTCTGTATGCGTCGCCAGCTCAATTATCGAAAGGCCCACACTTTGCCCGATGCACGATTGCTGCCGTCCCGGCGACGGCAGGCAGCTTCCTCGTGATATGCGCCGTTGACTCGAACAATTGGATTGGCGTGCGATGGAGCGCATCGCAGTTTCAAATCTACACGTGTGTTGCAGGGACTTTGAGCCAGATTGGGACGAGTTCTGCAGTTGGACCCGCTGTCGGTCAGGACGTGATTCTGGGCGTGCGCGGGAACTACGTGTACCTGTACGTCAATAACCAAAAGCTGACGGCAGTAACCGGGTCGAGCGTGGCGGGACTCGTCAACAATGTGCTGACTGGCATTGTGTGTCGCGCGATTCAGAACCCTCTCATGAATTCATTCTCGACCGGTCCTGCGTAACTGCGCGGAAGCTAACGAGCAAAGTTACCGATGGGGTATACACAATGCATCGAATTGACCATCAAACCGCTGTAGCAGAACGGCCCGCTCCGCTCGCGGCCGGTGCGCCTGGCTACTTCGGTCGTGGCGATCCATTGAGCGGGAAGCCTGCGACATTCCTGACGGCCGATTGGGGCAATGACGTGCAGGAGAACATCTGCCAGGCGATCGAGGCGGCCGGTATCGACCTGTCGAAAGGCGACGGCCGGCAACTGCTGTTGGCGATCCTCGCATTGTCGAATCGAGCCGGACTGCCGATCGGTGTTCCGGTTCCGTTCATCGGCACGCCGGACAAGATTCCATCGAATTGCGTTGTCGCGATGGGTCAGACGGTTCTCCGGTCGGACTACCAGACGATCACGGCATTCGCACTCGATAGCGGTGTCGTCGTCGACGATGCTTCATGGCTTGGCTCGCCGGTCCATCGGACGAAGTTTTCGCTCGGTGACGGCGCGACGACGATTCGCTTGCCTGATCTGCGCGGCGAAGCGATCTATGGTGCCGATCTCGGACGTGGTGTTCGCGGTGCAGCGATTGGTGATTGGCTCGCCGGTGACATGCTGCCGCACATTCACGGGGCTTCGACCGGCGCGTCCGGTGGACACGCACATACTGGCTCTACGGACTCGCAAGGCAACCATGACCACGGAGGCGAGACCGGTGCTGCTGGTGCATGGGACCCGGCTCCGGATGGATTCACGCGCCTCCTGAAGCCGCCCTATGTCGGTTCGATCACGGGTAGCGATACGACGAACAGTGGTACCGAGCAGGCTGTCGGCCCTGGAGATTCGGCTGACATTCTTCCCGCGACGGACCATAGGCACGGGATTCCAGCTGCTGGTTTGCACTTCCACAATTTCAACACCAGCGCCGCCCCCGATCACGATCACACGGTCACGATCAACAGCGCCGGTGGCACTGAAACGCGCCAGCGCGGCACCGGCTACGTGTTCATCATGCGAGTTATGTGAGGCTGTATGGAAAGCAAACAGGCCGTGGCCGTCCATCACTTTGATCCGAATTCCCTGGTCTACGCGGGCAGCAGCGTCGCGTACATCGGGCCGGCCGGCGACTGTCAGGTGCCGGCGTTCGCCATGCTCGAAGCTGCGCCCGAAGCACCGGCCGGAAGCGTCGCGCGCGCGACGTCGATCGTCGACGGCACGTGGGAAATCGTCCGGGACTGGCGATCGACGCCGGTCTATCGGATCGTCGACGGCAGCCGATACGAGTTCCGTACGTCGGACGCGCGATCTGCCGCATGGGACGGTATCGGCGACATGCCGGCCGAGTTCACCGCGCTGCAGAAGCCCGATGGCTTCTATACCTGGGACGGGGCGGCCTGGGCATTTGACATCGTCACGGCGCGCGCAGCGGCCACGGCTGCCGTCGACGCGAAGCGCGCCGAAGTTCTGGCATCACCATTCGAGTACGGCGGGAACCGCTTCAGCGCGGACGTCGGGTCGATTACGCAGATCGCCGCCATGGCGCAGCTCGCGGCGGTCGCGAAGCTGGCCGAGCAGCCGTATACGGTGATCTGGACGTCCGTCGACGGCGTCGACGTCACGCTCGATGCGGATGGGATGGTAGGGCTGGCGATGGCGGCGGCTGCGCGGCAACCGGCCGCCTATCAGATCGCGACGCAGCTCAAGAGCGAGATCGTGGCGGCCGGCGACGAAGCGGCGCTCGCCGCAATTGTCTGGCCGCAGTAGGAAAAGGACGCGGCGACGTGCCTGGTGTTGGAGCACCAGGCACGCCCCGCACCCGCAGCATGCACTGCGAATCCGGCAAGGCCACGTCACCCCTGCAGAGGCGGACGAAGGCTATCACGGCTGGACTCGATTAGCCAATAAATGCAACCATCACCGATCATTCCGTGGCTCGGCGGCAAGCGCCGTCTGGCCGACAAGCTGATTCCGCTGTTTCCGCCGCACGAATGCTATGTCGAGGCATTCTGCGGCGGCGCTGCGCTTTACTTCCTGCGTCCGGTGCCTGCGCCGGTCGAGATCATCAACGACGTCAACGGCGAATTGGTCAACCTGTATCGCGTCGTGCAGCACCACCTGGAGGAGTTCGTCCGCCAGTTCAAATGGGCGATCAGCAGCCGGCAGGTGTTCAAGTGGCAGCAGATGACGCGGCCGGAGACCCTGACGGACATCCAGCGCGCTGCACGGTTCTTCTACCTGCAGCACCATGCGTTCGGCGGGAAGGTGGCCGGGCAGACGTTCGGAACAGCCACGACAGCGCCATCGGTCAACCTGTTGCGTATTGAGGAGCAGCTCTCAGCGGCCCATCTGCGCCTGGCTGGAACGCACGTCGAAAACTTGCCCTGGCGCGAGTGCGTGCAGCGATACGACCGCTCCCACGCCTTCATCTATCTGGACCCGCCGTACTGGCAGACCGAGGGCTACGGGGTTCCGTTCGAGTTCGAAGAATATGAGGCGATGGCCGAGTTGATGCGTCGCGCAAAGGGAAAGGTCATGGTGTCGATCAATGACCACCCTGACATCCGGCGGGCGTTTGACGGGTTCCACATGCTCGAGCTGGACATCCGCTACTCGGTCGCCAACAGGCTTGGACGTCCGGATACGAGCAGCGAGCTGGTGATCACGAATTGGAACGCGGCCGACAGCGGCGGGCTCTTCTAAACCGTGCGCTAAAGTAGCGTTTCGCGGATCATTTGACCCACGAGGGAAGGCCGTGCTGGTTTGAGATCAACTTGGGAGAAATGCGATGGGACAAGCGACATTGCTACCAGCAATTTTCGGGCTCATTGGCACTGTCGTCGGCGCGCTGTCGACGGCAGGCTTGACGTGGTTTCGAGAACGTTGGTTCCAGGTCAGGAAGAGCGCCAAAGACTTGGAATATTTGGTAATCCAGGTGTCATGCGAGCTGGAGCGATATGTTGCACGTTGCGCCGACGTGGTTGCCGACGACGGCCGATATCGCGGAGAAACGGACGCGAATGGCAGTCTCCGAGTTCAGGTCGAGGACCCGAAGTTTCAACCGGAACTGCTGAAGGTCGAATGGCAGGCGCTTTCCGCAAAGGACATGTATGAGATCTTGGATTTTCCACTTCGAGCGGCCGAGGCGAAATCCTATCTTGATAGCGTGTGGGAGGATTCCTCCCCGCTCGACATTGATGAGTGGTTCGTGGAACGGCAGTACCGATATGCGAAGCTCGGCGCAGACGCTTCTGCGCTCGCTGCGCGGCTACGTGGTCTCGTAGGCTTGCCTTGTCACCGCGCTGCTGAAGGCGAATGGGACGGATTGGCGTTTATGGCCCAACGCCGCGAGCAGATTGAACAACGGCGGGCAATTGAGGGGACACGGCCTTCCCCGCTGGCTTCTGTCGCGGGCGCAGCTCTTGCTGCCGACTCCAGCCAATTGTGACAAAGAGGGTGCAAAGCCGCCTGTAAGCTGAGTGACAATTCGTGCGCGAAACGATGCCAAATCGGCCGCGCCGTTACACTTGGGCGAGCTGGTCTACGACCGTCCCCGCGGCGTTTTGGAAACGTGACGGGTGTGCGGAAACGCAAAGGGGTTACGCAAACATCGCGTAACCCCTTGCTGTATTTGGTGCCGGCTGCAGGACTCGAACCCGCCACCTGATGATTACAAATCAACTGCTCTACCAGATGAGCTAAGCCGGCGTAAGCGCGAGATTCTACCTCATTTCACGATCTTGAGGCGAGGTCTGCTGCCGCCTTTCGAGCCATCCCCGTCGGTTTTCGGCGGCTCGTCGGCGCCTTCGGACGGTTCTTCGTTCGCACCTTGATCGGCAACCGGCGCCAGCACGACAGGCGCCTCGTCGCGCCGCACCTCATCCGCCTGCTCGGCATCGTCCTCGAACGCGCCCGAATCCGCGCCCTCGCCCGCCACCGCATCGACCTGGAACGCCATCCCCTGGCCGTTCTCGCGCGCGTAGATCGCGAGCACGTTGGCCACCGGAATCTCGATCTTGTGCGCCTTCCCGGAGAACCGGGCGGTGAACTCGATCCACTCGTTACCCATCTGCAGCTGGCTCGTCGCCTCGAAGCTGATGTTGAGCACGATCTCGCCGTCACGCACGAACTGACGCGGCACGCGCGTCGAGTTGTCGACCCTCACCGCGATATGCGGCGTGTAACCGTTATCGGTGCACCACTCGTACAGCGCGCGCAGCAGATAAGGCTTCGTTGAAATCTCTTGCATCACAATCCTCGAACCCGGAGCGGGCACGCGGCACGCCGCGCCGCCCGCTCCGTCTTGCCCTCATTGCATCATCAACGACGCATGACCTTTTCGGACGGCGTCAGTGCTTCGATATAGGCCGGACGGCTGAAGATCCGCTCGGCATACTTCATCAGCGGCGCGGCGTTCTTCGACAGTTCGATGCCGTAGTGATCCAGACGCCACAGCAGCGGCGCGATCGCGACGTCGAGCATCGAGAACTCCTCGCCGAGCATGTACTTGTTCTTCACGAAGATCGGCGCGAGTTGCGTCAGGCGATCGCGGATCGCGAGGCGTGCCTTCTCGTGGTTCTTCTCCGCTGCCTTGCCCTTCTCGTTCTCGAGCGTGCTGACGTGAACGAACAGCTCCTTCTCGAAGTTGAGCAGGAACAGGCGTGCACGGGCGCGCTGCACCGGGTCGGCCGGCATCAGTTGCGGGTGCGGGAAGCGCTCGTCGATGTATTCGTTGATGATGTTCGATTCGTACAGGATCAGGTCGCGTTCGACCAGAATCGGCACCTGACCGTACGGGTTCATCACCGAGATGTCTTCCGGCTTGTTGAACAGGTCGACGTCACGGATCTCGAAATCCATCCCCTTCTCGAACAGCACCAGCCGGCAACGCTGGGAGAACGGGCAAGTTGTGCCGGAATACAGAACCATCATATTTGCGTTTCCTCAAAAAAGCCGAGGGCCGGCACGCGGCGCAACCCCTTTCACGGGTTCCGCCTTGCGCCGGCCCCACGCCGGTCAGGCGTGTTTACTTGATATCTTTCCAGTACGCGGCATTGAGCCGCCAGGCCAGGAAAGTCAGGACACCGAGAAAGACCAGCACCCACACGCCGAGGCGTTTGCGGGTCTGCTGGGCCGGCTCGGACATCCATGTCATATAGGCCACCAGGTCGGCCACCGCAGCATCATAGTCCGGCGGCGACAACGTCCCCGGCGTGACCTGCTGGAAGCCGACGAGCGTGTGGACCTTCTCGCCCGTCTCCTCGTCCGTCTTGTCTTCGAATTTGGCAGTGCGCTGCCCCTGCAGTTGCCACAATACATGGGGCATGCCGACGTTCTCGAACACCGCGTTGTTCCAGCCGCTCGGCCGCGTATCGTCGCGGTAGAAACTCCGCAGATACGTGTACAGCCAGTCGCGACCGCGCGCCCGCTCCTCGACCGACAGGTCGGGCGGCGTCGTGCCGAGCCAGTTCTTCGCGTCTTCGGGCCGCATCGCGACGGACATCGTGTTCCCGACCTTGTCGGTCGTGAACAGGAGATTCGTTTCGATCTCCTTCTGGGATATGCCCAGATCCGTCAGACGGTTGTAGCGCATCAGGTTCGCGCTGTGGCAGTTCAGGCAATAGTTTACAAACAATTGCGCGCCGTGCTGAAGCGAAACGAGATTTTCCGTGTTATCGGGCGCCCGGTCGAGCGGAAAATTACCCTCCGCGCGCACGGCCGGCGCCGCCAGCAGCGCGACGGCCGTCGCCCCGATCAGCGCGAGCGTCGAAAGCAGTTTCTTCATGTCGTTCTCTCCTCGCTCTCGTTAATGGGGCTTGAAGCGCACCCGCTCCGGCGGCTGCTTGAACGTGCCAAGCGGCGTCCAGACGGGCATGCCGAGGAAGAACGCGAAGTAGATCAGCGCACAGCCCTGCGCGATCAGCGTCGAGACCGGCGATGGCGGCCGCGTGCCGAGGAACGCGAGGATCAGGAACGCCGCGACGAAGATCCCGAGGAACACCTTGTGGAACAGCGGCCGGTAGCGGATCGACTTCACCGGGCTGCGGTCGAGCCACGGCAGGAAGAACAGCGTGATCACCGCCGAGCCCATCACGACGACGCCCCAGAACTTCGATTCGGTCAGGAACATGAACACGACGATCGCCGCGGCCAGCACCGGCAGCCCGATCTTCCACTTGCCGCGCGCGCGGATCAGCGCGAGCACGCCGAGCAGCGCGATCACGATCATCAGCACGATCTTGAACGGGTCGGTGGTCGCGCGCAGCATCGCGTAGAACGCGGTGAAGTACCACACCGGCGCGATTTCCGGCGGCGTCTGCAGCGGATTCGCCGGGACGAAGTTGTTCGACTCGAGGAAGTAGCCGCCCATCTCCGGCGAGAAGAACACGATCAGCGCGAACACCATCAGGAACACGCAGACGCCGAAGAAATCGTGCACCGAGTAGTACGGGTGGAACGGGATGCCGTCGAGCGGAATGCCGTCCGCGTCCTTCTTCGCCTTGATCTCGATGCCGTCCGGGTTGTTCGACCCCACTTCGTGGAGCGCGACGAGGTGCGCGATCACGAGGCCGACCAGCACGAGCGGAATCGCGATCACGTGGAACGCGAAGAAGCGGTTCAGCGTGACGTCGGACACGACGTAGTCGCCGCGGATCCACAACGACAGGTCCGGGCCGACGAACGGGATCGCCGAGAACAGGTTCACGATCACCTGCGCGCCCCAGAACGACATCTGGCCCCACGGCAGCAGGTAGCCGAAGAACGCCTCGGCCATCAGGCACAGGAAGATCGCGCAGCCGAAGATCCACACGAGTTCGCGCGGCTTGCGGTACGACCCGTACATCAGCCCGCGGAACATATGCAGGTACACGACGACGAAGAACATCGACGCACCGGTCGAGTGCATGTAGCGGATCAGCCAGCCCCACGGCACCTCGCGCATGATGTACTCGACCGATGCGAACGCGAGCGTCGAATCGGGCTTGTAGTTCATCGTCAGGAAGATGCCCGTGACGATCTGGTTGACGAGCACCAGCAGCGCGAGTGAGCCGAAGAAGTACCAGAAGTTGAAGTTCTTCGGCGCGTAGTACTCGGAAACGTGCTTCTTCCAGGTGGACGTGAGCGGGAAGCGCTGGTCGACCCAGCCGGTGAGACCTGTCGTGGAGACTTCCTTGTTGTCGGCCATCACGCTTCTCCTTTCTCGTCCTTGCCGATCACGAGGGTCGTCGCCGACGTGAACATGTAGGGCGGGATGTCGAGATTCTGGGGCGCCGGCTTGTTCTTGAACACGCGGCCGGCGAGGTCGTAGGTCGAACCGTGGCACGGGCACAGGAAGCCGCCCGGCCAGTCGTCCGGCAGGTTCGGCTGCGGACCCGGCGTGAAGCGTTGGCTAGGCGTGCAGCCGAGGTGTGTACACACGGCCATCACGACGAGAATGTTCTTGCGATCGGCCCGCGCGCGATATTCGTTCGCGCAATACGCGGGCAACGGCATCGAATACGGGGATTTCGAGGTCGGATCGGCCACTTCCTTGTCGGCCTTGACGACGTCGGCCAGCATCGAATCGGTGCGATTCAGGATCCAGACGGGTTTGCCGCGCCACGGCACCGTGACCATCTCGCCGGGCTTCAGGCCGCTGATGTCGACCTCGACCGGGGCTCCGGCCGCTTTCGCTTTCGCGGACGGCGCAAGCGACGCCGCGAAAGGTATGACGGTGGCTACGCCTCCCACGCCACCTGCTACGGATGTCGCAATCAGCCAGGTACGGCGGCCGCTGTCGACGCGTTTCTCTTCCTTGTCTCGCATCACACGCCCCACTTCTGAGTTGGATTTTCCGTCACGACTTTTCATTCCGCCGCTAGTTTGCGCGAATGGAGTCGCCATTTACAAGGCCCGGAGACGAAAATCCCTTCGAAGTAATTGATAGTTAAGGGTTTTCCCCCACTATCGGAGCGATTAAATCATTTCACTTTTAAGCATGCGCTACATTGCGAAATTTCGATGCACCGCCGCAAATCCGGCGTTCAGACCGGATTATGAATATCGATAAAAAGGTGTTCGAGATCGAATTCTTCGGACAAGTGGGCGCCGAGCGCCTGGATTCCGTAGCGCTCGGTCGCGTGGTGCCCTGCCGCAACGAACGCGACGCCGCTCTCGGCCGACGCGTGCGTGACGGATTCCGACACCTCGCCGGTCAGGAACACGTCGGCGCCCGCGTCGATCGCCGCGTCGAAATAGCTTTGCGCGGCGCCCGTACACCATGCGATGCGGCGCAACTGCATCTCCGGATCGCCGAGCACGAGCGGCGTGCGGCCGAGCGTGCGCTCGACCTTCGCGACGAAGTGCTCGAGCGAGACGGGCATCGGCAGCGTGGCCATCCAGCCGAGGTCGCCGTCGCCGAAACGCTGCTCGCCGAGCAGCCCGAGCTTCTCGCCGAGCTGCGCGTTGTTGCCGAACTCGGGGTGCGCGTCGAGCGGCAGGTGGAATGCGAACAGGTTCAGGTCGTTCGCGAGCAGCAGCTTCAGCCGCTGGTACTTGCGGCCGGTGATCTGCGGCGCCTCGTTGCGCCAGAAATAGCCGTGATGGACGAGCACCGCATCCGCGCCCCATTCGAGCGCGGCTTCGAGGAACGCGACCGACGCCGTCACGCCGGTAGCGATCTTCTCGATCTTGCGGCGCCCCTCGACCTGGAGGCCGTTCGGGCAATAGTCCTTGAAGCGCGCGATTTCAAGGGTATTGTTCAAGTACAATTCAAGTTCGATCCGATCCATATAAACCTCTAATCCTTTCAGATGCTTAGACGCTTCTGGCTGTTCTTCGCGCAGGCGGTGACCGTACTGCTCGCGCTGATGTTCATCGTCGTGACGCTCAAGCCGCAATGGCTGCAACGGCAAGGACAGCTCGGCAAGCAGCTCGCCACGCCGATCGTCGCGCTGCGCGAAGTCGCACCGGGCATCGGCGGCGCCCCCGCGACCACGTCGTACGCCGAGGCCGCGCAAAAGGCGATGCCCGCCGTCGTCAACGTCTTCTCCAGCAAGGACGGCTCGCTGCCGCCCGATCCGCGCGCGAAGGATCCGCTGTTCCGCTACTTCTTCGGCGACCGCAATGCGCGCAAGCAGCACGACGAGCCGGCCGCCAACCTGGGCTCGGGCGTTATCGTGAGCCCTGAAGGTTACATTCTAACGAACCAGCACGTCGTGGACGGCGCCGACCAGATCGAAGTCGCGCTCGCCGACGGCCGCACGGGCACCGCGAAGGTGATCGGCAGCGACCCGGAAACCGACCTCGCCGTGCTGAAGATCAACATGACGAACCTGCCGACGATCACGCTCGGCCGTTCCGACCAGTCGCGGGTCGGCGACGTCGTGCTCGCGATCGGCAACCCGTTCGGCGTCGGCCAGACGGTCACGATGGGGATCATCAGCGCGCTCGGCCGCAATCACCTCGGCATCAACACGTTCGAGAACTTCATCCAGACCGACGCGCCGATCAACCCGGGCAACTCGGGCGGCGCGCTAGTCGACGTCAACGGCAACCTGCTCGGCATCAACACGGCGATCTACTCGCGCTCGGGCGGCTCGCTCGGCATCGGCTTCGCGATCCCCGTGTCGACCGCGCGCACCGTGCTCGAAAGCATCATCACGACGGGCTCGGTCACGCGCGGCTGGATCGGCGTCGAGCCGCAGGACGTCACGCCGGAAATCGCCGAATCGTTCGGGCTCCAGCAGAAGTCGGGCGCGATCGTCGCGGGCGTGCTGCAGGGCGGCCCGGCCGACAAGGCCGGCATCAAGCCGGGCGACATCCTCGTGAGCGTGAACGGCGACGACATCACCGACACGACGAAGCTGCTGAACACCGTCGCGCAGATCAAGCCGGGCACGCCGACCAAGGTGCATGTCGTGCGCAAGGGCAAGGAGTTCGACGTGAAGGTCGTGATCGGCAAGCGCCCGCCGCCGCCGAAGCAGGCGCTCGACGAACAGGACAGCGACAGCGAATGACCTCCGGCGGGCGGCGTACCGGCGCCGCTTGCCGGCCAAGGACGGAAACAAAAAAGGGCAGCCTGATCGGCTGCCCTGTTGCTTTGGTCCGGCGGCGTTGCTCCGGCATGCCTTCTTCACGGTGAAGAAGCTGCGGGCGCCCTCGCGATCTGTACCATCCGGTCGGCCCGGCCGGCTTCAACGCTGTCGAGGGGCCGTATCGACGACCGCGATCATGCCGGCCGCCGCGCACCGGTCCCGCATCAACTCGCGGCGCCGTTCTCCGCCTCGGGTTCTTCCGTCGGCTTCGGTACGAAGAATCGCGCGGCCAGCAGCCCGATCTCGAACAGCACGACGAGCGGCAACGCGAGCATCAGCTGCGAGAACACGTCCGGCGGCGTGACGACCGCCGCGACGACGAACGCGCCGACGATCACGTACGGCCGCATCTCCTTCAGCTTCTTCAGCGTCAGCACGCCCATCCGGACGAGCAGCACGACGACGATCGGCACCTCGAACGTGACGCCGAACGCGATGAACATCCCGAGCACGAAGCTCAGGTAGTTGTCGATATCGGTCGACATCTCCGCGCCGAGCGGTGCGTTGTAGTGCGCCATCACGCGGAAGATCGTCGGGAACACGAGGAAGTACGCGAACGCCATCCCGCACAGGAACAGCACATAGCTGCTGCCGACGAGCGGCGCGACGAGCTTCTTCTCGTGCTGGTACAGCCCCGGCGCGACGAATGCCCAGATCTGGTACAGCACGATCGGCAACGCGATCACGAGCGCGACGAGCATCGTGACCTTCATCGGCACGAAGAAGGAGCCGGTGACGTCGGTCACGATCATCCTGCCGCCCTTCGGCAGGTTTTCCATCAGCGGCCGCGCGAGCAGCCGGAAGATGTCGGGCGCCCAGTACACGAGCCCGAGGAACACGACGATCACGGCCAGCCCCGCGCGAATGATGCGATCGCGAAGCTCGACGAGATGGGAAATGAAGGTTTCTTCCGGGGCGTCGCCCGGGTTCTGCTGGGGGTCGCTCACACCGGCCCTCGGTAGGATTGACGAGCGAGCATGCGCTCGGCTCAGAAGAAGCGCGTCGGCCGGCGCAGGCTGGCCGGCTGGTGGCGCGCGACACGCGCGGCGCCCGACTGCACGTGCGTGCGGCGGGTCGTCGCGCGCTTGTACCAGACAGGCGTCGCCGCCTGTTTCACACGCCAGTTGCGACGCTTCGGCGCGAGTGCGGCCGTGCTGCCGCGCCACGACGGCGCCGCGGGCGTGTCGGAGCCGTACGTACCGGCATCGACCGAGCCTTCGTTAAGGCCGCCGACCGCGGAGTTCCACGTGTCGTTCAGTTCCTTCTCGTGCTCGCGCAGGTTGTCGTGAATCGTCGTCTCGACATTGCGCGCGGCCGTCTCGAAATCGGTCTTCATCGTCCGCAACGCGTCGAGTTCGATTTCGCGCGAGACCTCGGCCTTCACGTCGTTGATGTACCGCTGCGCGCGGCCGAACAGTGCGCCGGCCGTACGCGCGACGCGCGGCAGGCGCTCGGGGCCGAGCACCACGAGCGCGACGACGCCGATCAGCGCCATCTTCGAAAGACCGAGATCCAGCATCGCGAATGCCTGTCAGCGTGCCGGCGTTACGCCTTGTTCGAGTCGGAACGCGTCGTTTCCTTCGCGTTGACGTCGACCGAGCCGTTGCGCGGCAGCTGCTGCGCGTCCGCCGGCGTCTCGCCGTCCTTCATGCCGTCCTTGAAACCCTTCACGGCGCTGCCGAGGTCGTTGCCGATGTTGCGCAACTTCTTCGTACCGAAAACCAGCGCGACGATCAGCAGCACGATCAGCCAGTGCCAAATGCTCAATCCACCCATGATGAAACCTCTCCTCAACCACGCCGCGTCGCGGCGCAAATCGCCGGCGGCACGCCGGCTTCGACTATCGATGCGGGGAAACGCCCCGCGACGTCAACCCATCCGCAGCCAGGGGCGCGGGCCGGCCAGAATGTGCGCGTGCAGGTGGTAAACCTCCTGCCCGCCGCCGGGGCCCGTGTTGATCACCGTGCGAAAACCGGTTTCGCCACCCGTGTACGCGACGCCGAGCTGGTCGGCCAGACGCGCGACCAGCAGCATCAGCCGGCCGAGCATCGGCGCGTCGGCCTCGCTCGCCGCCGACAGCGTCGGCACGTGCCGGCGCGGAATCACGAGCACATGCGTCTCGGCCGCGGGGCGGATGTCGCGGAACGCGACGAACTCGTCGTCCTCGTGCACCTTCGTGCTCGGGATCTCGCCCGCCGCGATCTTGCAGAACAGGCAATTCGGATCGTGACTCATGTTGCTCCTGCGAAACGCCCGCGCGCCGGTCAGAACCAGGCCTGCGAATCGAGCGTCTTGTTGTCGTTCAGGTACAGCCAACCTTTGATGATACGGTACAGCGTCCAAATCCACGTGACAAACATGATGACGAATCCCACGCCCACGAACATCAGCGCGAAGCCGATCACGTAGGCGATCAGCGCGCGCCAGAACGTGCGGATCTGCCACTCGAAATGGTCGGCGTACGGCGTGCCGGCCACGTCGCCGCGCTTCACGTAGTTGATGATGATCGCGATGAGGCCGGTGACGCCGCCCGTCAGCCAATGAATCGCGTAGAGGCCGTACAGCACGTGCGTCAACGTGCGCAAACCGTTCAGCCGCTCGGCGTCCGCTGCACCCGGCACCGACGGCGTCGGAAGCTGGCTCGGCGTATCGGTCATGATGCTACCCCCGTTGGATGACAATTCTTACAGCTTACCGCACTGTCGCCGGCGCGGCAGGCCGCGAGCCGTCAACCGCCGTTTTCCTCGCGCTCGCGGCGCTTGCGCAGCGCCTTTTCCTCGATGCCGGACAACCCTTCGCGGCGCTCGAGTTCGGCGATCACGTCGGCCGGGCTCAGGTCGAAATGCGACAGCATCACGAGGCAGTGGAACCACAAATCGGCCACCTCGCCGACCAGCGCCGTCGGCGCGCCGCCCTGGCGCACGTCCTTCGCGGCCAGCACGACTTCGGTCGCCTCTTCGCCGATCTTCTTCAGCACCGCGTCGTCGCCCTTGTGGAACAGGCGCGATACGTACGATTGTTCGGGGTCGCCGCCCTTGCGGCTATCGATCACGGCCGCGAGGCGCAGCAGCGTGTCTTCGGTCGATTGCGTCATTTGTAGATGTGTTCGGGGTCTTTCAGCACCGGATCGACCGCGACCCAGTCGCCGCTGTCCACCGTACCTTCGAATTTCTGGAAGAAGCACGAATGCCGGCCGGTGTGGCAGGCGATGCCCGACACCTGCTCGACCTTCAGCAGCACGACGTCCTCGTCGCAATCGAGCCGCACCTCGTGCACGTGCTGCACGTGGCCCGACTCCTCGCCCTTGAACCACAGGCGCTTGCGCGAGCGCGAATAGTAGACCGCGCGCTGCGTCTCGATCGTCTTCGCCAGCGCCTCGCGGTTCATCCACGCGAACATCAGCACGTCGTTCGTCGACGCTTCCTGCGCGATCACCGGCACGAGGCCGTTGTCGTCCCAGCGGACCTTGTCGAGCCACGCGGGCAGGGATTTCGTTTCCGTATTCATCACAGCCTCACCGCGATGCCCTGCTCGGCCATGAAGCGCTTCGCCTCGCCGACCGTGTGCTCGCCGTAGTGGAAGATGCTGGCGGCCAGCACCGCGTCCGCGCGGCCGTCCTTGATGCCGTCCGCGAGATCCTGCAGGCAGCCGACACCGCCCGATGCGATCACCGGCACCGGCACCGCGTCCGACACGCCGCGCGTGAGCGCGAGGTCGAAGCCCGACTTCGTGCCGTCGCGGTCCATGCTCGTGAGCAGGATCTCGCCCGCGCCGAGTTCGGCCATCTTGCGCGCCCATTCGATCGCATCCAGGCCCGTGCCCTTGCGGCCGCCGTGCGTGAAGACTTCCCAGCGCGGCGCCTCGCCGTCGGCCGACACGCGCTTCGCGTCGATCGCGACGACGATGCACTGCGAGCCGTACTTGTCGGCCGCGTCGCGCACGAGCTGCGGGTTCGCGACCGCCGACGAATTCATGCTGACCTTGTCCGCGCCGGCGTTCAACAGGCGCCGCACGTCCTCGACGGCGCGCACGCCGCCGCCGACGGTCAGCGGAATGAACACCTGCGATGCAACGGCTTCGATGATCGGCAGGATCAGGTCGCGCTGGTCGGAGGTCGCGGTGATGTCGAGGAACGTCAGTTCGTCGGCGCCCTGGTCGTCGTAGCGGCGGGCGATTTCGACGGGGTCGCCGGCATCGCGCAGCTCGACGAAGTTGACGCCCTTGACGACACGCCCGGCAGTCACGTCCAGGCAGGGGATGATGCGTTTAGCTAGAGCCATGATGTACGCCATAGGCCGCGGTGGAACGGCCGGTTACGGAAGCCTCGCGCGAGGCTTCCGGTCGGGGCCGCCTGCGGGCAGCCCCGGCG
The DNA here is from genome assembly GCF_905339955.1 of Burkholderia sp. BCC1996. Classification (NCBI taxonomy): domain Bacteria; kingdom Pseudomonadati; phylum Pseudomonadota; class Betaproteobacteria; order Burkholderiales; family Burkholderiaceae; genus Burkholderia; species Burkholderia sp. BCC1996. The sequence continues at coordinate 147,922 of NZ_CAJPHM010000016.1, forward strand.
AACGGGACACCGCGGTTACGCGTTGTCGAGTTCGCCGTTCAGTTCGTCCGCGCGCTTTTGCGCGGCCGCGAAATCGAGATCGCCGGAGTAGATCGCACGGCCGCAGATCACGCCTTCGACGCCGTGCTCTTCCACTTCGCACAGGTTCTCGATGTCCGTGAGGTTCGACAGGCCGCCGCTGGCGATCACCGGAATGCCGACCGCCTGCGCGAGCTTCACGGTCGCCTCGATGTTGATGCCCTGCAGCATCCCGTCCCGGCCGATGTCCGTGTAGACGATCGACTCGACGCCGTAGTCCTCGAACTTCTGCGCGAGATCGATCACCTCATGGCCCGTCAGCTTGCTCCAGCCGTCGGTCGCGACCTTGCCGTCCTTCGCGTCCAGGCCGACGATGATGTTGCCCGCGAACGCGGTGCACGCGTCCTGCAGGAAGCCCGGATCCTTCACGGCCGCGGTGCCGATGATCACGTAGGACAGGCCCGCGTCGAGATACTTCTCGATCGTCTCGAGGCTGCGGATGCCGCCGCCGAGCTGAACGGGGATTTCGTCGCCGACTTCGTCGAGGATCGCTTCGATCGCCTCGAGATTCTTCGGCTTGCCGGCGAATGCGCCGTTCAGGTCGACCAGATGCAGCCGCCGGGCGCCGAGATCGACCCACTTGCGGGCCATCGCCGCCGGGTCCTCGGAGAAAATCGTGGCCTGGTCCATATCGCCCTGTTTGAGGCGCACACACTGACCGTCTTTGAGATCGATGGCCGGAATCAGCAACATAGCAATCGGGTGTCGTCGTGGAAAATGAAAAGAATCCGGCGCGCACCGGCCAAACCGGTGCCGCGCCGTCTCGCTAGTTTAGTACAACTCTTTCGGTGCTTAAGCGTGCGAGCCCCGCACGACAGGCGTTTGCGCCCTGTCAACTGTGGCTCGCGCACCACGTTCACGGCTTCCAGTGTACGAAGTTGCGATACAGACGCAACCCGACTTCCGCGCTTTTCTCGGGGTGGAATTGGGTCGCGAAGAGATTGTCCCGCGCGACCGCTGACGTAAACGGCGCGCCGTAGGCCGTTTCGCCGACCGTGTGCGCCGGGTTGTCCGGGCTCACGTAATAGCTGTGAACGAAGTAGAAATACGCGTCGTCGGGCACGCCGTCCCACAGCGGGTGCGGCTGCGACTGGCGCACGCGGTTCCAGCCCATCTGCGGCACCTTGAAGCGCGAGCCGTCGTCCTGCAGGCGGCCATCGAGCTCGAAACGCACGACCTTGCCGGGCAGCAGGCCCAGGCCCTTCGTGTCGCCTTCCGCGCTCCAGTCGAACAGCATCTGCTCGCCGACGCACACGCCGAGCAGCGGCTTCGTGCGCGACGCCTCGATCACCGCTTCCTGCAGCCCCGATTCGCCGAGGCAGCGCATGCAGTCGGGCATCGCGCCCTGGCCGGGCAGCACGACGCGGTCGGCCGCGCGAATCGCGGCCGGCGTGTCGACGATCGCCACGTCGGCGGCCGGTTCGGCCTTCTTGAGCGCCTGCGCGACCGAGCGCAGGTTGCCCATCCCATAATCCACAATCGCAATCGAAGTTTTCATCTCAGTGCAGGCAGTAGCGCCCTCAGTCCATTGACGATGAATTCCACCGCCAGCGCCGACAGCATCAAACCCATCAGCCGCGTGGCGATGTTGATGCCGGTGCGGCCGATCCAGTTCGCGATCGGCTCGGCAAGCCGCATCGCGAAGAAACACAGCAGAGCCAGCGCCGCGCCGATCGCGACGAGCCCGGCTCGCTCATACCAGTGATGCGAGTTCGCCGCATAGATGATCACCGTGCTGATCGAGCCAGGGCCCGTGAGCAGCGGAATCGCCAGCGGCACGACCGCGATGTTGTCCTTCTGCTCGGCTTCGTGGCGCTCCTCCGGCGTCGAGCGGGTGTTGCCGGCCTGAGCGTTCAGCATGCTGATCGCCATCAGCAGCATGATGATCCCGCCGCCCACTTCGAGCGAGCCGACCGATATGCCGAAGAAGTCGATGATCTGCTGCCCGAGCAGCGTCGTCACCGTCATCACGCAGAACACCGACACCGACGCGATCCGGATCGTGCGGCGCCGCTCGTCGTCCGTCTGCTGCGCCGTCAGGCTCAGGAAGAACGGCACCGCGCCGACCGGATTGATCAGCGCGAGCAGGGAAATGAACGATTTGAGCAGATCCATCGCAAGCCGGCGCGCCGCGCCGAAGCCGTGAGGTTATCCGTGGCGTCCTGTCCGTTCGAAAGTTAGAGGCTGCCCTTCGTCGACGGAATCTGCCCCGCCGCGCGCTCGTCGAGCTCAACCGCCGCACGCAGGGCCCGGCCGAAGGCCTTGAACACCGTTTCGAGCTGGTGGTGCGCGTTGATCCCGCGCAGGTTGTCGATGTGCAGCGTGACGCCCGCGTGGTTCACGAACCCGCGGAAGAATTCGATCGACAGGTCGACGTCGAACGTGCCGATCCGCGCGCGCGTGAACGGCACGTGGAATTCGAGACCCGGCCGGCCCGAGAAGTCGATCACGACGCGCGACAGCGCCTCGTCGAGCGGCACGTACGAATGGCCGTAGCGGCGGATGCCCTTCTTGTCGCCGATCGCCTTCGCGACGGCCTGACCGAGCGTGATGCCGACGTCCTCGACCGTATGGTGGTCGTCGATATGCGTATCGCCATGCGCTTCGACCTCGAGATCGATCAGACCATGTCGCGCGATCTGATCGAGCATATGGTCGAGAAACGGCACGCCGGTGGCCAGCTTCTGCCGGCCCGTACCGTCGAGATCGAGCTTCACACGGATCTGCGTTTCGCTGGTATTGCGAACGACTTCCGCCACACGCATGGCAATTCCTTGATTGAGTCTGATGTAAATGGGGATTGATCGTCGCGCGCCGCCGCCCCGGGGTCAACCGGGCAGCGCGAGTTTCAAGGCAGCCAGCAGGCGCGCGTTTTCGTCGGGAGAACCGACGGTCAGCCGCACGCATTCGGCCAGCAACGGATGCATTTTACTCACGTTTTTGACCAGCACCCGCTCGGTGAGCAACGCATCGAACACGGCCGCCGCGTCCGGCACGCGCACCAGCAGGAAATTGCCGGCGCTCGGGAACACCGTCGCGCCCGGCAGCGCGGCCACGGCCTGCGCGAGGCGCGTGCGTTCCGCACGCAATTCGGCCGCCTGCGCGTCGAGCACGTCGAGGTGGTCGAGCAGGAAATCGGCGGTCGCCTGGGTCAGCACGTTGATGTTGTACGGCGGGCGCACCTTGTCGAACTCGGTCAGCCAGGTCGGCAGCCCGGCGAGATAGCCGAGGCGGATTCCCGCGAGGCCGAGCTTCGAGACCGTGCGCATCACGACGACGTTGTCGAACTCGGCGGCACGCGGCAGCCACGAGTGCTCCGCGAACGGCTGGTACGCCTCGTCGATCACGATCAGGCTGTGCCGCGCGGCCGCGATGATCCGCTCGACGTCGGCTTCGTCGTACAGCGTGCCGGTCGGGTTGTTCGGGTACGCGAGATAGACGATCGCGGGCCGGTGCTCGGCGATCGCCGCGATCATCGCGTCGGCGTCGAGCGTCAGGTCGGCCTTGAGCGGCACGCCGACGAATTCGAGCTGCGCGAACTTCGCGGACAGTTCGTACATCACGAAGCCCGGCACCGGCGCGAGCACCTTCGCGCCCGGCTTCGCGCATGCCACCGACATCATGCTGATGATTTCGTCCGAACCGTTGCCGAGCAGCACGTCGCACGCGGCCGGCACGCCCATCGTGCGGCGCAGCTTGTCGAGCAACGCGCCCGGGCGCGGCGCCGGGTAGCGGTTCAGCGCGACCTGCGCGAGGCGCTCGCCGAGCGCCGCCGCGAGCGGCGCCGGCAGCGAATACGGGTTCTCCATCGCGTCCAGCTTCACGAACCCGCTCGCGTCGGGCACCGGGTAGCTCGTCATTGCGAGCACGTCGCGGCGGATGATGTCTTGTGGCGTCGTCATGGTCTCAAGCCGGCGTGCGTCGCGCCGGCGTCAAATTGGTCGGCAGGGCGGCGGCTGCCGCCCTGCGCTCGCGGTCTCCTCGTCGTCCGGAGTCGATGCGTCGGCATCGGCTCCGGCGCGCGGGTCACCCCTTCATCCGGAGCTCGGCGCTGCGCGCGTGCGCCTGCAGCCCTTCGCCGTATGCGAGTTCGGAAGCAATCTCGCCCAGCGTCTGCGCACCTTCGGCGCTGACTTCGATCAGGCTCGAGCGCTTGATGAAGTCGTACACGCCGAGCGGCGACGAAAAGCGCGCGGTGCGCGAGGTCGGCAGCACGTGGTTCGGGCCGGCGCAGTAGTCGCCGAGGCTTTCGCTCGTGTAGCGGCCGAGGAAGATCGCGCCGGCGTGGCGGATCTGCTGGCCCCATTGCTGCGGCTCCAGCGCGGAAATCTCGAGGTGCTCCGGCGCGATGTCGTTCGCGATCCGGCACGCCTCGGCCATGTCGCGCACCTTGATCAGCGCGCCGCGGCCTTCGAGCGACGCGCGGATCACGTCCTGGCGCGGCATCGTCGGGAGCAGCTCGTCGATCGCCTTCTCGACGCGCTCGAGGAACGCGGCGTCCGGGCACAGCAGGATCGACTGCGCGAGTTCGTCGTGTTCGGCCTGCGAGAACAGGTCCATCGCGACCCAGCTCGGATCGGTCGTGCCGTCGCACAGCACGAGGATTTCCGACGGTCCGGCGATCATGTCAATGCCGACCGTGCCGAACACGCGGCGCTTGGCCGACGCGACGTACGCGTTGCCCGGCCCGCAGATCTTGTCGACCGCCGGCACCGTGGCCGTGCCGTACGCGAGCGCGCCGACCGCCTGCGCGCCGCCGATCGTGAACACGCGATCGACGCCGCCGAGCAGCGCCGCGGCGAGCACGAGGTCGTTCTTCACGCCGTCCGGAGTCGGCACGACCATCACGATCTCGCCGACGCCCGCGACCCGCGCGGGAATCGCGTTCATCAGCACCGACGACGGATAGGCGGCCTTGCCGCCCGGCACGTACAGGCCGACGCGGTCGAGCGGCGTGACCTTCTGGCCGAGCACCGTGCCGTCGCTTTCCGTGTACTGCCAGCTATGCGTGCCGCACTCGATCTTCTGTTTCTCGTGGTACGCCCGCACGCGTGCGGCGGCGGCTTCCAGCGCCGCGCGCGCCTTCGGCGCGAGGCCGTCGAGCGCCGTCTGCAGCGCGTCCTGCGGCAGTTCGAGCGCGGCGACGCTGCTGGCGTCCAGCCGGTCGAAGCGGTTCGTGTACTCGAGCACCGCGGCGTCGCCGCGCGACTTCACGTCGGCGAGAATCTGCGCGACCGACTGCTCGATCGCTTCGTCCTCGCTCGCCTCGAACGCGAGCACCGCACGCAGCGCGGCGTCGAAGCCGTCGCTGGTCGAATCGAGTTTGCGGATGGTGATGGCCATGGAAGTTCCGTTACGGTGATGCGCTCAATTGCCATTCTGCGACGCGCGTTCGAACGCGTCGAGAATCGGCTTGAGCGCCGCGCGCTTCAACTTCAGCGCAGCCTGGTTCACGACGAGGCGCGACGAGATCGCCATGATCTCCTCGACCTCGACCAGATTGTTCGCCTTCAGCGTGCCGCCCGAGCTGACGAGGTCGACGATCGCGTCGGCCAGCCCGACCAGCGGCGCCAGCTCCATCGAGCCGTACAGCTTGATCAGGTCGACGTGCACGCCCTTCGCGGCGAAGTGTTCGCGTGCCGTTTCGACGTACTTGGTCGCGACCCGCAGGCGCGCGCCCTGGCGCACCGCGTTCGCGTAGTCGAAACCGGCCGGCACGGCCACCGACATCCGGCAGCGTGCAATGTTCAGATCGATCGGCTGGTAGAGGCCCGAGCCGCCGTGCTCGACCAGCACGTCCTTGCCGGCCACGCCGAAGTCGGCCGCGCCGTATTCGACATAGGTCGGCACGTCGCTCGCGCGCACGATGATCACGCGCAGGTTCGGGTCGGTCGTCGGCAGGATCAGCTTGCGCGACGTTTCCGGATCCTCGGCCACTTGCACGCCGGCGGCCGCCAGCAGCGGCAGGGTTTCCTCGAAAATCCGGCCCTTCGACAGGGCGAGGGTCAGCGGCGCGGTCATGCTTGGCTCCCGGAGAGGCGGCGCACGTTCGCGCCGACGGCGGTCAGTTTGGTTTCCATGCGGTCGTAGCCGCGGTCCAGGTGATAGATGCGGTCGACGAGCGTTTCGCCTTCGGCGCGCAGCCCGGCGATCACGAGGCTCGCCGACGCGCGCAGGTCGGTCGCCATCACGTTCGCGCCGGACAGCTTGTCGACGCCCGTCACGAGCGCCGTGTTGCCGTCGATCGTGATGTTCGCGCCGAGCCGGTTCAGCTCCTGCACGTGCATGAAGCGGTTCTCGAAGATGGTCTCGACGACCTGCGCGGTGCCCGTCGCGACCGAATTGAGGGCCATGAACTGCGCCTGCATGTCGGTCGGGAACGCCGGGTATTCCGACGTGCGGATCGTCACCGCCTGCGGGCGGCGGTCCATCTTCACGCGCAGCCAGCTGTCGCCTTCCTCGATCGACACGCCGGCCTCGCGCAGCTTGTCGATCACCGCGTCGAGGATGTGCGGGCGCACGCCCGTCAGCATCACGTCGCCGCCCGCCGCCGCGACCGCGCACAGGAACGTGCCGGCCTCGATGCGGTCGGGAATCACCGAATGGCGTGCGCCATGCAGCCGCTCGACGCCCTGGATCACGAGGCGGTCGGTGCCGATGCCGTCGATTTTCGCGCCCATCGCGACCAGCAAGTGTGCGAGATCGCTCACTTCCGGCTCGCGCGCCGCGTTCTCGATCACCGTCTCGCCGTCGGCCAGCGTCGCGGCCATCAGCAGGTTTTCCGTCCCCGTCACCGTGATCATGTCGGTCACGATGCGCGCGCCCTTCAGGCGCTTCGCGCGTGCCTCGATGAAGCCGTGCTCGATGCTGATCTCGGCGCCCATCGCCTGCAGGCCCTTGATGTGCTGGTCGACCGGCCGCGCGCCGATCGCGCAGCCGCCCGGCAGCGACACCTTGGCCTCGCCGAAGCGCGCGAGCAGCGGCCCGAGCACGAGGATCGACGCGCGCATCGTCTTGACGAGCTCGTATGGCGCGACGAGGTTGTCGACGCGCGATGCGTCGAGCTGCACGCGGCAGCCGTCCGCTTCGCTCTTCACGCCCATCTGGTTCAGCACCTTCAGCGTGGTGCGCACGTCCTTCAGGTTCGGCACGTTGTCGAGTTCGACCGGCTCGGCGCTGAGCAGCCCCGCGCACAGGATCGGCAGCGCGGCGTTCTTCGCGCCCGACACGACGATCTCGCCCGACAACCGGCGACCGCCTTCGATCACCAGCTTGTCCATCCCATGTCCCTGCGATTCCCCGTTGGCGGCCGGGTGTGCCGTGGCGACGCTCTGGACGGCGTCGCGCTCGTTGACGGTGACTTGCACTCAGTGGTTCCGGTTTATGCGTTCTGCCATTCGGCGGGCGTCAGCGTCTTCATGCTGAGCGCGTGAATTTCCTGCTTCATGCGATCGCCGAGCGCCGCATAGACGAGCTGGTGCCGCTGGATCGGCCGCTTGCCTTCGAAGGCCGCCGACACGATCGTCGCGAAAAAATGCTGGCCGTCGCCTTCGACTTCCAGATGAGTGCAGGCGAGACCGCCGGCGATGTATTGCTTGACCTGTTCGGGAGTCGGCAACATGAGGGGCTCCTGTCGGCGCGCGCCGCCCGTGGCGGCCGCCGCCGTCGATATCAATGACGCAGTTTGTAGCCGGTCGCGAGCAGCCGCATCGCGAACATCGCGAGCAGCACGAAGAAACCGGTGACGATCGCGAGGCTCGCGAGCGGGTTGATGTCGGACGCGCCGAAGAACCCGAAACGGAAGCCGTCGATCATGTAGAAAAACGGGTTGAGACGCGAGATCTCGCGCCACACGGGCGGCAGCGAGTGCGTCGAATAGAACACGCCGGACAGGAACGTCAGCGGCATGATCAGGAAGTTCTGGAACGCGGCGAGCTGGTCGAACTTCTCGGCCCAGATCCCGGCGATCAGCCCGAGCGTGCCGAGGATCGCCGAGCCGAGCAGCGCGAACGCGATGATGAACAGCGGCGCCGCGAAATGCATCGGGATAAACCAGATCGTCACGACGAACACGCCCGCGCCGACCGAGAGCCCGCGCACGACGGACGCGAGCACGTACGCGCCGAAGATGTCCTTGTAGGACAGCGGCGGCAGCAGCACGAACACGAGGTTGCCGGTGATCTTCGACTGGATCAGCGACGACGAGCTGTTCGCGAATGCGTTCTGCAGCACGCTCATCATCACGAGGCCGGGGACCAGGAAGCTCACGTACTCGACGCCCGGATACACCTCGACGCGGCCCGACAGCGCGTGGCCGAAGATCGTCAGGTACAGCAGCGCCGTCACGATCGGTGCGCAGACCGTCTGGAACGACACCTTCCAGAAACGCAGGAGTTCCTTGTAGAACAGCGTTTGAAAACCGCTCATGCCAATCCCTCGACGACTTCTGCTCCGTTCATCACCTGGACGAACACATCCTCGAGGTCGGCCTTGCGGACCTCGATCTCGTCGAACGTGCAGCCCGCCGCGCGACACTGCGCGAGAATCCGCTCGACATCGTCGTAGCTCGCGAGACGCAGCAGATGCTCGCCCGGCGCGCGTGCGGCCGGATCGGTCTCCAGCCCGCGCAGCTCGGCGGGCAGCGCGCCCGTTGCCAGCCGCAGGTACAGCTGCAAGCCCGCGAAGCGGCGCAGCAGCGCGTCGGTGCGGTCGAGCGCGACGACTTCCCCGCGACGCAGCATCGCGATGCGGTCGCACAGCGACTCGGCTTCCTCGAGGTAATGCGTGGTCAGGACGATCGTGTGGCCTTCGCGGTTCAGCCGCGAGATGAATTTCCACAGCGTCTGGCGCAGCTCGACGTCGACGCCGGCCGTCGGCTCGTCGAGCACGATCACGGGCGGCCGGTGCACGAGCGCCTGTGCGACCAGCACGCGGCGCTTCATGCCGCCCGACAGCGCGCGCATGTTCGCGTCGGCCTTCTCGGTGAGGTCGAGATTGGCCATCACTTCGTCGATCCAGTCGTCGTTGCGGCGCAGCCCGAAATAGCCGGACTGGATCCGCAGCGTCTCGCGGACGGTGAAGAACGGGTCGAACACGAGTTCCTGCGGCACGACGCCGAGCGCGCGGCGCGCACCGCGGAAGTCCTTGACGACGTCGTGGCCGCGCACCGAGATACTGCCTTCATCGGCCCGGGCGAGCCCGGCGAGGATACTGATGAGCGTGGTCTTGCCTGCGCCGTTCGGGCCGAGCAGACCGAAAAACTCGCCCTCCTCGACCGACAGGCTGACGCCCTTGAGCGCCTGAAGCGATTTGTAGCGCTTCTTGACGTGACGGATTTCTATGGCTGACATGACTGTGCGCGGCGCAAGGGCCGCGACGCCTATTCTGTGCTTGCTGCGAAAGAAAATGGGGGCCGGACGCCGATTGGCTGCCCCGCAAAACGCTTGATTATAGGGCAAACCGGCTGGTGGAGCCGGCGCCTAAGGCGTACGGCCTGAAGCGTGCGCGCGCCGGCTGGCGCGGCAGGCTTCGGTCGGACAGGGTCAATGTCGCCCGGTGCCGTCGATGAGCGCGTCGACGCCGTAGGCGCGCGCGAGGCTGGCGAGCTTCGAGGGGAGATTGAGGATGTCGAGGGTCGCGCCGCGCGCTTTGGCGGCACGTTGCCATGCGAGCAGCACGGCGAGCGCGGACGAGTCGAACTGCGTCAGCGCCGCGCAGTCGACGGCGGTTTCGCCCGCGTCGATGCGCGCGAGACCGTCCGCGAGCGCGGACTTCGCGCTCGCGACGGTCAGCGAGGAGCCGGCCGCGAAGCCGCTCACGACGCCTGCTTGCCGGCGGCAAGTTCCTGGTTGCGCTGCGTCAGGAACTTGATCAGGCCGTCCACGCCGCTTTGCTGGATCTTCTCGTTGAACTGCTGCTGGTACGTCTGGATCAGCCATGCGCCCAGCACGTTCAGGTCATACACCTTCCAGCCGTTGGCCGTCTTGTACAGGCGGTAATCGATCTGGACCGGCTGGCCGTTGTTCATCGCGACCGTCTTCACGACGACGTCGGTGTCGGCCGGATCGGCACGGAACGGCGGGTACTGGATCTGCTGGTCCGGCTTCAGCTGCGCAAGCGCGCCCGAATACGTGCGGATCAGCAGCAGCTTGAACTGCTCCTGAACCTGTTGCTGCTGCTCGGCCGACGCCGTGCGCCAGTTGCGGCCCATCGCGAGCTGCGTGGTGCGGCGGAAATCGGTGTACGGCAGGATGTCCTTGTTGACGATCGTAATGATGCGGTTGGTGTCGCCCTGCTTGATCGTCTGCTGCTTGACCTCGTCGAGCACCTGCTGCGTCGCCGTCTTGATCAGCGCCTGCGGGTTCGACTGGTCGACTTGCGCGTGAGCTGCGCTGCCGAACGAGAACAGCGCCGCGAAAACGGGAATCAGGAACAGTTTTTTCATCATGGAGACCTGCATGAAGAGTCGATGCGAAGGTTGGAGCCGGTAGATTACGCGAAGGTTCGCGTGCGCTACCGACTGAATCGTTTCCGGCTGTAACGAATGTAAGCGCGTCAGTGCAGCCGGATGCTCGGGAAGCGGAATCCGCCCGGCGACGGCGGCGCCACCTGCATCGGCGGCACGGTCGTCGCGCTGGCCGGGTTCGGCGCCTGGGCGGCACCCGACGCCGGTGCGGCAACGGCCGCGCCCGATGCGCCGGCCGGCGCCGTCGCGCCACCGACTGCCGCGGCGCCCGCCGTCCCGGCCGCACCGGCTGCCGCCGGTGCCGCGCCGTCGTCCGGCAGGTCGTACTTCGGCAGCGCATCGTTGCTCGAGGTCGTCGCGGCCTCGCCGCGCGCGTTGTCGATCAGCATCTGGCGGCGTTGCAGGTACGCGTTGCGCACGAACGAATACTTGTCGAGCGCCGCGGCATCCAGCACGTCGCCCGCGCCGAGCAGGTTCGCACGCGTGTTGACGAGGTTCACGCCGAACAGGCCCCAGCTCAGGCCGTCCGGCTTCACGTAGGTGAGCGGGTTGCCGACGTAGTCGACGCCGAGGCCGGCCGTGTCGCGCAGCGTGCTCGGGCCGAGCAGCGGCAGCACGAGATACGGACCCGACGGCATGCCGTAGCGACCCATCGTGATCCCGAAGTCGGCCGTGTGCTTCGGCAGTTTCGCGATCGTCGCGACGTCGAACAGGCCGCCGACGCCGAACACCGTGTTGATCACGACGCGCATGATGTCGCCGACGCCGTCCGCGATCCGCAGCTGCACGATATTGTTCGCCGCGATGTAGACGTCGCCGATGTTCGAGAAGAAGTTCGTCACGCTGTCGCGCACCGGCTGCGGCACCACGTACTGGTAGCCCTTCGCGACCGGTTTCAGCGCGTACGTGTCGACCGTGTCGTTGAACTTGTACATCGACCGGTTGAAGCCTTCGAGCGGATCGCCCTTGGTCGGCGTCTGCACGGTCGCGCAACCGCTCAACGCGGCGACTGCCGCCACCGCGAGCGCGGCGTGCCTGATGCGGATCGTCTGCATGGTCATTACCCTCTGGTCTTTCTCTCGTGTGGTTATTGGGCGGCCGAACCGGACACCGCGGAGGCCGGCACCGCGACCGGTGCGGGCGCCGCCGGTGCAGCCGAGGCGCCGGATGCCGGCTTCGCGCCACCCGCGTCGGCTGCCTTGCTGTACAGGAACTGGCCGATCAGATTCTCGAGCACGATCGCCGACTGCGTCATCGTGATCGTATCGCCCGCCTTCAGCATTTCGGTGTCGCCGCCCGGATCGAGGCCGATGTACTGCTCGCCGAGCAGGCCCGACGTCAGGATCTTCGCGGACGAATCCTTCGGGAACGGATACTGGCCGTCGATATCGATCGTCACCAGCGCCTGGTAGGTGTTGGGATCGAAGCCGATCGCCTTCACACGGCCGACCACGACACCCGCGCTCTTCACGGCCGCGCGCGGCTTCAGCCCGCCGATGTTGTCGAATTTCATCCGCACCGAGTAGGTCGGCTGAAACGACAGCGAGCTCATGTTGCCGACCTTGAGCGCCAGGAACAGCACCGCAAGGAAGCCCACCACCACGAACAGGCCGACCCAGAAGTCGAGAGCAGTCTTTTTCATCGTCATCCCAAAATTTGGCTTGGCTGAGGCTTAGCTGAACATCAGCGCGGTCAGCAGGAAATCGAGGCCGAGTACGGCGAGCGACGCGAACACGACCGTCTTGGTCGTCGCGCGCGACACGCCCTCGGGCGTGGGCTTCGCTTCATACCCTTGAAACAGCGCAATGAAGGTCACGGCGAACCCGAACACGATGCTCTTGATCACGCCGTTGCCGACGTCGGCCCATACCTGGACCCCGCCCTGCATCTGCGACCAGAACGCGCCCGGATCGACGCCGATCAGCACGACCCCGACGAAATAACCGCCGAGCACGCCGACCGCGTTGAAGATCGCGGCGAGCAGCGGCATCGCGATGATGCCGGCCCACAGGCGCGGCGCGATCACCGTCTTGACCGGGTCGACGGCCATCATCTCGAGCGCGGTGAGCTGCTCGCCGGCCTTCATCAGGCCGATCTCGGCCGTCAGCGACGTGCCCGCGCGGCCCGCGAACAGCAGCGCGGTCACGACCGGGCCGAGCTCGCGCACGAGCGACAGCGCGACCAGCAGGCCGAGCGCCTGCTCGGACCCGTAGCGATTCAGCGTGTAATAACCCTGCAGGCCGAGCACGAAGCCGACGAACAGGCCCGACACGGCGATGATCACGAACGAATAGTTGCCGAGGAAGTGGATCTGCTTCGTGACCAGCCGCGGCCGGCGCAACAGCGGGAAGAATTCCAGCACGAGGCGCACGAACAGCCGCGTGCCGTAGCCCGCGCGCTCGAGGCCGCCGATGACGTAACGTCCGATCGCGCTGATCATGCGCGCCCTCCGCCGAGCCCGAAATCCGCTGCCAGCGGCGGGCTCGTGTAATGAAATTTGAACGGGCCGTCCGGCGCGCCGTCGATGAATTGGCGCACGCTCGGGTCGGTCGATGCGCGCAGCTCGTCGGGCGTACCCTGCGCGAGCACGCCGCCGTTGGCCAGAAAATACACGTAGTCGGCGATCGCGAACGATTCCGGCACGTCGTGCGTGACGAGGATCGACGTCGCTCCGAGCGCCTCGTTCAGCGTGCGGATCAGGTTCGCGGTGATGCCGAGCGAGATCGGATCGAGGCCCGCGAACGGTTCGTCGTACATGATGAGCTGCGGGTCGAGCGCGATCGCGCGCGCGAGCGCGATGCGGCGCGCCATCCCGCCCGACACCTCGGACGGCATCAGGTCTCGCGCGCCGCGCAGGCCGACCGCATTGAGCTTCATCAGCACCAGATCGCGGATCAGGTCGTCGGGCAGGTCGGTGTGTTCGCGCAGCGCGAACGCGACGTTCTCGAACACGGACATGTCGGTAAACAGCGCGCCGAACTGGAACAGCATGCCCATCTTGCGGCGCAGCGCGTACAGGCCGTCGCGCGTCTGCGCGCCGACGTCGGCGCCGTCGAACAGCACCTGGCCGCGGCGTGCGCGCACCAGCCCGCCGATCAGGCGCAGCACGGTCGTCTTGCCGCAACCCGACCCGCCCATGACGGCGACGACCTGGCCGCGCCCGAAGCGCATGTTCAGGTTCGACAGGACGAGGCGGTCGCCGTAGCCAAAGTCGACGTCGCGAAGTTCCAGCAGGGTCTCGGTAGGAGTGGGGCTCACGGAGCTGACAGTCCTTTTACGCAGAACGCCGAATTATAGGGCCTGCATTGGAATGATGTCGTGACGCCGTTCCGGGCCCTGCGGTCAATGATTGTCAAATTGTCGGGCAAAGCATTGCTGCAATGCAACAATCGCCGCCCGATAATCGATCGCGCCCGTTACCGCACTGACGACCGCGACGCTGCCGACGCCCGTCGCCAGCACGTCCGGCAACGCGTCGAGCCCCACGCCGCCGATCGCGACGAGCGGCGCCCGCGCCCCCGCGAAGCGCGCATAGCGGACAATTCTCGCCAGGCCCTGCGGCGGCGCCGCGACTGCCTTGGTCGCGGTCGCGTAGACGGGACCGAGCGCCAGATAGCTCGGGCGCTCGTGCAAGGCCCGCAACATCTCGTAATAACCGTGGCTCGACAGCCCGAGCCGCAGGCCGGCGCGCGCGATCGCGGCCAGATCGGCCGTTTCCAGATCCTCCTGGCCCAGATGTACGCCGTACGCACCCTCTTCTACTGCGATCTGCCAGTGATCGTTGATGAACACGCGCGCATCGGGATAGCGGCGCCCTGCCGCGACCGCGCGCGCGATCTCCCGGCGCAATGCGTCCGGCTCCGCGCCTTTCACGCGCAGCTGCACGGTCCGCGCGCCGCATTCCAGCACGCGCTCGACCCATTCGGCATCCGGGACGACCGGATACAGGCCCAGTTGCGCGGGGCACGGCGGGAATGCCGGCTCCGGTGCGGCGGCCAGGCCGGCGACACGCGGAAACCGTGCCGCGTCGACCGGCCACGCATCGGCATCGCGCGTTTCGTCGCCGTCGCGCCACGCCAGCGCGAGCACCAGCGCGTCGATCGGCGCGAAACCGCAGTCGAGGAACGCGGCGAGCGCCGCGATCCAGTCGTCGGCGAGCGGATGCGCGGCTTCCAGCGCGTGGCGCACGCCCGCGGCATGCAGCACGGCGCCGCGCTCGTCGAATTCGATCGCGACCGCATCCGGCGATGCGGGGCGCGATGCGGCCGACGCGCGCGCCTGCGCGGCACGGTCGCCGGCCGACACGATCAGCACGTCGCCGTCGGCCGGCACGTCGGGCGCCACGACGCAGAGCCGCCACGGCGTCGTGCCGGCCGGCCAGTCGCCGAGGCGCGCGCGAATCCGCTCGGCCGCTTCGGCCAGCTCGTCGGCCGGCGGCCAGAAGGCATCGGCGAAGCGCGCGCTCATGCGCCGCCCCCGTCCTGGTGCCAGAACGGCATCCCGACGACCGGCGTGCTCGCATGCGCGGTCTCGCGCGCATCCATCGGCCCGGCGAGGTAGGCCGCACGGCCGGCCTCGACGCCCTGCGCGAACGCGCGCGCCATGATCTCCGGGTGCGTGGCCTGCGACACGGCCGTGTTCAGCAGCACGCCGTCGAAACCCCACTCCATCACCTGGCACGCGTGCGACGGCACCCCGAGCCCCGCGTCGACGATCAGCGGCACGTCCGGCAGCCGCTCGCGCAACACGCGCAGCCCGTACGGGTTCACGACGCCCTTGCCGGTGCCGATCGGCGCGCCCCACGGCATCAGCGCCTCGCAACCGACGTCGAGCAGGCGCCGGCCGATCACGAGATCCTCGGTGCAGTAAGGCAGCACCTTGAAGCCGTCCTTGACCAGTTGCGCGGCCGCCTCGATCAGCCCGACCGGGTCGGGCTGCAGCGTGTAGTCGTCGCCGATCAGCTCGAGCTTGATCCAGTCGGTGTCGAACACCTCGCGCGCCATGTGCGCGGTCGTCACCGCCTCGGCGACGGTCTGGCAGCCGGCCGTGTTCGGCAGCAGCGGCACCGCGTGACGCTTGAGCAGGTCGAAGAAACCGGCCTCGGCGGTGCCGCCGGTCATCTGGCGGCGCAGCGCGACCGTCACCATCCCGGGGCGCGACGCGGCGATCGAGTCGGACAGCGACTGCAGCGACGGATAGCGCGACGTGCCAAGCAGCACGCGGCTTGCGAAGGTTTCGCCGTACAGCGTCAGCGCGTCGGCGGAAGTGAGGGACGTCATGTCGTTTTCCTGGAAGAGCGGGGGCGAACCGGCGGCGCTCAGCCGCCCGCGACGGGGTGCACCACGTCGAGCTTGTCGCCCGTCGCGAGCGCGCGCGCCGCATGCTGCGTGCGCGCGACGAAATTGCCGTTCAGCGCGACCGCGTACGGCGGACGCGCGCCGTACGCGGCGAGCGCGTCGGCCACCGTCGCGCCGTCGGGCAGCGTCAGCGTCTGTTGGTTGATCTGGATATCCATGAGGCTTGATCGAATTCGGTCGGCGGCGCGCGTCAGGCCGGCTGGCGCGCGTCGTCGCGGTGATGAAGGAGCGTCGGCCAGCGCGCGGCATCGCGCCACGCGGCGAACGCGTCGGCATCGGCGAACGTGCCGCCGAGCGCGGCGTGCGCGAACGCGACCGCCGCATGCGCGACTTCCGGCGCGATCATGAAGCCGTGCCGGTACAGGCCGTTGACGGCGAGCGTCGTCGCGCCGTCCCAGATCACCGCCGGGCGATGGTCGGGCAGCGTCGGGCGGCACTGCGCGTTGAGTTCGAGGATGCGCGCCTCGCCGAATGCCGGGTGCACGGAGAACGCCGCGCTCAGCAGTTCGAGCGCCGAGCGCACGCTGACGGGCGACATGTCCTCGCCCTCCACCTCGGTTGCGCCGATCACGTACAGGTCGTCCTGTTTCGGCGCGATGTACAGCGGATAGCGCGGATGCAGCAGCCGCACGGGCCGCGTGAGCCCGATGCCGGGCGCATGCACGCGCGCGACTTCGCCGCGGATGCCGCGCAGCGCGGGCAGCGCGGATTTCGCGCCGAGCCCACGGCAATCGATCGTGAAATGCGCGTCGGGCCGGTTCGCGTCGTCGATCGTCGCGTGCCAGTGCAGCTCGACGCCGCGTTGCGCGAGGCCCGCCGCGAGCGCGCACAGCGCCTGCCGGTTGTCGAGCTGCCCTTCGCGCGGCAGCATCAGGCCGCGCGCGAAGCGCCCCGCGAGCGCGGGCTCGGCCGCGTCGACCTGCGCACCGGCCAGCGCGACGAAGCCGCCGTCGAACAGCTCGGCCGGCGCGTTCGCGCGCACGCGCCGCTCGAACAACGGCGCCTCGGCACGATCCGCGTGATGCCAGACGACGAGCGTGCCGTGCTGCTGGAAGAACACCGGTTCGGGCAGTTCCGCGAGCCATTGCGGCCAGCGCGCGAGCGATGCGGCGCCGAGCTCGGTGATCAGCAGCTCGGCACTCGCCGCCTCGGCGAGCGGCGCGAGCATCGCGGCCGCGACCCACGCGGCCGACTGCTCGCCGTCCGGGCCGCCGCGTTCGTACAGCGCGACGCGATGCCCGTCGCCCGCGAGCCGCCACGCAATCAGGCGGCCGACGAGGCCGCCGCCGAGTACCGCGAAATCCGGCCGGGAAGCATGGAGGTTCATCGCGCCCCCTCCCCGCGAACCAGGCGGGCGCATGCGACGGACGTCGACGCGCGCACACGGTCCCGTGCAGACGCACGCGACAGCGGATCGGGAACAGCGCAAAAGACTGAAGATTGAGCGGTCATCATTCCTTCCGTAACGCGCGACGCGCGTACCCAAAAGGACGAAACCGGCAGCAAAGGCCGGCCGGGCGGGACTCGGGCGCTGACCATGTGGGATGGCGGCCAGCGCGGCCCGGCGGGATCAGAAACTTCCCTCGCCGGTATTACCCGGATCGGGTGCGAAGGGTCTTTCTCAGCCTCGCCGCGTTGCCCGGAACTGTCCGTCGGCCGCGCTCGAAGCACCCCTGTTTCGTCGTCGGCCATTAGACCATAAAAGCGGAAAGCGCCGCAAACTGTCCCCTTGCGGCAAATTCGCCGTCGGGCCGCGCCGCTCTGGCACAATGCCCGCAGGCCGGCCGCGCGAGCGGCCGGTTGCCGCGTCACCGCCGGCCTTAAGTGCCGTTTAAGACGCGCGGGCCACCATCCGGACGCCCGCCGTCAGTCGGCACCTCGTCCCGGCATGCCGTATCGCGGCGCGCGTCCGGCTCCGCCCGGCCCGCGCGCCGGCTACTCATCAGGAAGCACATGACCCAATCGATCGATCCCGTCCGCTCCGCCTCCGACGCGCCGCAGGACGAGCGCCCGGTATCCGCATGGAGCCTCATCAAGCCCTACTGGGTGTCGTCCGAATGGAAAGTCGCGTGGGGGCTGCTGGTCACGATCATCGCGATCAACCTCTGCGTGGTCTGGATCAACGTCAAGCTGAACAAGTGGAACGCGCAGTTCTACAACGCGCTGCAGTCGAAGGACGTCCACGACTTCCCGAACCTGCTGATGCAGTTCTCCGCGCTCGCGTTCGGCTTCATCATCCTCGCGGTGTACGGACGCTACCTGCGCCAGATGCTCGGGTTCCGCTGGCGCCAGTGGCTGACCGACCGCTTTCTCGGCCAGTGGCTCGGCGATCGCGCGTTCTACCGGATCGAACGCGACCGCCTCGCCGACAACCCCGACCAGCGGATCACCGACGACCTCCAGTCGTTCGCGACGACGACGCTCGCGCTGTCGCTCGACCTGCTGTCGACGGTCGTCACGCTCGTGTCGTTCATCACGATCCTGTGGTCGCTCGCCGGCGCGCTCACGCTCTCGCTCGGCGCAACGCCGATCACGATCCCCGGCTACATGGTGTGGGCGGCCGCGCTGTACGCGGTGGTCGGCTCGCTGATCATCCAGAAGGTCGGTCACCCGCTCGTGTCGATCAACTACCAGCAGCAGCGCGTCGAGGCCGACTTCCGCTTCGGGCTGATCCGCGTGCGCGAGAACGCCGAGCAGATCGCGTTCTACGATGGCGAAAAAACCGAGACCGCCAACGCGCAGAGCCTGTTCACGCGCATTCGCGACAACTGGTGGCGCGTGATGAAGTACACGAAGCGCCTCACGTTCGTGCTGAGCTTCTACGGGCAGATCGCGATCATCTTCCCGCTCGTCGTCGCGGCGCCGCGCTATTTCGCCGGCGCGTTCTCGTTCGGCGTGCTGATGCAGATCTCGTCCGCGTTCGGCACCGTCAGCGATTCGTTCTCGTGGTTCATCAACAGTTACTCGACCCTCGTCGAATGGCGCGCCACCGTCAACCGTCTGCGTGAATTCAAGCGCGTGATGGGCACGTCGCACCTGAAGGAAAGCCTGTCGCCCGCGACCGAGCACGGCGGCATCAACCTGCACTACGTCGATGCCGCGAAGCTGTCGACGTCGTCGCTGAAGCTCGCGCTGCCGAACGGCAACGCGCTCGCGAACATCGGCAACGTGACGATCGAACCCGGCTCGCGCTGGCTCGTGATCGGCAAGTCGGGTTCCGGCAAGAGCACGTTCATGCGCGCGCTCGCGGGCCTCTGGCCGTTCGGCGACGGCGCGATCGACGCGCCGGTCGGCGCGCGGATGATGTTCGTGCCGCAGACGAGTTACCTGCCGATCGGCACGCTGAAAGCAGCGCTCACGTATCCGGCCGCGCCCGACACGTTCACCGACGACGCGTGCCGCGACGCGCTGCGCGCGTGCCGCCTCGAAGACTACGTCGAGCGCCTCGGCGAGACCGGCCACTGGACGCGCGTGCTGTCGCCGGGCGAACAGCAGCGTCTCGCCGGCGCGCGCGTGCTGCTTCACAAGCCGGACTTCCTGTTCCTCGACGAAGCGACGAGCGCGCTCGACGCGGACAACGAAGCGCGGCTCTACCACCTGTTCGCCGAACGGCTGCCGAAGGCCGCGATCGTCAGCATCGCGCACCGCGAGTCGCTGGCCGCGTTCCACGTCGGCACGATCAACGTCGAACGCGTGAACGACAGCGACAAGGTCGCCGCGTAACCGCACAACAGAAGGCCGGCGCATGCCGCGCCGGCCTTCTCTTCCGCGTCCTTCCCGTCTTCCCGTCTTCCCGTCTTCCCGTCTTCCCGTCTTCCCGTCTTCCCGTCTTCCCGTCTTCCCGTCTTCCCGTCTTCCCGTCTTCCCGTCTTCCCGCCTTCCCGCCTTCCCGTCTTCCCGCCTTCCCGTCTTCCCGCTACGCCGGCACGATCGGCACCGACACGATCGGCACATGCGACACGCCGTCGTGCGACAACCGGCTTTCAAATAGCGTCAGCGCGACGAAACGCAGCGCAACCGGCCGCCCGGTCGCGCCGCCGTGCGCGGGCTGCCCGTCCGCGTCGCGCGGCAGCCGCGCGAGCGTGACGTGCGGCCGGAACGGCCGGCGGTCGGCCGGCACGCCCAGCTCGCGCAGCAGCGAGGACAACTCGGCATTCAGCGCCGCACAGGCGGGATCGGGCGCGAGTTCCGCGACGATCAGCCTCGCGCGCGGCAGGCTCGGCCACCATGCAATTCGCTCGACCGGCTGCAACGGCAAAGCATGCGCGGCCGCGAGCGCCGGCAGGCGTGCGGCCAGCGCGTCGCAACGCGCGCGTTCGATCGCGCCGATGAACGCGAGCGTCACGTGCAGTTGCGCGGGCAGCGTGCGCCGCGCGCCGCGGGTGACCGGCAGCGCGTGCAACGCATCGCGCGACGCCGTATCGGGCATCAGTGCGACGAACACACGGAGCCGGTCGCCGTTCATGACTCGCGCACCGCCACGCGTGCTTCGGCCACCACTTCGACAGGCGCCGCTCGCTGCGGCAGCGGGCCGTGCTCGCCCCACACGTCGGCCGGCAGCACGTGAGCGAGTTCGGGAACGAACGCCGACGACATCCCGACGAGCGCCGTCATCCACATCCGGAAGATCGCGCCCGCCCCGCCGACCGTCAGCGCGACCGCGACGCCGGGGATGTTGCCGGCGCCGAGCAGCAGTGCGATCAGCACGTCATTCCACAACACGCCGTTGGCGGCGTCGATCAACCCATGCACGAATGCCTCCATCCAGAGTCGTTGTAAATGGGGTCGTCATACGCGGCGGCCGTGTGAACACGGCGAAGACAGTTCTCAATGGTTATTACAAAACGAAAGGCTTCGAAATCGCGAAACGAAACATCAACGCCCGATGTGATCAGGTTAGGCGACGCTTCGGGAAGATGCGGGACGCGCAACGGGGGGAGCAAGCGGCGCATGCATGCCTGGGACTCGTGTGTGCCGCGAAGCCACGCACTTCGTCACGCGGAGTGGTTGGCGCGGCGCCAAGTAGCGATCCAGTCCGAAAATAGCGCGGTGGGCGATTCGCGGCTTTTCGCACCGGAAAACGTTCGCAATAGCGGAGCGCCAAATAGAAATCACGACGAAAAACAAAACCCGCCATTGAACCGGCTTTTCATGCCATCCGATTAGCCATGGAAAATTTCTCAAAACGCGAGCATGCCAAAGCAGAAATTAATGCGGCGAACCGAAGCGGTTTTCCAGGTCACGGCATTCGCGCACGGAATGGGCCGCCCCGTTGCCGCCACGGGCACCACCTTCCCGTGGCGACAACGAACCGTTCTTATGCTCGTAGCGATTGCGGCGCTCTTTCGGCGACTGCCTGGAAGGCATGAACCGGCGTCCATTGCTGTGCGTGGGTCCCGTTGTAGGGGAATGCCCAGACGAGGTTGTTCGCTTGCAGGCTATCGTAATGGTCGTCGATCACGAGGCCTGTGTTGGCGAGGGACGTAATATATCCCGGGCGAATCGAAATGCTCCAGCGCTGCGACGGCGCCCCCGTGAACGGACGCAGGACCAGCGGCGTCTCGGGCGCGACCTTCCCGTCTGCGAAGTCGACCGCCAGCTTGCCGCCGCCGTTCGAATCGCTGAAATCCAGAATGATGCAACCGTGGGTGGGATCGTAGTCCCACAGGGTCTGCACATTCGGGTCGGTGAAGTAGCGCAGTTGTACCGGGGCATTGGGGCCGATCACGTTGCCGTTGGTATTGTTCTGGGCAACACCGAGGACGCGCGTGGGGTCTTGCGTAAACTGAAACGACATCGATATATACGCCATGATTTTCTCCAAAAAGTATGAAAACCAGACCTTTTTCATGCACCTGAATTAATCAGGCGAAAATCACTATAGGTGGCGATAGACCCCAATTCAATCTCTACCTCAATATATCGTTTGATATTTTTGTTTTTATAAATTGTCGATTTAATTGCTGCTTTATTGATTGCCGGCATCGCTCGGCCCAATAAAAAAACCGGGCGCCCTTTCGGACGCCCGGCCGTCTTCGAAACCCGCTCGCGCGCTTCAGCTCAGCGCGGCAGTTCCGAATGCCCCATCAGGTACGCGTCGACCGAGCGCGCGCACTGGCGGCCTTCGCGGATCGCCCAGACGACGAGCGACTGGCCGCGACGCATGTCGCCTGCCGCGAACACCTTGTCGACCGACGTGTAGTACGAGCGATCGCCTTCGGTCGCCGCGCGCGCGTTGCCGCGTGCATCCTTCGCGACGCCGAATGCCTCGAGCACGGTGGCTGCCGGCTGCGTGAAGCCCATCGCGAGCAGCACCAGGTCGGCCTTCATCTCGAACTCGGAGCCCGGCACTTCCTGCATCTTGCCGTCCTTCCACTCGACGCGCACCGCGATCAGCTTCTCGACCTTGCCGTTCTTGCCTTCGAGACGCTTGGTCGCAACCGCCCAGTCACGCTCGCAGCCTTCCTCGTGCGACGACGACGTGCGCAGCTTGATCGGCCAGTACGGCCACACGAGCGGCTTGTTTTCCTCTTCCGGCGGCTGCGGCAGCAGTTCGAACTGCGTGACCTGCTTCGCGCCGTGACGGTTCGACGTGCCGACGCAGTCCGAACCCGTATCGCCGCCGCCGATCACGATCACGTGCTTGCCCTTCGCGAGCAGCTGGTCGGCGAGCTTGTCGCCCGCGTTCACGCGGTTCTGCTGCGGCAGGAAGTCCATCGCGAAATGCACGCCGGCGAGCTCGCGGCCCGGCACCGGCAGGTCGCGCGGCGTTTCCGAACCGCCCGCGATCACGACCGCGTCGAATTCTTCCTTCAGCGTGTCCGGCGAAATGGTTTCCTTCGCGAGGCTGCCGATCGACTCGGGCAGCGGATCCTTGCCGATGAACACGCTGGTGCGGAACGTCACGCCTTCCGCTTCCATCTGGCGCATGCGGCGATCGATCAGCCACTTCTCGAGCTTGAAGTCGGGGATCCCGTAACGCAGCAGGCCGCCGACGCGATCGTTCTTCTCGAACACCGTCACGTCGTGGCCGGCACGCGCGAGCTGCTGCGCAGCGGCGAGGCCCGCGGGGCCCGAACCGACGACCGCGACCTTCTTCCCGGTCTTGTGTTCCGCCGGCAGCGGCTTCACCCAGCCTTCGGCCCAGGCCTTGTCGATGATCGCGTGCTCGATCGACTTGATGCCGACCGGATCGTTGTTGATCCCGAGCGTGCAGGCTGCCTCGCACGGCGCCGGGCAGATGCGGCCCGTGAACTCGGGGAAGTTGTTGGTCGAATGCAGGACTTCGATCGCCTGCTGCCAGTCCTGGCGGTAAACGAGATCGTTGAAGTCAGGAATGATGTTGTTGACCGGGCAGCCGTTGTTGCAGAACGGGATGCCGCAGTCCATGCAGCGTGCGCCCTGGACCTTCGCGTCCGCGTCGGTCAGCGCCGCGACGAATTCCTTGTAGTGCTTCACGCGCGTGAGCGGTGCTTCGTACGCCTCGTGGCGGCGTTCGAACTCCAGAAAACCGGTTGCCTTGCCCATAAGGTGCTCTTCTGTTCGGTGTATCGGGTGGGGGAGCCGCGCGCGGCCGTCAGGCGCGCGCGGCATTCGCTATGTCGTTCGTCGCTCAGGCGGCCAGCACTTCCTTCGCCGCCTTCTTCGCACCGATCTCGCCCAGCGCGCGCTTGTATTCGTGCGGGAACACCTTCACGAACTGGCGGCGCGCCGCGTCCCAGTTTTCCAGCAGCGACTTCGCGCGCGGCGAACCCGTGAACTGGAAATGACGCTCGACGAGCCCCTTGAGCAGCGCTTCGTCCGTCGTGCCCGCATGCCAGAGCGCGCGGTCGACCGTGCGCTCCTGCTCGGCCTGCTGCAGCACCGGCTCGAGCGCGACCATCGACTTGTTGCACTTCGCCGCGAACGTGCCTTCCGGATCGTAGATGTACGCGAGACCGCCCGACATGCCGGCCGCGAAGTTGCGCCCGGTTTCGCCGAGCACGACGACCGTGCCGCCCGTCATGTATTCGCAACCGTGGTCGCCCGTGCCTTCGACGACCGCCGTCGCGCCCGAGTTACGGACGCAGAAGCGCTCGCCCGCGACGCCGCGGAAGAACGATTCGCCTTCGATCGCGCCGTACATCACCGTGTTGCCGCAGATGATGTTTTCCTCGGACTTGCCGCGGAAGTCGTTGGTCGGACGGATGATGATCCGGCCGCCCGACAGGCCCTTGCCGACGTAGTCGTTGCCGTCGCCCACGAGGTCGAGCGTCACGCCCTTCGCGAGGAACGCGCCGAAGCTCTGGCCGGCCGTGCCCTTCAGCTGGATGTGCACCGCGTCGTCGGCCAGGCCTTCGTGGCCGTGCTTCTTCGCGATCACGCCCGACAGCATCGCGCCGACCGTGCGGTTCACGTTGCGCACCGGCTGGATGAACGACACATGCTCGCCGTTCTCGATCGCGGCCTTCGCCTTCTCGATCAGCACGTGGTCGAGCGCGCGCTCGAGGCCGTGATCCTGCACGTCGACGTGACGCGGCGCGACGTCCTCGCACTCTTCCGGCTGGTAGAACACGCGCGAGAAGTCGAGGCCCTTCGCCTTCCAGTGCTCGATGCCCTTGCGCGTATCGAGCAGGTCGGCACGGCCGATCAGGTCGTCGAACTTCGCGACGCCGAGCTGCGCCATGATCTCGCGCACTTCCTCGGCGACGAAGAAGAAGTAGTTCACGACGTGCTCGGGCTGGCCCTTGAACTTCGCACGCAGCACCGGATCCTGCGTCGCGACGCCGACCGGGCACGTGTTCAGGTGGCACTTGCGCATCATGATGCAGCCTTCGACGACGAGCGGTGCCGTCGCGAAGCCGAATTCGTCCGCGCCGAGCAGCGCGCCGATCACGACGTCGCGGCCCGTCTTCATCTGGCCGTCGGCCTGCACGCGGATGCGGCCGCGCAGGCGGTTCAGCACCAGCGTCTGCTGCGTTTCGGCGAGGCCGAGTTCCCACGGCGTGCCCGCATGCTTGACCGACGACAGCGGCGACGCGCCCGTGCCGCCGTCATGGCCGGCGATCACGACGTGGTCGGCCTTCGCCTTCGCGACACCGGCCGCGACCGTGCCGACGCCGACTTCCGACACCAGCTTCACCGAGATGCTCGAGCTCGGGTTCACGTTCTTCAGGTCGTGGATCAGCTGCGCCAGATCCTCGATCGAGTAGATGTCGTGGTGCGGCGGCGGCGAGATCAGGCCGACGCCCGGCACCGAGTAACGCAGCTTGCCGATGTATTCGGACACCTTGTGGCCCGGCAGTTGGCCGCCTTCGCCCGGCTTCGCGCCCTGCGCCATCTTGATCTGGATCTGGTCGGCCGATGCCAGGTACTCGGCGGTGACGCCGAAGCGGCCCGACGCGACCTGCTTGATCTTCGAGCGCAGCGAATCGCCATCCTTCAGCGGAATGTCGCTGACGATCTCGTCGCCGATCACCGACTTCAGCGTCTCGCCCGACTTGATCGGAATGCCGCGCAGTTCGTTGCGGTAGCGCTTCTCGTCCTCGCCGCCTTCGCCGGTGTTCGACTTGCCGCCGATCCGGTTCATCGCGATCGCGAGCGTCGCGTGCGCTTCCGTGCTGATCGAACCGAGCGACATCGCGCCCGTCGCGAAGCGCTTCACGATGTCCTTCGCCGGTTCGACGTTTTCGATCGGGATCGCCTTGGTCGGCTCGACCTTGAACTCGAACAGGCCGCGGAACGTCATGTGACGCTTGGTCTGGTCGTTGATCAGGTGCGCGTATTCCTTGTAGGTCTGGTACGAGTTGCTGCGCGTCGCGTGCTGGAGCTTCGCGATCGAGTCCGGCGTCCACATGTGGTCTTCGCCGCGCACGCGATACGCGTACTCGCCGCCCGCGTCCAGCATGTCGCGCAGGACCGGGTTGTCGCCGAACGCATCGCGGTGCAGGCGGATCGCTTCTTCCGCGACTTCGAACAGGCCGATACCGCCGACCTTCGAGGCCGTGCCCTTGAAGTACTTCTCGACGAGGTCGCTCGACAGGCCGAGCGCTTCGAAGATCTGCGCGCCCGTGTACGACATGTACGTCGAGATGCCCATCTTCGACATCACCTTCTGCAGGCCCTTGCCGACCGCCTTCGTGAAGTTGTAGACGGCCTTCTCCGGCGACAGGTCGCCCGACAGGCCTTCGGCCATCTTCGCGAGCGTTTCCATCGCGAGGTACGGGTGCACGGCTTCCGCGCCGTAGCCCGCGAGCAGCGCAAAGTGGTGCGTCTCGCGTGCGGAGCCCGTCTCGACGACAAGGCCCGTGCTCGTGCGCAGCCCTTGCTGGACGAGGTGCGAGTGGATCGCCGACGTGGCGAGCAGCGCCGGAATCGCGACGTGCTCGGCGTCCGTCTTGCGGTCCGACACGATCAGCATGTTGTAGCCCGACTTGACCGCGTCGACGGCTTCCGCGCACAGCGACGCGAGGCGCGCCTCGATGCCTTCCTTGCCCCATGCGACCGGGTAGCAGATGTTCAGTTCGTACGCGCTGAACTTGCCGCCCGTGTACTGGTCGATCGCGCGGATCTTCGCGATGTCCTTGAAGTCGAGCACCGGCTGCGACACTTCGAGACGCATCGGCGGGTTGATGTTGTTCGTGTCGAGCAGGTTCGGCTTCGGGCCGATGAACGACACGAGCGACATCACCATGTTCTCGCGGATCGGGTCGATCGGCGGGTTCGTGACCTGCGCGAACAGCTGCTTGAAGTAGTGATAGAGCGTCTTGTTCTTGTTCGACATCACCGCGAGCGGCGAGTCGTTGCCCATCGAGCCGACGGCCTCTTCGCCCTGCTGCGCCATCGGCGCCATCAGGAACTTCAGGTCTTCCTGCGTATAGCCGAACGCCTGCTGGCGATCGAGCAGCGCGGCGCCCTGCGTGCGGCCGGCCGCGACGTCCTCGGCCTTCGGCTCGATCTCGTCGAGCTTGATGCGCACGGCGTCGATCCAGCTCTTGTACGGCTTCGCGTTAGCGAGGTTGTCCTTGAGCTCCTTGTCGTCGATGATGCGGCCGTGTTCCATGTCGATCAGGAACATCTTGCCCGGCTGCAGGCGCCACTTCTTGACGATCTTCGATTCGGGGATCTGCAGCGTGCCGGCTTCCGACGCCATGATGACGAGGTCGTCGTCGGTCACGATGTAGCGCGCCGGGCGCAGGCCGTTACGGTCGAGCGTCGCGCCGATCTGGCGGCCGTCGGTAAACGCGATCGCGGCGGGGCCGTCCCACGGCTCCATCATCGCGGCGTGGTATTCGTAGAACGCGCGGCGGTTCTCGTCCATCAGCGTGTGCTGTTCCCAGGCTTCCGGGATCATCATCATCACCGCGTGCACGAGCGGGTAGCCGGCCATCACCAGCAGTTCGAGACAGTTGTCGAACGATGCGGTGTCCGACTGGCCCGGGTAGATCAGCGGCCACAGCTTCGGCAGGTCGTCGCCGAGCACGTGCGACGCGATCGCGCCGGTACGCGCGTTCAGCCAGTTCACGTTGCCCTTCACGGTGTTGATCTCGCCGTTGTGCGCGATCATCCGGTACGGGTGCGCCAGCTCCCAGGCCGGGAACGTGTTGGTCGAGAAGCGCTGGTGCACGAGCGCGAGCGCCGACACGACGCGCGCGTCCTGCAGGTCGCGGTAGTACACGCCGACCTGGCCCGCCAGCAGCAGCCCCTTGTAGACGATCGTGCGCGCCGACATCGACGGCACGAAGTATTCCTTGCCGTGCTTGAGCTTCAGCGCCTGGATGCGGTGGCTCGCGGTCTTGCGGATCACGTACAGCTTCCGCTCGAGCGCGTCGGTCACCATGATGTCCTTGCCGCGGCCGATGAAGATCTGGCGGATCAGCGGCTCGCTCGCCTTGACCGTCGGCGAGATCGGCATCGTATGGTCGACCGGCACGTCGCGCCAGCCGAGCACGACCTGCCCTTCTGCCCGCACCGTCCGCTCGAGCTCCTGCTCGCACGCGAGACGCGATGCGTTTTCCTTCGGCAGGAAGATCATGCCGACCCCATATTCGCCGGCCGGCGGCAGCGTCACGCCCTGCTTCGACATTTCCTCGCGATAGAACGCGTCCGGAATCTGGATCAGGATGCCGGCGCCGTCGCCCATCAGCGGATCGGCACCGACCGCACCGCGGTGATCGAGGTTCTCGAGGATCTTCAGACCCTGCTGAATGATCTCGTGGCTCTTCTTGCCCTTGATGTGAGCGACGAAGCCGACGCCGCAGGCGTCGTGTTCGTTTTGCGGGTCGTACAGACCTTGTGCGGCGGGCACCGCGGCGAGCGGCTGCTGGTGGTCGTTCATGGGGACACCGTCGTAAAGGGGCCTCGAGGGCCGTTGAACCATTTTTTTGTTGCCGTCGATCCCGCTCCCGACGGGAGACGGCACGGCCGACAGTGGTTGGGCGAGCTTCACCCGGGCCACCGGAATTCGGAATATACGCGACGAATCAAAGGAATAGCAACAAAAACCGCTTGATCGAACCCCATTTAAACCAATGCTCGGATCTGGTGCCGTTTTATTGGGGCCGTATCGTTTTGGTGCAAAAAGAAGCGGCGCCCGCAGCGCCGCCTCGTGATCCGCCTTTCCCGCGTTACTGCTGGATCGGCGGCGTGTTTTCACGCACCTTTCTGGGGCGTCCGCGCGGCAGCGGCGACACGCGGCGGTTCGCCGTGCGCGCCGCCCACTCGCGGTAGTTCTCGCCGCCGAGCACCCAGCCCTTCAGCGTCGCCTGCTGGAGCTGATCGGCCTGCCGCTCGTCGAGCGGTTGCTCGCACAGCTCCTTGTACGCGCGCTGACGGTCGAACGGCGTGTTGCCGAGCGCCCAGTAGAGCGGATGGTCGGTGATCAGGCTGTCGACGGTGAGCCCGACGTGGTGCCGGTAGCTCGACCAGCGATAGGCGTCGGGCGTCGCGACCAGCTGCGCGCGCACCGGGCTCATCTCGACCACGCGGCTCGCGAGCAGGAAATAGCGCTCGCCTTCGATCACGGTCGCGCGATAGCGGCCTTCCCACAGGGTGCCGCGCCGCGAATAGCGCCGGTTGAAATGCGCGACGTAGCGGCGGCCGACCGCCTGCATCGCCTTCGGCAGGCTCGCCTCGTCGCTCGGCGTCACGAGGAGCTGCACCTGACGCGGCAGCAGCACGTAGGCATGCACCGAAAGATGGTGATCGCGTGCGGCGGCCTTCAGACAATCGATGAAGAGTTCGTAGTCCTGGTCGTCGACAAACGCGGGTTGCTGATCCAGGCCGCGCAGTATCACGTGCTGCGGCTGGTCGGGAACGTAGAGTCGTGCTAACCGTGCCATGCTGAATGTCCGTTTGAACGCGTTAGGAAATACCCGAAGGTCCGAAAATGCGCACCTGCGTAGAATGCCTGTCCTGGCGGGGCGCGGAAGCGTACGGTCGTGCGAATCCTAGGGAGAAAGCTCTAACTTGCGAGCTTGTTTGGTTTTAAACGCAGTCGTCATAATGAGCACGCCTTTGATCGGAGGAGACACAATGAAACGAAAACTGGCCATTACGGGGGCCGTGGCGCTCGCATTCGCGGGCGGTACGGCACACGCACAATCCGCAGGTGATTTCTACGTCAGCACCGGCTGGCTGCACTTTTCGCCGCAGGACAGCAGCGACCCGCTGTTCGTCTACGGCGTCGGCGGCACGCCCATCAACCAATCGATTCCCAACACCGGCGCCGGCATCAACGACGCCGATACGCTCGGTCTCGCAGCGGGCTACTTCGTCACCGACCATATCTCCACCGAGCTCGTGATGGGGATACCGCCGAAGTTCGACATTACCGGCAAGGGTCGGTTCGAAAACTTCGGCGTACTCGGCCGTGCGTACCAGTGGAGCCCCGCCGTATTGCTGCGCTACCACTTCAACGACGCCAACGCGAAGTTCCGTCCGTATGTCGGCGTCGGCGCGACATATACGTGGTTCACCGGCGCAAAGATCACGAACAGCAGCTTCGAGAACGGCGTGCTCGGCGGCCCCACCAGCGCGACGACCAGCAACCAGTGGGCGCCCGTGTTCAACGCCGGCTTCACGTACAACTTCACGAAACACTGGTTCGGCGGCCTGTCGATCTCGTACATCCCGATCAGCGTCACCGCGACCTTCACGACGGCCCGCCGGACGCCGGTCGGCACCCTGACCGAAACGTCGAAAGCGAAGATCTCGCTCAATCCGATCGTCACGTACCTGAACATCGGCTACCGCTTCTAAGCGTAGTCGAATATTTGGGGAATGGTTAATCCTGCTGCAATTTGTAGCCGATTTTTCGTGACGTAACGTCTCCACGATGGAAAACGCCCCGGCGGAGACCCGCCGGGGCGTCGTTTTTTTGCCTCAGGGTTTTCCCGCGACCAGCATCGCGCGGGACCGGTCGCTACGCGATGTCGTCCAGCGCATCGGCGGCGATCAGGTCGATCCGGTCCGTGCAGACCGCATCGACGCCCCAGCGCGCGAGTTCGCGCGCCCGGGCGAGGTCGTTGACCGTGTACACCAGGATCCGCAGGCCGGCCGCCTTGATCGCGCGCACGAGCGGTTCGTCGAGCTCCTTGTGGCTTGCGTGCAACGATACGCAGCCGAGCGCATCGACGACCTGCGCGTGCCAGTCGTCCGGTACCGCCTCGTACAGCATCCCGCGCGGCAGCGCCGGTGCGCTCGCGCGCGCCTGTTGCAGCGCCTCGAACGAGAACGACGACAAGAGCGGCGGCACCGCCGCGCCATGCCAGTACGCGGCCGCATCCGCTGCGACCCGCTGCCCCGTGTCGCGCTCGCGGCCCGGGCACGGCTTGATCTCGACGTTCGCCGCCAGCCCGTGCGCGACGCAGCGCGCCGCCGCCGCCTCGAGCGTCGGCATCCGCTCGCCCGCGAAACGCGCGTCGAACCAGGCACCGGCGTCGAGCGCGGCCAGCGCCGCATAACGCATGCCCGCCGCCGGGCCGCGGCCGTTCGACGTGCGGTCGACCGTGTCGTCGTGCAGGAGGAACGTCACGTCGTCGGCGGACAGCTTCGCGTCGAACTCGACCATCCGGTGACCGCGCCGCGCGCCCTCGTCGAACGCGGCGAGCGTGTTCTCCGGTGCGAGCGTGCCGCCGCCGCGATGGGCGACGACGCGCGGATAGGGCCAGTCGGTTCGGGAAGTCATCATGCGCCTCGCAACGGGTTCGTCAGGTTCAGCCGGCCCGCTTGCCGGTCTCGGGATCGAAGAAATGCAGCCGGTGCGCGGGCAGCGCGGCACCCAGCGCCGTGCCGCGCGCGGGACGATCCGCGTGCGGCAGCCGGACCGCGACGTCGTGGTTGCCCCAGCGGCCGTGCGCGAGGTTGTCCGCGCCGAGCAGCTCGCACGAGTCGACCGGCAGCGTCGCCTGCGCGACGCCCGGCTGCGGCGTCATGTGCTCCGGCCGCACGCCGAGCACCCAGTCGCGCCCGGTGGCGATCGCGGTGCCGATGCCGGGCGCGCCGGCAACCGGCAGTGCCGGGCCGCCGCCCGCGACCGTAAACGTCGCGCCATCCTCCGACAGCCGGCCGTGCATCAGGTTCATCGCCGGCGAGCCGATGAAGCCCGCGACGAACACCGTCGCCGGCTTCTCGTACACGTCGACCGGCGCGCCGATCTGCTCCGCATAGCCGCGGTTCATCACGATCACGCGCTGCGCGAGCGTCATCGCCTCGATCTGGTCGTGCGTCACGTACACGCTCGTGGTCGCGAGCCGCGCATGCAGCCGCTGGATCTCGAGCCGCATCTGCACGCGCAGCTTCGCGTCGAGGTTCGACAGCGGCTCGTCGAACAGGAATACCGACGGCTCGCGCACGATCGCGCGCCCCATCGCGACGCGCTGCCGCTGGCCGCCCGACAGTTCGCGCGGCCGCCGCGCGAGCAGCGGCTCGAGCTCGAGGATCTTCGCGGCGGCAGCCACCCGCGCGTCGATCGTCGCGCGCTCGATGCCGCGGATCTTCAGCCCGTAGCCCATGTTCTGCGCGACCGTCATGTGCGGATACAGCGCGTAGTTCTGGAACACCATCGCGATGTCGCGATCCTTCGGCTCCAGCGCGTTGACCACGCGCTCGCCGATCGCGATCTCGCCGTCCGTCACCGTCTCGAGCCCCGCGATCATCCGCAGCAGCGTCGACTTGCCGCAGCCCGACGGGCCGACCAGCACGATGAATTCGCCGTCGGCGATCTCCACGTCGATGCCATGCAGCACGTGCTGCTTGCCGTCGTAGGATTTCCTGACGCCCTTCAAGCTCAGCGCAGCCATACCTTGTCCTTCTCCCGGTTACGTCAGTTATTTTTCGGAATCGACGAGGCCGCGCACGAACCAGCGCTGCATCGCCAGCACGACGACGAGCGGCGGAATCATCGCCAGCAGCGTCGCCGCCATTACGTATTGCCATTCGGTCGCGGCGTCGCCGCTCGCGATCATCGTCTTGATGCCCACCACCGCCGTCGACAGCGACGCCTCCGTCGTGATCAGGATCGGCCACAGATACTGGTTCCAGCCGTAGATGAACGTGATCACGAACAGCGCCGCGATGCTCGTCTTCGACAGCGGCAGCACGACGTCCCGGAAGAAGCGCAGCGGCCCCGCGCCGTCGATGCGCGCGGCGTCCATCAGCTCGTCGGGCAGCGTCATGAAGAACTGGCGGAACAGGAACGTCGCGGTCGCCGATGCGATCAGCGGCAGCGAGAGCCCCGCGTAGGTGTTCGTCATGTGGAGCGTCGACACGACCTGCACGGTCGGGAAGATCCGCACCTCGACCGGCAGCATCAGCGTGATGAAGATCAGCCAGAACGCCGTGTTGCGGAACGGGAAGCGGAAGTAGACGATCGCGTACGCGGACAGGATCGACACCGCGATCTTGCCGACCGCGATCGCGAGCGCCATCACGAAGCTGTTGACGAGCAGCCGGCCGAACGGCGCCGTCGTGCCGCCGCTGCCGTGCCCCCAGATATAGGCGACGTTCTCCAGCAGGTGCGTGCTCGGCACCAGCGACAGCGGGATCGTGAACACTTCCTGCGCGTTCATGGTCGCCGCGCAGAACGCGACGTACACCGGGAACACGATCAGCACGACGCCCGCGATCAGCACCGCGTGGCAGAACAGGTCGAAGCCCTTGCGATTTTCGATCATGCGTATTGCACCCTGCGTTCGACGAAGCGGAACTGGATCACCGTCAGGCCGACGACGATGATCATCAGCACGACCGACTGCGCACCCGAGCTGCCGATGTCGAGCCCCTGGAAGCCTTCCGTGAAGATCTTGTAGATCAGCGTCTTCGTGCTCTGCGCGGGGCCGCCGGCGGTGGCCGCGTCGATCACCGGGAAGGTGTCGAAGAACGCGTAGACGAGGTTCACGACCAGCAGGAAGAAGCTCGTCGGCGACAGCAGCGGCAGCACGATGTGGAAGAAGCGCCGCACCGGCCCGGCACCGTCGATCGCCGCCGCCTCGATCAGCGAGCGCGGAATCGCCTGCAGCCCTGCGTAGAAGAACAGGAAGTTGTAGCTCACCTGCTTCCATACCGACGCGAGCACGACGAGGAACATCGCCTGGCCGCCGTTCAGCGCGTGATTCCACACGATGCCGCCCTTCGCGAGCGCATAGGTGACGAGGCCGATGCTCGGGTTGAACAGGAACGCCCACAGCACGGCCGCGATCGTCGGCGCGACCGCATACGGCCAGATCAGCAGCGTGCGGTATACGCGCGCGCCGCGGATCACGCGGTCGGCGCAGGCGGCGAGCAGCAGCGACACGACGAGCCCGCTGACCGTGACGAGCGAGCTGAACACCAGCGTCGTGCGGAACGAGTCGAGGTACAGCGGGTCGGCGAACAGGTGCGTGAAGTTCGCGAAACCGACGAATTCACTCGACGTGCCGAACGCGTCCTGCATCTGCGTCGACTGCCACAGCGCGACGCCGGCCGGCCACAGGAAGAACACGGCGGTGATCGCGAGCTGCGGCGCGATCAGCAGGTACGGCAGCAGGCTCGCGCCGAAACGGGAACGGGATTGCATCGCGGGTGTCCGGAGGCGAAACGGGAAGGGAACCGTGCCGCCGGCCCGCACGCGCGCATACGCGACGCGGCGGCCGGCGGCACGAACGCGATGCAGGCTCAGCCGCCCGACTTCTCGAAGCGGCGCAGCAGCTCGTCGCCGCGCGACGCCGCCGAATCGAGCGCCTCCTTCGGCGACTTCTTCTCCGCCCAGACCTGCTCCAGCTCTTCGTCGACGACCGTGCGGATCTGCGGCATGTTGCCGAGGCGCAGCCCCTTCGTATACGGCAGCGGCGGCTTGTTCATCATCTGCTTGATCGCGGTTTCCGCGCTCGGGTTCTTCGCATAGAAGCCCTGCTGGCGCGTGAGTTCGTACGCGGCCGTCGTGACCGGCAGGTAGCCGGTTTCCTGGTGCCACTTCGCGGCGATCGGCGGCGAGGCCAGGAATGCGAGGAACTTCGCGACGCCCTTGTAGGTCGCCGGATCCTTGCCGGCCAGCACCCACAGGCTCGCGCCGCCGATGATCGCGTTCTGCGGCGCGCCCTTCACGTTCGCGTCGTACGGCATCATGCCGGTGCCGTAGCTGAACTTCGCGAACTTCTGCACGTTCGCGAGCGCGCCCGACGACGTCGTCAGGATCCCGCAGTCGCCGCTGTAGAACTTCGCCGATGCCTCGTCCTTGCGGCCCGCGTACGTGAACGTGCCGTCCTTCTGCATCTGTTGCAGGAACGCGATGTGCGCGACCTGCTGCGGCTTGTTGAATTCGAGCGCCGCGTCGGCGCCGTCGAAGCCGTTGTTGCGGCTCGCGAACGGCAGCGCATGCCACGCGCTGTAGTTCTCGAGCTGGATCCAGCCCTGCCAGCCGGTCGTGAAGCCGCACGTCATCCCGGATTTGCGCAGCTTCTCCGCGGCGGCCTGCACGTCGGCCCACGTCTTCGGCGGCTGGTTCGGGTCGAGCCCGGCCTTCTTGAACGCGTCCTTGTTGTAGTACAGCACCGGCGTCGAGCTGTTGAACGGCATCGACACGAGATGGCCCGTCTTCGCGTCGCTGTAGTAGCTCGCGATGGTCGGTACGAACGCCTTTTCGTCGAGCGGCACGCCGGCCTGCTTGAACACGTCGTAGACCGGCACGACGGCCTTCTTCGCCTGCATCATCGTCGCGGTGCCGACTTCATAGACCTGGAGGATCGCCGGCGCGTTGCCGCTGCGATAGGCGGCGATGCCCGCCGCGAGTGCCTGGTCGTACGTGCCCTTGAAGACCGGCACGATCTTGTAGTCGCTCTGCGATGCGTTGAACTGCGTGGCGAGCTCGTTGACGCGCTCACCGAGCGCCGACTCCATCGCATGCCAGAACTGGATCTCCGTCGCGGCGAACGCCGCATGCTGCACACCGAACATGAGCGCGCCGCCCAGCGCGATCGAGCGAACCATTGTCCCCGCGGGCTTCTTCTTCATCGATCTCTCTCCTGTGAAAACGTTACCAACAGCGTGTGCAACATTCCCGTCGCCACTGAACCGGCGAAGTCTAGTGATCGTTTGTGACAGTCAGTTGTCGTTGATGACGAACAGGCGCTGGTATTCCTTCAGCGCGAAGCGGTCGGTCATGCCGGCGATGTAGTGCGCGACGAGGCGCGGCTGCTGCGCTTCGTCGTCCGACTGGTACGGCGGCGGCAGCAGGCGCGGATCGTCGATGAACGCGTCGAACAGCCCGGTGACGACGCGCTGCGCCTTGTTCGCCATGCGCATCACCTTGTAGTGGCGATACAGGTTCTTGAACAGGAAACGCTTGAGGGCCGCCGCCTGCGCGGCGATCGGCTCGCTGTGCGCGACGAGCGGCGGCGCGGCGCGCACGTCGTCGAGCGACGCGGGCGCGACACGCGCGAGATTGCGCGTGGTCTCGTCGATCAGGTCGACGATCAGCGTGTTGATGATGCGGCGCACCGTCTCGTGCACGAGGCGGCGGCCTTCGAGATGCGGGAATTCGGCGAGCGCCGCGTCGTAGTGGCGCTGCCACAGCTCGACTTCGGCGAGCTGCTCGATCGTGATCAGGCCGGAGCGCAGGCCGTCGTCGACGTCGTGGTTGTTGTACGCGATTTCGTCCGCGATGTTCGCGAGCTGCGCTTCCAGCGACGGCTGGCGGCCTTGCAGGAAACGCTCGCCGAGCGCGCCGAGCTTGCGGGCGTTCTCGCGCGAACAGTGCTTGAGGATGCCTTCGCGCGTCTCGAAGCACAGGTTCAGGCCGTTGAACGCGCCGTAGTGCTCCTCGAGCTCGTCGACCACCGCCAGGCTCTGCAGGTTGTGCTCGAAGCCGCCGTGCTCGCGCATGCACGCATTCAGCGCATCCTGCCCGGCATGGCCGAACGGCGTATGGCCGAGATCGTGCGCGAGCGAGATCGCTTCGACGAGATCCTCGTTCAGGCGCAGGTTGCGCGCGACCGAACGCGCGATCTGCGCGACTTCGAGGCTGTGCGTGAGGCGCGTGCGAAACAGGTCGCCTTCGTGATTGACGAAGACCTGCGTCTTGTATTCGAGCCGGCGGAACGCGGTCGAATGAACGATGCGGTCGCGGTCGCGCTGGAATTCGGTGCGCGCCGCCGGCGGGGTTTCCTGATGGCGGCGGCCGCGCGACTGCGACGCGTGGGCGGCATACGGAGCGAGATGGGCTTCCAGCGCCGCCAGCGTCGGCGGCTCGGCCAGCGCCGCAGCGGATGCGCGGCCGGCTCGGGTCGGTTTGCTGCTGGATGTCTCGCTCACGTCTCCTCCATGTCAGGGGCGCCGGGGCATCCGGGGCGCCGTTACCGGGTCGTCTGCGCCAGCGTAGCGAACACGGCTTCGTCGGGCGCCTGGGTGATCAGCGTATCGCCGAATCGCTTCAGCAGGATGAACTTGATCGCTCCGGCTTCAGCCTTCTTGTCGACGCGCATCAGGTCCATGTAGCGCGCATCGCCGAGTGCCGGCCCGCGCACCGGCAGATGTGCGGCGGCGATCACCGCGTCGAGCCGCTGCCGCGACGCTTCGTCGAGCAGGCCGAGCCGCACCGACAGGTCGCCCGCCATCACCATCCCGCAGCCGACCGCTTCGCCGTGCAGCCACTCGCCATAACCGAGCCCGGCCTCGATCGCATGGCCGAACGTATGGCCGAAATTCAGGATCGCACGCAGCCCGCCTTCGCGTTCGTCGGCTGCGACCACGCTCGCCTTGATCTCGCACGAGCGCTTCACCGCATGCGCGAGCGCGGCCGGCTCGCGGCGGTTCAGCGCCTCGACGTTCGCCTCGATCCAGTCGAAGAATGCCGCATCGGCGATCGCGCCCGTCTTGATGACCTCGGCCACGCCGGCCGCCAGCTCGCGATCGGGCAACGTGGTCAGCGCGCCGATATCGGCGATCACGGCCTGCGGCTGGTAGAACGCGCCGATCATGTTCTTGCCGAGCGGGTGGTTGATGCCCGTCTTGCCGCCGACCGACGAATCGACCTGCGACAGCAGCGTCGTCGGCACCTGGATGAACGGCACGCCGCGCATGTAGCACGCGGCGGCGAAGCCGGTCATGTCGCCGATCACGCCGCCGCCGAGTGCGACGAGCGTCGTCTTGCGGTCGGCGCGCTCGGTCAGCAGGCCGTCGAAGATCAGGTTCAGCGTTTCCCAGTTCTTGTAGGCCTCGCCGTCCGGCAGCACGACCGTCGACACGCGCTTGCCGAGCGGCGCGAGCGCCGCGCGCAGCACGTCGCCGTAGAGCGGATCGACCGTCGTGTTCGTGACGATCGTGACCGACGAACCGGTGATGTGAGGGGCGAACAGCTCGGTGCGGCCGATCAGGCCGGCACCAATGTGAATCGGGTAGGCGCGCTCGCCCAGATCGACGTTGACGGTAATCATGCTTGTAGCGGCTTGGCGATGACGCCTGCCAGTTCGAGTTGCATCAGCACCATGTTGACGAGGCCGTTGACCGACGGGCGGCCGGTCTCGATGATGAAGTCCGCGCATTCGCGGTACAGCGGGTCGCGCACTTCGTAGAGCGCTTCGAGACGCGCCTTCGGATCGTCGGTCTGCAACAGCGGGCGGTTCTTGTCCTTGCGGGTGCGCAGCCACAGATCGTGCGGATTGGCGCGCAGATAGATGACGATACCGCTGCTTTTCAGGCAATCGCGATTCTCGGGCCGCAGCACCGCGCCGCCGCCCGTCGCGAGCACGATGTTCTCGCGCTGCGTGAGATCGGCG
This sequence comes from Burkholderia sp. BCC1996, assembly GCF_905339955.1. Lineage (NCBI taxonomy): Bacteria > Pseudomonadati > Pseudomonadota > Betaproteobacteria > Burkholderiales > Burkholderiaceae > Burkholderia > Burkholderia sp. BCC1996. Next base: position 186,051 of record NZ_CAJPHM010000016.1, read on the forward strand.
ATCACCTGCGATTCGCGGTCGCGAAACCCGGCCTCGCCCTCCATCTCGAAGATCACCGGAATGCGCGCACCCGTGCGGGCCTCGATTTCGTGGTCGGAGTCGAAGAACGTCCTGTCGAGCCGGCGCGCGACCGCACGGCCCACGGTGGTCTTACCCGCTCCCATAAGGCCGACGAAAAATACGTTTGCATGTGGGTCCCGCGCTTGCAACGGCTTCCTCTGCTTGAATCTTGCTGGTGTGTGGCGCAGCTTACTGGCAAAGCGGCTGCCTTGTCGAGCCTGCGCCGCCGGCTTCCGGCCCCGTTTTTCCCGCATCTGCGTCGCCCGCGCCGGCCGTTTCGCAACGCGCGCCGACGACCGTCGGCGTGATGAAGACGACCAATTCGCTGCGCTGGTCGCGCCGTGCGCGGTGCCGGAAAAGCGCGCCCAGTACCGGTATTTTGCCCAAGAGCGGCACCCGCGTCACATCGTCCCGGTTCAACTGCTCGTAAATCCCGCCGATCGCGACCGTTCCGCCGTCCTCGACCTCGACGCGTGTCTGGACGTGCTTCGTATGAATCGCCGGGCCGGCCGCCGTCGGCTCGCCGATGCTGTCCTTCGTCACGTCCAGGTCCAGCACGACGCGCCCGTCGGGCGTGATCTGCGGCTCGACCTCGAGCTTCAGCGTCGCGCGGCGGAACTGCACGCCGCTCACGCCGTTGCCGACCTTCGCCTGGTACGGCAGCTCCGAGCCCTGTTCGACGATCGCCTTCACGCGGTCGGCCGTCACCACGCGGGGGCTGGAAACGATCTGGCCCCGCCCCTGCGCCTCGAGCGCGCTCAATTCAACGTCGAGCACGCGGCTGAGCGGCGCGGCGAACAACGTGAAGCCGGCCGTCGCCGCCTCGAAGCCGCCGAGCGGTCGTGCGGCCAGGTCGAGCGCGTTGCGCGTGTCCGTCGCGAATGCCGCGCCGTCGGCCGCGGGCGCCCGTCCCTGCGCGCGCAGCGCGACGCGTGCGCCGAGGTTGCGCGAGAAGCCCTGTTCGCCTTCTACGATCCGCGCCTCGATCCGGACCTGCCGCGACGGCCGGTCGATCGCGTCGATCAAGCCCGCGATCTGCGCGATGCGCGGCGCCAGATCGGTGACGAACAACAGGTTCGTGCGGGGATCGGCCGCCGCGGCGCCGCGTTTCGACAGCAGGCGCTGGCCGGTCGCTCCGGCCAGCAGCCGCTGCACGTCCTGCGCGCGCGGGTAATGCAGCGCGAAGGTCCGGCTCGCGAGCGGCTCCAGCTCGGCCGCGCGTGCATGCGTTTCGAAGCGCTCGCGCTCGCGCGCGGCGAGTTCGGCCGCCGGCGTGACCCAGATCACGTTGCCGCGCCGGGACATCGCCAGCCCGTGCGTGTCGAGCAACGTGTCGAACGCATCGCGCCAGCGGACATTGTTCAGACGTAACGTCACGGTGCCGCGCACCTGCTCGCCGACGATGATGCTGAGCCCGGTGAATCGCGCGAGCGCGTCGAACGCGGCAGCGAGCCCGGCGCCTTGCAGATTCAGCGAGATCCGCCGCGCGTCATCCGCATCGCCGGGGTGCCGCGCAGCGGCGTCGCTCATGCGCGTCGGCGGCGGCAATGGAATCGGCGGCCCTTCCAGCCGGGGCACCGGTGCGGTGGTGTCCGCTTGAAGCGCCGCGCGCACGGCCTGATCGAACGGCGGCGGACCGTCATGCCCGGGCGCTGCACCGTCCGCGCCGTCCGCACCGTCGGGCGCACCCTGCGGCAGCGGTGTGTCCTGGGCATGCGCCTGCATCGATGCGATCGGCCAGCCGGCCGGCGGCAAAGGCGGCAACGGGGGCAACGGCGGCAGCGCCGCGTGTGCCGCGGCCGCGCCCGATCCGACCCAGAATGCGATCGCCCGCCATCCGTACTTCGTCATGGGCGACCTCCGTCATCCATGACGAACCGGCGCGCGCCGTCGGCTGTCGCAAGCGTCACCGCACCGGCATCGACGCTCACCACGCGTGACATCCCGAACGCTTCGCCCGGCGCAACGGTCGCGAATGCGCCATCGCCCGCGTCGAACAGCGCGAGCCCGGCGCGTACGTCGCGAATCGTGCCGGCCAGGCGCGGCGTCGCATCGTCGGCCTGCGCGGGCAAGCCATCGCCGCCGAATGGATCGTCGCTCGGCACGCCGGCAAGCAGCCGCACCGTGCCATCGGGAACACGAGCCCCCGACAGCGCCGGAAACACGTCGATCGTCATGTCCACCCGCAACGCGGGCGGTTTCCGCTCGATGTGCAGTCTCGACGGCACCACCAGCGCGGGAAAACTCGCCAGCCCGCCGATCAGCCGCAGCAACGCCGGAAAGCCGCCGTCCGCGACGATCCGCACCGTGCGTCGGCCATCCGGCGCCGCTTCGTCAGTGCGCCGCGGCTCGATCGACACGATCCGCAGTCCGCTCGCGCCGGCCAGGTCCGCCAGTTCGAGCATCAGTGCGGGCCACCCCGATGCACGCGGCACGCTGGAGGCGTGCCCGGCAGCCGGGTCCGGGTTGCGCCGTGGCGCGGTCGCGAGCAGCCGCTGTGCGTCGGCGGCACGCACTTGTGCCGTTGCCAGCAACGCGCGACTGCGTGCGAGGCCGCTCGCGTCGACGGCATCCATCAGATGAATGGTGCCCATCGTCACGCACGCGAACGCCGCCACGCAGCCGATGGCATGCGCCGCGGCCGGCGACATCCGCGCCACGCGGCCGCGCCGCCCGGCACCGGCTGGCATGGACCGATGCGTGATCGCCGTCATGCGTCGCCTCCCGCTGCGTTCTGCCGCGGCGGCGCGTCGTGCCAACGCACCTGCACGGAAAACCGGAACGGCACGGCCGAACCCGTGACCGGCGTGGCCGAAGCAGGTGTCAGCGCACCGACATCGAATCGCCAGTCACGCTGCTCGACCGCAATCCGTGCGAGCCACCGCGCGGCCGCCCGGTAACTCGTCGTGCGCGCGTCGAGCACGGCGCCGGACGCAGTCGTGCGCAATGCGTCGAGCCGGACGGTGTCTTCGCGCACCTGCGCCAGCGTCGCGAGCAGCCCGGCGACACGCCGGCAAGGCGCGGCAAGCGCGGCCGCCCGTGCATCGCGTCGCGCGAGGTCGGCGGCCACGCCGGCGGCGCGCCGTTCGGCATCGATCCGTGGCTGCAATTGCCGCAGCCGCGCCTCCACACGCGTACGCTCCGCATCCACGCGCCATCGCCACGCCGTCGCCGCCCCCGTCCACATGCAGGCCCCGAGCACGCCGAGCACGATCGCCGCCCCGCACTGCGCGGCACGGCGCCGCCGCAACGCCTGCGCCAGCCGCTCACGGTACGGCAGCAGATTGAAGCCGCCGAGCACGGCGTGGCCGGCGGCAGTTCGCCCGAACCCCACATCGGCCATCATTCCCACACCCCGCGCAGCGCCAGCCCGATCGCGAGCGCAAACGCCGGACCGCCCTGCGTTCCGGCGGGCACGCCCGGCAGCCCGTCCCATCCGGTGCAGTCGAACGGCACCGCGGCCACGCCGAGCGCATCGCCGATATCGGCGGCCGACGTACCGCAGCGGGCGATGCTGCGCGCGTCGCCGGCCACGAGCACGCAGCGCACCGGCTCGAACACGCACTGGCGCAATGCGTCGGGGAACGCCGCCTGCACGTCGCCGGACACCGCGAGCACCGGTACGGCGATCGAACCGTCGACCCGCCAGCCACGCACGCCCGTGTCGCAGAACCAGAATGCGGCGTACGGGCCGTGGGCATCGGGTTCGAACTGCGCGGCATAGCGCAACGCACGCAGCGCGGCGGCCGATTCGCCGTCGACGGCCGTCAGGTCGACGCCGGCCTGCGCGGCGACGTCGATCCGCCGTTCGAGCAATGCCTGCGGCGCCACGGCGACCTCGATCTCGCCCGGGCACGCGCCGTCGTCCTGCCGCCAGTCGAACGCGAGGCTGTGGGGCGGCAACCCCGAGATCCGTTCAGCGGCCTGCCGGGCGGCGTCCGCGACGTCGTCGCGCCCGGCCAGGTCGAGCGTCGCGGTCCGCATTTCGTCGTCGCGCAGCGCCATCACGCCGCGCGTGTCGCAGCGCACGCCCGCCGCCGACAATCGCGACACGGCCGCCGCCAACGCGCGTGCGACCGCGGCCCAGCGCGCCTCCTCCGGCCCGTCCTGCAATCCGACCGGCTCCCGCTCGAGTCCTTCGACCCGCACCTCCACGGCCCGCCCGCGCCGGCTCAGCACGGCCACCCTCACCTCGTCCGCCCCGACGTCGATGCCCGTCGAACGGTGCCTGCCCGGCGCGAACCGCGCCGCCCATCGTCCTGTCATCCCAGCCTCCCGCGATCGTTGCGGCCCACGCCGCGTTTCCGAGGCCTGATTCTGCAAAGCGGCGCGTGTGCCCGACAGTCGGCCGGACGGCCAGTTGTGGCACGGGGCGACCTCGCGGACACTATGCCGGCGGCACCGCGATCCGCCGGTTTCCGGCCGCCGCCCCCCGCGTCAGGACCGGTCTTACCGGGCAGCTATAATCGCGGGACTGTTTTCCGGTATGCCTATGCAATCCACGTCTCCTACGTCCCCGCCTCCCGCGCCCGAGCCGAAGAAGCGGTCCTGGTGGCTGAAAGTCCTGATCGGCCTCGCCGCGATGTGCGTGGCCCTCGTCGTGGCCGGCGGCCTCGTGCTCGGCTACGCGCTCGTCGTCGCGTGGCCGAACATGCCGTCGCTCGACGCGCTGACCGACTATCGTCCGAAGGTACCGCTGCGCATCTATACGTCCGATCACGTGCTGATCGGCGAATTCGGCGAGGAACGCCGCGACATCGTCCATTTCAAGGACGTGCCCGACTCGCTCAAGAAGGCGATCCTCGCGATCGAGGACGCACGCTTCTACGATCACGGCGGCGTCGACCTCACCGGCATCGCCCGCGCCGGCTTCGTCGCACTGACGAATGGCCATGCGTCGCAGGGCGCGAGCACGATCACGATGCAGGTCGCGCGCAACTTCTTCCTGTCGAGCGAAAAGACCTACACGCGCAAGATCTACGAAATGCTGCTGGCCTACCGGATCGAGCGCGCGCTGACGAAGGATCAGATTCTCGAGGTCTACATGAATCAGATCTATCTCGGCCAGCGTGCGTACGGCTTCGCGAGCGCCGCACGGGTCTATTTCGGCAAGGACCTGAAGGACATCACGCTCGCCGAAGCGGCGATGCTCGCGGGGCTGCCGAAAGCGCCGTCCGCGTATAACCCGGTCGTCAATCCGAAGCGCGCGAAGGTGCGCCAGGAATACATCCTGCAGCGGATGCTCGAGCTGAACTTCATCACGCGCGAGCAGTACGACCAAGCCGCCGCGCAGCCGCTCGCCGTCAAGGGCGCGGGCCGCGAGTTCAGCGTGCACGCCGAGTACGTCGCGGAAATGGTCCGACAAATGATGTACGCGCAGTACCGCGAGGAAACCTATACGCGCGGCTTCAACGTCGTCACGACGATCGATTCCGCCGACCAGCAGGTTGCCTACACCTCGCTGCGCAAGGGCATCATGGATTACGAGCGCCGCCACGGCTATCGCGGGCCGGAAGGCTTCATCGAATTGCCGGCCGGCGCCGACGATCGCGAGCAGGCGATCGACGATGCGCTGCTCGAACACCCCGACAACGGCGAGCTGATCGCGGCGGTCGTCACCGCGGCCACCCCGCGCCAGATCACCATCGCCTTCATCGACGGCAGCAGCGCGACGATCGAAGGCGACAACCTGCGCTTCGCGTCGGGCGCGCTGTCGGCCGGCGCGCAGCCGAACCGCCGCATCCGCCCGGGCGCGATCGTCCGGGTCGTGAAGAACGACGCCGGGAAGTGGTCGATCACGCAGTTGCCGCAGGTCGAAGGCGCGTTCATCTCGATCGTTCCGCAGGACGGCGCGATCCGCTCGCTGGTCGGCGGCTTCGACTACAACAAGAACAAGTTCAACCACGTCACGCAGGCGTGGCGGCAACCGGGCTCGTCGTTCAAGCCGTTCATCTATTCGGCGTCGCTCGACAAGGGCCTCGGGCCGGCCACGGTGATCAACGACGGCCCGCTGTATTTCAGCGCCGCGGAAACCGGCGGCCAGCCGTGGGAACCGAAGAACTACGGCGGCGGTTTCGAAGGCCCGATGTCGATGCGCACCGCGCTGCAGCGCTCGCGCAACCTCGTGTCGATCCGGATCCTGAACCACATCGGCACGAAGTACGCGCAGCAGTACATCACGCGCTTCGGCTTCGACGCCGACCGCCATCCGGCCTACCTGCCGATGGCGCTCGGCGCGGGCCAGGTCACGCCGCTGCAGATGGCCGGCGCGTACTCGGTGTTCGCGAACGGCGGCTTCCGCGTGAATCCGTACCTGATCGCCGAAGTGACCGATCCGAACGGCGCTGTCGTCGCCCGCGCGCAGCCGCTCATCGCCGAGCAGAACGCGCCGCGCGCGATCGACGCGCGCAACGCATACGTGATGAACAGCCTGCTGCAGAGCGTCGCGCAGCGCGGCACGGGCGCGCGCACCAACGTGCTGAAGCGCACCGACCTCGCAGGCAAGACCGGCACGACGAACGACTCGCACGACGCGTGGTTCGCCGGCTACCAGCACACGCTCGCGGCGATCGCGTGGATCGGTTACGACAACCCGCGCAGCCTCGGCGATCGCGAAACCGGCGGCGGCCTGTCGTTGCCGGTCTGGATCGACTATATGGGCGCGGCGCTGAAGGGCGTGCCGGAGTTCAAGCCGACGATGCCGGACGACGTCCAGGCGCTCGGCAGCGAGTTGTACTTCACCGACTTCACGCCGGGGCACGGCTTCGTGTCGACGGTCGGCGTGCCGCAGGCGCCGGCGGTGCAGAGCACCGACGAAGCGGTGCCGCACGTCGACGAACAGGAGAAGCAGGACATCATGAACCTGTTCCGCGGCCACTGATACGAACGGCCCGGGCATGAAAAAAGCGCCCCGCGGGGCGCTTTTTCCTTGTGCTTCGATCCGGCGTATCGGCGCCCGGCCGGGCGAGCGCCGGACGCGTTACGCGCCGAACGTGATCGGCAGGCCGGCCTGCTGCGTCGCGTACTCGGTGAGCGCCGCGAAGAACTCGGTGCCGGTGCGCGTATCGCGCCATTCGCCGTCCACGAAACGGTAATGGAACCCGCCCGCCTTCGCGGCGATCCACAGCTCCTTCATCGGCGGCTGGAGGTTGACGATGATCTTCGAGCCGTTCTCGAACGTCAGCGTCAGCACGCCGCCGTTGCGCTCCAGATCGATGTCGTGATCGCCGTCGTTCGCGGCATCCACGGTACGCTCGACGGCCGCCAGCACGGCCTCGGCACGGGCCAGGTATTCAGTATCGGACATGCTAAACTCTATCGGTTAAATTGTTCAGGGACGATCATGCGAGTCGTTTTCCGGATGAGCGCGATTGTAGCGGCTTTGGCGATTCTTGCCGGCTGCGGTCAACGCGGTCCGCTCTATCTGCCCACCGTGCCCCCGTTGCCGGCGAAGCCCATCCAGCAGCAGGACACGGCGCCGTCCGACGTCACGCCGACCGATGAAAACGCGTCGTCCGACAGCATTCCCGATTCTTCCGGCACGCCGCTCACGCTGTCACCGGAGCTGTCGAGCGATGCATCGAAGGCCGCGATGCCGGCATCCGGCCCGGCCGCCACGCAGTAAGCGTGCGCCGCCGCTCGCGCGGCTTCCTGCGCGACCAAGGCGATGACTGCCCGTCATCGCCTTTTGTTTTTCCGAGCCCGCCTCGTCATGCGCGGACGCGCCGCCAGCCCCATTCGAGCAGGCGCCAGCCGAGCAGCACCGCAACGATCACCGCGTAGAGCTTCGGCTGCGCGAGATTGTGCTTGCCGGCCCTCATCCACCAGAAATGCAGCACGCCGAACAGCGCGATCGCATAGATCGCGCGATGCAGCGTCGCCCAGTGACGACCGAGCCGGCGCACCATCGCGCGCGGCGAGGTCGCGGCCAGCGGAATCAGCAGCACGAACGCGGCGAAGCCGACCGTGATGAACGGACGCTTGCCGACGTCCTTCAGGATCGCGAGCACGTCGAACCACTTGTCGAACCACAGATACGTCGTGAAATGCAGCGTCGCGTAAAAGAACGCGAACAGGCCGATCATCCTGCGAAAGCGCAGCAACGCGGGAACGCCCGTCACGCGCCGAAGCGGTGTGACGCCGAGCGTGAGGCAGAGCATCACCAGCGTCCAGAGGCCCGTCGAGCGCGTGATGAATTCGATCGGGTTCGCGCCGAGCCGGTCGGTCAGCCCGAACAGCACGAGACGGGCGAGCGGATAGAGTCCGGCCGCGAAAACCAGTACCTTGGCGGGGGCAAGCCAGCGCGGCGCGGCAGCACGCGCTGCGCCGCCCCGGGAACTGCCGGCGGCAGCCGTGCGCGTGCCGGACGCGCGCGCGGGCGTCAGCGTCGAAGGAGGCATGTCGTTTCTCACCGGCGCACTCAGAAATTCTTCTTCAGGTCCATGCCCTGATACATCGACGCGACGAGATCGCCGTAGCCGTTGAACATCAGCGTCTTGCGCTTCGGCGTGAAGAAGCCGTCCTCGCCGATCCGGCGCTCGGTCGCCTGGCTCCAGCGCGGGTGATCGACGTTCGGGTTCACGTTCGAATAGAAGCCGTATTCGTTCGACGCGTACGTGTTCCAGCTCGTTTTCGGCTGCTTGTCGACGAAGCGGATCTTCACGAGCGACTTCGCACTCTTGAAGCCGTACTTCCACGGCACGACGATCCGCACCGGCGCGCCGTTCTGGTTCGGCAACACCTGGCCGTATACGCCCATCGTCAGCAGCGTCAGCGGATTCATCGCCTCGTCCATCCGCAGCCCTTCCGAGTACGGCCAGTCGAGCACCGGCGTCGACAGCCCCGGCATCTGCGACGGATCGGCCAGCGTGACGAACTGCACGTACTTCGCGTTGCCGGTCGGTTGCACGCGCTTGATCAGCTCGGACAGCGGCACGCCGATCCACGGGACCACCATCGACCAGCCTTCGACGCAACGCAGCCGGTACACGCGCTCTTCGAGCGGCGCGAGCTTCAGCAGTTCGTCGAGATCGAACACCTTCGGGTGCAGCACCTCGCCTTCGACGCTCACGCGCCACGGGCGCGGCCGCAGCGTGCCGGCGTTTTGCGCCGGGTCGCCCTTGTCGGTGCCGAACTCGTAGAAGTTGTTGTAGGACGTGATGTCCTTGAACGGCGTCACCTGGTCGGCCGCGACGAACTTCGGGTTGGTTTTCGCCACGAGCTTCGCGGCCCGCGCGTCCGGCGACGCATAGGCGGCGAACGCAGCGCCGCTGCCGCCGAGCAATCCGCCCGCCGCCGCCAGGCCGGCGGCCTGCAAGACGCGCCGCCGGTTCTCGAACACCGCGCGCGGCGTAATCTGGCTCTGCGCGATGTCACCGCCGGTCAGTACGGTACGCAAAGGGTGTTTGATCCACATCGTGCTGCTCCTCCTGCATGCGCGGCGCGCACGCTTCATGAGCGTTCGACCCGACCCATCCTGCGCCGTTCGACGCCCGGACCGCCCGCCCGTTACAAAAGAAAACCGCCGGGCACGCAGTGCGCCGGCGGTCTTTTGTCGGACCCGCGTCGGAAATCTTACAGCTTGCCGTAGCTGTGCAGCCCGGACAGGAACATGTTGACGCCGAGGAACGCGAACGTCGTCACGAGCAGGCCGGTGAGCGCCCACCAGGCGGCAACCGCGCCGCGCAGGCCCTTCATCAGGCGCATGTGCAGCCAGGCCGCGTAGTTGAGCCACACGATCAGCGCCCAGGTTTCCTTCGGGTCCCAGCTCCAGTAGCCTCCCCATGCTTCGGCGGCCCACAGCGCA